>DATBRJ010000371.1:0-5847 GCA_036560395.1 Actinomycetes bacterium | reverse complement strand
CCCCGACCCCGACTTGGTACCGCTCGCCCCGTCCCGCGAGTGGGTTGAGCAGCTGCGCGCGTCGCTTCCCGAGCTGCCGACCGCACGGCGCAAGCGCCTCACCGACGAGTGGGCTCTGTCCCCGCGCGACATGGACGCGCTGGTCAACGCCGGAGCGCTCGATTCGGTCGAGGCGACGGTCGCGGCCGGAGCACCTCCGGCCGAGGCGCGGAAGTGGTGGCTCGGAGAGCTCGCTCGCCACGCCAACGAGGCCGGGACCGAGGTGTCCGCATTGCCCATTGGCCCCTCCGATGTCGCGCGGGTGGTCGAGCTGGTCGCGGAGGGCAAGCTGAACGACCAGCTCGCCCGGCAGGTCATCGAGGGCGTGCTGGCCGGAGACGGTTCACCGGACGAGATCGTCGCCGCGCGGGGCCTGGCAGTCGTGAGTGACGACGCAGAACTCACCGATGCCGTCGACGACGCGATCGCGGCGAATCCGGACATCGCAGAGAAGGTACGGTCGGGAAAGATCGCTGCGGCTGGTGCACTGGTCGGTGCGGTCATGAAGGCGACCCGCGGTCAGGCCGACGCCACTCGCGTACGCGAGCTCATCCTCGCTCGTCTTGGTGTCTCCGGCTGACGGTCCTCCTTCCCTGGATGCGGTGCCAGCGATGGAGGGCCGGCGCCCCGTTCCTGTCGGTGCCGCCGGATAGCGTCATTGATCGTGTTCCGAGCTTGGTGGGTTCGTACGGTCGAGGGGCTGCCGAGGCCGTTTTGGGTGCTGCTCGCGGGCACCTTCGTCAACCGGGTGGGGTTCTTCGTCGAGCCATTCCTCGCCCTCTACCTCGCTGGCCCGCGGGATCTGAGCGTCTCGACGGTCGGCACGGTGGTCGCCTGTTTCGGGCTCGGCTCGTTCGCCTCGCAGCCAATCGGCGGTTACTTCGCCGACCGGGTCGGGCGCCGGGCGACGCTGGTGGGCAGCATGCTGGGCACCGCGGGAGCGTTCATGCTGTTCGCGGCCGCGCGAGACCTGGTCTTCATCGCCGTTGCGGCCGTGATTGCCGGACTGATGATCGATGCATATCGGCCTGCTGTGTCCGCCCTCGTGGCCGACCTGGTCACGCCCGAGCGCCGGCCACGGGCGTTCGCCCTCCTCTACTGGGCCATCAACCTCGGTGTTGCGGTGGCCGGCGTGGCCGGGGGTTATCTCGCTAATCGGTCCTTCTGGCTGCTGTTCGTTCTGGACGCGACGACCTGCCTGATCTTCGCGCTGCTCATTGCGCGCTTTGTTCCTGAGACCAAGGTCGAAACTGCAAGTCACGACGGTCACGGCTACGGCCGTGTCCTGCGCGATGGCGTGCTCCTCGGCCTGGCCGGTTCGGTGCTGCTCACCTCGGTGGTCTACATGCAGCACTTGGTGACCCTTCCGCTCGCGATGCGCGCTGATGGATACGGCCCAGGTGATTTCGGTGTTGTCTATGCGCTGAACCCCATCACCGTCATCGCCGTCCAGCCGCTCGTGCTGTGGGTTGTCGATCGGCTGGCCGCCATCCCGCTCCTCGTCGGCTCATCCTTGATCATGGGCTTTGGGTTCTGGCTGACCACCTTCGCCAACACGCTGCCCGTTTTCGCGGCCACGGTCGTGGTGTGGACGCTGGGCGAGATCGGCTTCAACGCGGTCGGTCCCGCGCTCATTGTCGACATTGCGCCATCCGCTCTGCGGGGCCGTTATAGCGCCGCCGTGGGTGTCGCGTTCGGCGCGGCCGCTTTCGTGGCGCCGCTTGCGGGCACCCAGGTCTTCCAGAGCCTTGGCGAGGTGACGCTGTGGGCCGGTTGCTTCGTCCTCTGTGCCGCGTCCGCAGCGATCATCGTTGCGCTGGCTCCCGCAGTTCACGCCCGGCGAGCCGCCGTTGCCGCTGCCGCTCTGGCAGAGGTCCCCGCCTGAGCCCACCGTCCGCCTGCGCCACCGGCCACGCACAACTGCATCGCGGGGAGTTGCCGTGACGTTTGGTCGCGGCTGGCTGCGGTAGACCGGTGCCCGTGCCGCTGCAGGGAGGACGGACTCATGGCCGTTGATCAAAGGCCGAAGGTCGTAGTCGTCACCGGGGCGAGCGCGGGCGCAGGGCGAGCGACCGCGCAGGCATTCGGCGCCAGGGGCGACATGGTCGGCCTCATCGCCCGCGGCGAGACGGGGTTGACTGGTGCGGCCAAGGAGGTCGAGCAAGCGGGCGGGCAGGCGTTGACCATCCCGGCGGATGTCGCGGACGCCGATGCCATTGAGGCTGCTGCCCAGCGGGTCGAATCAGAGCTGGGTCCGATCGACGTCTGGGTCAACAACGCGACTGTGTCGGTGTTCGCGCCCGTCCACCTGGTCGAGCCCTCCGAGTTCCGCCGCGTGACGGAGGTCACCTACTTGGGCACCGTCTACGGCACCATGGCCGCGCTGCGCCGGATGATCCCGCGCGACGCCGGCGTGATCGTCCAGGTCGGCTCAGCCTTGGCGTACCGGGCGATACCACTGCAGTCGGCGTACTGCGGCGCCAAGCACGCGATCCAGGGCTTTACTGAGTCACTGCGCACCGAGCTCCTCCACGACCGCAGGAAGATCGGACTCACCATGGTCCAGCTTCCTGCCCTGAATACGCCGCAGTTCGACTGGGTGCTGTCGCGCCTTCCCAATCGACCACAGCCCGTGCCGCCGATCTACGCGCCCGAGGTCGCCGCACGGGCTGTGGTGTACGCCTCGGAGCACCCCGGCCGGCGCGAGTACTGGATCGGCGGAACAACGGTGGCTACGGTCGCAGCCAACAAGGTCACCGGCGGTCTTCTCGATCGCTACCTGGCACGGGCCGGTTACAGCTCGCAACAGACGAAGGAGCCGGAGGATCCGCGGCGGCCCCACAATCTATGGGAGCCTCTGGACGGCCGGACCGGCCGGGACTTCGGTGTTCACGGCAGGTTCGGTGCTCAGGCGAAGCAGAACGGCTTTCTCCGCCCGGAGCCGGGCGACCTCCTCCAGGTGCTCCGGGAGCGGCTGCGGAGCAGCGCGGCAGACGGCGCAGACCGCACAGACGGCAGCGCGGCTCGCTGAGAAGCCCGATCGGGCTGGGCTACGGCCGCTCTCGCAGCATCTGCTGGCGGTGCTCGTCCTCCATCCGCTGGATCCGCATGCCCTCACGCCCGGTGCGGGTGAAGTAGTAGACGCCTAGGGCGAAGCAGAGCCATAGCACACCGATGCCGGCCAGGAGCGCCGCGACACCGAACAAGGTTTCCATGGCTGTCCTCCCATCCTCAGATCATCAACGTAGTGGGGCGGCGGACCGAATGCACGAGTGCCGCAACTCGTCAGACGGAGATCTCAGCGTTGCCGCCGATTGAGGAACTATCGTCTGCGGCTAACGGCTCGCCGGGATCTGGGCCAACCTGGCCCGGAATCGTGCGGCCGCTGCGGCGCCGACGTTCCCCTCGACCAGGTCCTAAGCCGGGCTGCCGCGGCACAAGACGGCTAGGAAGCGTTACCCGTCCGTCGGCTTCGTCCGTCCGGCCGCGGCGACAGCGGGCATGCGATGCTGCGCCAATGGATTCGCGTGCTGTCGCGGCCGCAAGAAACAACGCCGAGTGGTGTGATCTGGTGTGTGGAACGCACGGTATTAACACCACATTCGAACCGGATGTGTGGGTCGCGCAGCGACGGTCGCCGCCGTTGTACCCGGACGCCGTCACACTCAGCGATCGTCCATCGGCCGGGGATGTGGTTCGCCGGGTGGACAGCTCGACTGGATGCTCCGTCAAGGACAGCTTTGCCTCGGTCGACCTGTCGCCGGAGGGCTTCAGGCTGCTCTTCGATGCTGAATGGATCTACCGCGAGCCAACGGAGCATCCAGCCGGGGTTGCCGCGGGCTGGAGCCTTGTGCGGACACCCGACCAGCTCCGGACTTGGGCGGCGGCGCACGGTGGTGGCGAGGTCTTCCGTCCGGCGTTGGTCAACGACCTGGCCGTCGCCATCGTGGTGGCGTACGACGATCAGGGTGTTGCAGCCGGCGCGATAGGCAATCGCAGCGCTTCTGTGGTCGGTGTTTCCAACCTGTTCGCCGTGACAGCCGACGAGGACCAGGCGTGGGCTGGCGCTATCGCCGCTATCTCCGTCCGTTTCCCTGGTATGCCGCTCGTCGGCTACGAGAACGACGCGGGGCTCCTGGCAGCCCACCGCGCCGGCTTCGTCACCGTCGGTCCGCTGCGCGTATGGCTCAAGGACTGACCGCGTCACCGGACCAGAACGGTGACGGTGCCGAGCACGACCGGCTTACTGTCCGCGGTGATCGTGAGCGTGATCTTGGTCTTTCCCCGCGAGACTGCTATCCACGAGTGCGGATAGTTCGGGCACTTCTTACAGTCGTTGATGGCCAGCGACGTGCCGTGCAGCTCGCCGGCGAGGGTGCTGGCGCGTTTGCCTCTCGCGTACGCCCAGATTTGGTCGCCGACCTCCAGCCTGATAGTGGCGCCGGCGCGGATCTGTGCGTCGGTGAGGGCGTGGTAGACCTCTTCGGGCCAGTGGACGGAGTTGGTGCCCACGTCGACCTCGTCGGCCGGTCCCCGTGGCTCGGCCACTACGGTCACCGTTACCACCGTGCCTGCGCGCACCATCGTGCCTGGCGGAGGGGAGACATCGAGGATGTAGCCGGCGGGGCTGCCGGGGACCGTCCGTGTGTGAATCTCAGCGGTCAGGCCCGCCCGGTCCAGGACGTCAACATACGTCGCCTGGGCGCCGCCCTGTTCATCCGTCCTGATCTTGTCGACACCCGGCACGCCGACCAGACCCGGCACGATCCGGATCCGGCTGAGGATCCGGTCCACCTCGGCCCGACTGGTCGAGGACGCGGCCATGAACCCCACGCCGAGCGAACGAAGGTAGATGGTCCCGACGCAGACAGGCTGGCCGCGGAAATCGGGAGCGCAGATGGTCTTCTGCCGCTCGGCGGGCACACCGTCGATCACGGTGGCGTCGTCCGTGTTGTAGTCGGGGCTTGGCGGCGGCCCGTCCCAAATGTCGACGCTGTCGACGCCGCGAGGGCGGCGGGATAGACACGCCTCGATGATCGCCACGTCGATCACGACGGTGTCTTGCTGGGGAATCCCACAGTAGGTCTTGTTTGTCCCCCACTCCACGGGTACCGCGATCGCGGCGTGGCCGGCGCCGACCAGTCTGGTGCCCGGCGGCGTCACAATCGGGCTGGGTGACCCTGCCGGTGGTCCAGGGTCGGCAGCGCCTCCAAGGGTGGAGGCCAGCACGGTCCCGCCGATCACCGTGACCACGAGTGCGGCGCTGGCCAAGGTGATCACTGCCCGCCGGCGGATTGCGACGCCGGCGCCTGTCTCGGGCATCGGCCTGCCATCGACCGCCATCTGGTCACCAGCTTCTCTCGGGGACTCAGACGTCGTCTGATCTTGAAGAATTCAGCACCTTGGACGTACCCGCGGGCCTTCGCGGTTCCATCAGTGTCGGCGTCTTCATCTGGTCGTCCTGGCAAACGACCGCAGTCGCTGTGCAGGCGTGACCGGCGCCTTTTCGGCGCCTTACGTCAGGGCGGCTGGGGCGAGAGAGCCTGGGCGGGAGGACTCTAAGTGGTCAGCGGCGTGACCGGGAGGTGTGCGCGGCTCGCGGCGAGGGCGATCAGCAGGTCGCGCTCCCGATCGGCGAAATCGGGTCCAGGTGAGTGCCGCCCCGCACGATTGCGGAGGAAGGCCAGCTCGGTCGCGCTGTGCTGGAACTTACGGGTGGCCTGGCGGCCTGCCCGTCCGCCGTACCTGCCCGCTGCGACCAAAGCGCGGCGCCGCTCGTGCATCGACGCCAGCCGCGCCACCTCATCG
>DATBRJ010000370.1:0-4900 GCA_036560395.1 Actinomycetes bacterium | reverse complement strand
GCGGTCGGCATGACCATGGCGGGGCTTCTGCTGCTTGGGTCGGTCAGGACGGCGGCCGGCCCGACTGCCGTGCACGGCCTGCCACGCGCGTTCGGGGCGGGCGTCGCCGGGGGAGCACTCGCCGCGGCTGCCGGCTGGTGGGTGGGCGCGTTCGGTTCGCCGGGTCCGGTCGCGAGCGCGGGGCTCGCCGTCGCCGCGGCCGCCGTAGCTCTCGCCGTGTACGGCGTCGTTGTCCTGATCGCCGACGCAGGCGACATGCGTACCGCGATCACCCGGAGGTTCGGCTGATGCGCAGCTGTCCTGCTCCTGGCGAGGTGTGTGGTGGTCGCTGACGCCCTGCACGTCGTCGAGGTGCTCGCAACGAGCACCGGCGGGATCGGCACTCATGTTCATGGTCTCGCGGCCGGACTGGTGGAGCATGGAATCACGGTGACCGTTGCCGGCCCACAGGCAACTGAGGACTCGTTCGGCTTCACGTCCGTGGGGGCCGCCTTCGAGCCAGTCGAGATCGCGACACGGCCCCGTCCCCGCGCCGATCTCGAGGCCGTACGCGCTTTGAGGTCTCTCATTTCGGCTCTCGCCGCGGGCCGGAACGGGCGAGACTCGGGCAGTGCCGATCTCGATCACGACGCGGTGCCGCTGGTCGTGCACGCGCACGGCCTCCGGGCCGGGCTGATGGCCGGGCTGGCCACCAGGTCGACAATTCTCGTGCGCCGATCGCGACATCGTGCCCAGCGGTCGCGAGGGCTGCGCCGTCGGCGTCCCAGCCACCGCCCGGGTCACCCCCCGCTGGTTGTGACCTGGCACAACGCCATCCTGGGTAAAGGCCCGGCTCGGTTCGTCCTGGCCGGACTCGAGGGAGCCGTCGCCCGGATGGCCGACGTCACGCTGGGTGCGTCGTACGATCTCGTCGCCCGGGCCAGCCGAATGGGCGCGGCGGATGCCCGGTTTGGCCAGGTGGCGGCGCCGGCCTTGACCGCCGCTACGAGCTCGCCCGACCAGGTCAGATCCGATCTCGGCGCCGGCGATCGCCCGCTGGTCCTCGCGGTCGGCAGGCTGGCCCCGCAGAAGGCGTACGACCTCGTTCTCGACGCAGCCGCCCGCTGGCAGACCCGCGACCCGCAGCCTCTCGTACTGATCGCCGGGGAGGGGCCGCAGCGACCGCTGCTCCAAGCCCGAATCGACGCCGGCGAACTCCCGGTCCGACTCCTCGGTCACCGGACGGACGTCCCGGATCTTCTGGCCGCGGCCGATGTTGTCGTCCTCACCAGTCAGTGGGAAGCGAGAGCCTTGATCGCCCAGGAGGCCCTCCAAGCCGGCCGGCCGCTCGTCGCAACCGCTGTGGGCGGTGTACCCGATCTTGTCGGCGACGCTGCTCTGCTCGTCCCGTACGGCGACCCGGAGGCCCTCGCGACGGCGGTCGGCACTCTGCTCGACAACCCAGGGCTCGCCAAGCGGCTGTCTGACGCGGGGCGGGCGCAGGCGGCGACCTGGCCAGACGAGCCCCACGTGATCGACGCCGTCATTGCCGTTTACCGGGAGCTTGCCGGCAACACCCGGGCATGACGCGCCGCGGTGGGGTGCGGCTAGGGGCGGCTCACCGGCCTGCACTGATAGGCTGGAGGCCCGTGGACAGGCGGCCGGAGAACCGGAGCACGATCGCTCAGCAGGTCGGCAGGCCGCCGCATCGGACGACCACGGGGAGCCCTCATTGGCAGCGCCGCTTTTGACTAAGCATTTGTTCGTCACCGGGGGCGTCGCGTCCTCGCTCGGCAAGGGCCTGACCGCCTCCAGCCTCGGCAACCTGCTCAAGGCGCGCGGGCTGCGGGTCACGATGCAGAAGCTCGACCCTTATCTCAATGTCGACCCCGGCACGATGAACCCTTTCCAGCACGGCGAGGTGTTCGTCACCGACGACGGCGCGGAGACCGACCTCGACGTCGGCCACTACGAACGCTTCCTCGACGTCGACCTGCACGGGTCAGCCAACGTGACCACCGGGCAGGTCTACTCCGCGGTGATCGCCAAGGAGCGCCGCGGCGAATATCTCGGCGACACCGTCCAGGTCATCCCGCACATCACGAACGAGATCAAGGCGAGGATCCGGCGGATGGCCGGGCCGGAGGTCGATGTCGTCATCACCGAGATCGGTGGCACGGTCGGAGATATCGAGTCGCTGCCGTTCCTCGAGGCCGCCAGGCAGATTAGGCACGAGGTCGGCAGGGACAACGTGTTCTTCCTGCACGTCTCCCTGGTCCCTTACATCGGGCCGTCCGGTGAGCTCAAGACCAAGCCGACGCAGCATTCCGTCGCCGCGCTTCGCTCGATAGGTATCCAGCCTGATGCCATCGTGTGCCGCGCCGACCGGCCCATCCCCGACAGCGTCAAGCGCAAGATCTCGCTGATGTGCGACGTCGACGAGGAGGCCGTCATCGCTGCGGTCGACGCGCCGTCCATCTATGACATCCCGAAGGTCCTGCACTCCGAGGGTCTAGACGCATATGTCGTGCGGCGGCTCGGCCTGCCGTTCCGTGATGTCGACTGGACGCAGTGGGACGAGCTCCTCCGCCGGGTCCACCAGCCCAGCCACGAGGTGACAGTGGCGCTGGTCGGCAAGTACATCGATCTCCCCGACGCCTACTTGTCCGTGACCGAGGCGCTGCGGCACGGCGGGTTCGCCAACGATGCCCGGGTCCACATCGTGTGGGTGCCGTCGGACGACTGCCGGACACCCGAGGGTGCCGCGCGGGAGCTCGCCGGCGTGGATGGGGTCGTGATACCCGGCGGCTTCGGCGTGCGCGGGATCGAAGGAAAAATCGGAGCGATCAAGTACGCGAGGGAGAACAGCATTCCGACCCTCGGCCTTTGCCTCGGCTTGCAGTGCATGGTGATCGAGGTCGCCCGGTCGCTCGCCGGGCTGGAAGGCGCCAACTCCACTGAGTTCGACGCGGCGTGCGCCCATCCGGTCATCTCGACAATGCCCGATCAGATCGACGTTGTCGCTGGTGAGCGTGACATGGGTGGCACGATGCGCCTCGGCCTTTACCCGGCAAAGCTTGCCGATGGGTCGATC
This sequence comes from Actinomycetes bacterium, assembly GCA_036560395.1. Lineage (GTDB taxonomy): Bacteria > Actinomycetota > Actinomycetes > JAKEEW01 > JAKEEW01 > DASYTV01. The sequence continues at coordinate 1,827 of DATBRJ010000370.1, read as the reverse complement.
GTGCGATCGGTCTACGGGACGCCTTATGTTGAGGAACGGCACCGCCACCGGTACGAGGTCAGCAATGCCTATCGGCCGAAGCTCGAGGATGCCGGCCTGCTGTTCTCGGGGCTGTCGCCGGATGGGCGGCTGGTCGAGTACATCGAGCTGCCGACCGATGTACACCCCTATTTTGTGGCCACCCAGGCGCACCCAGAGCTGCGCTCCCGCCCAACCCGGCCAAATCCGTTGTTCGTGGGTCTGATCGGCGCCGCGCTCGGCCGTCGTCGCGCCGTGGTCGCGTCGTCGACCGTGGCGGCCCCGGCGGTGGCGCCGTCCATATGACCGCCGGAGGCAACCCTGGCCCCAGCGACAGCGCAGGGCCTCATCCGGTGCGCACCGACGTGCGCGACAGACCCGAGCGGTGGCCGGTCGTCACGTCGACGATCCGGTTCGCCGGGAGCTTCATCACCGTCCTGACCGACACCGTGCGCTTGCCGGACGGCGGCCTCGTCCAGCGGGATGTCGTCCGGCACCCCGGCGCGGTCGGGGTGCTGCCTTACGACGACGCGACAGGCGCCGTGTTGCTGCTTCAGCAATATCGGCACGCCCCAGGGATGTTGCTGTGGGAGCCGCCGGCGGGGTTGCGCGACGTCCCTGACGAGCCGCCGCTGGAGACCGCGCAGCGGGAGCTGTACGAGGAGGCGCACCTGCAGGCCCGACGGTGGAATGTCCTCGTGGAGGCGTACAACTCACCCGGCATCACGAACGAGACGCTGCTGATCTATCTGGCCCGCGGCCTGACGGAGGTCGCCGAGGCCGACCGACACAACGGCGAGGACGAAGAGGCCTACCTCGTCCACGCTTGGGTGCCGCTCGACGACGCCGTCAGGCTGGTGCTGGCCGGCGACCTGCACAATCCGACGACCGTCATGGGAGTCCTCGGACTCGAGGCAGCCCTGCACCAGCCGGGCGGCCTGGACTCGCTCCGGGTCGCCACCTGACCCGACGGGGGATTCCCCCCACGGTCGTCGTCTGACTCCGAATTTCCGGCTTGACCTGCAACAACGCTCGACGGCCAGGCGTCAGGGGAGTGCGACACGTTCGTGACCTATAAGGGGGTCGTCATGAAGAAGATGCTCACCGGCGTCGCTGGTTTGATCATCGCGGGAGCGGTCGCCGCACCCATCGCCTCGGCATCGACATCAGCTGGCACCCAAGCTCGGTTGGGCAGCCCGGCGGCGGCAGCGTCAGTCTCTGTGAGCGACCCGCCATATTGCGGGATCACCTGGGGATCGCTGGCCAAGAGGGGCGGGTCGATGACGACCGCGCCGATCACAGACGTGCGGGCCGGCCGGCACGACTGCTACGACCGGCTGGTGGTGGACATCCGCGGGAAGGTGGCCGGCTATCGGGTCGGGTACGTCACCTCGGTCGTGCAGGACGGCTCTGGCAGAGCAATACCGCTGCGTGGCGGGGCCAAGCTGCAGATCATCGTTCTTGCGCCGACGTACAAGAGCAGTGCCGCGAATACGTTCCCGGCAACCAGGTCCGAACTGGTCGACGTGTCGGGCTTCTCCACATTCAGACAGGTCGCGGGTGCCGGCTCGTTCGAAGGACAGACGACCATCGGTCTTGGTGTTCGGGCCCGGCTGCCGTTCCGCGCGTTCGCGCTTGCCGGTCCCGGCTCCGACTCCCGCCTGGTCATTGATGTCGCCCACCACTGGTGAGAAGGCAACAACGCTGGCGGCCGGCGGCGGTCAGCCGCCCACACATCGGCCTGCTGCGAGCGTCCCGATCCATCGCGTGATCGTGGGATGCACCGGCGGAGGTCGGCATAGCCGCCAC
>DATBRJ010000369.1:0-10073 GCA_036560395.1 Actinomycetes bacterium | reverse complement strand
GCCGGTGAGGCGTCGAGCGGCATGCTCCGCTACCTCCTCATCCGGCCAGTGGGCCGGACGCGGCTCCTCGTCGCAAAGCTGATCGCGGTCGTCGCCTTCGTCCTGCTGGCGGTCGTATCTGTCGCGGTGACCTCGTACATCATCGGAATCTTGCTGTTCGAGGCACAGCCGGGAACGACGGTCACCACCGTTTCCGGAGTCTCCCTGACGCCGACCGAGCTCCTCGTGCGTACGGGTGGCGCCCTCGTCTACGTTGCGATATCGATGCTCGGCGTCGCGGCCATCGCGCTCTTCCTGTCAACCTTGACCGACTCTTCGCTCGGCGCTGCGTTGGGTGCGCTCGCCGCGCTTGTCACAAGCACCGCCCTCGTCACACTTGATGCCGCCGCAGCGGTCCGCCCGTACCTGCCAACTCGATACTGGCTGGCCTGGATCGACTTCTTTCGAGATCCGATCCTGTGGCGCGACATCGAGCGCGGCATCGCGCTGCAAGCGGTATACGTCGCCGTGCTGCTTGCGGCCGCGTGGGCGAACTTCACCACCAAGGACGTCACGAGCTAGCCCACCCGGATGCGGCCTCAGCAGAGCGCAGAGGTGGGGGCGGCCAGTGGCCCGGGCGCGATCGCGGCCAGGACCATGCGGACCACAACGGGGTTCGCGGGCAGTTGGGAGTGTTCAACCCTGACGGCAGGGCACACGGATTGAACCGAGAAGCTGAGTGCCCCCTCCAGGCGAGCCGAGGTGGGAGGCGTGACGGTCCGATCCTGCTCGGTCCACAGCGACAACCAGGCCGGCGGGCTAACCACCGGCGTTGCCAGACCGGCCAGCAGACGGCTTCCCGGTGCGAGCTGCTGGCATGCAGTCGGGCAGGCCGCGGGGAGCGCTGCCGCGCCCGCGGCGGCAAGTGTGGTGCCGTGGTGCGGCGCACCGATAGTGATGATCCGGCGTGCCTTGTGCGCGCCGTCGTGCTCCTGCGACCAGAGACGGGCGACGATCCCGCCGGCCGAGTATCCGATCAGGTCGACCGACGGCGCGCCCTGACGTAGCGCATCGGACACGTACTCGTCGACGACAGCCGCTTGCTCGTGCAGATCCCCCGTTCCAGCGGCCGGCAGTCGTACGACGCTCACCTGCCGTCCGCTCGCGCTGATCTGCCCGGCTAGCACATCCAGGGTCCGAGCTTCCCCGCCGTACCCGGGCACCAGGACCACCGGTCCCGCCTCCGCCTGCGTAGGGACCAGACGATCCGCCCGCGCGGCGTCGCCGCCACCGTCGGCGAGCCTGACGGCGCCAAGCGCGACGAGCGACGCGGTCCCGAGGACACAGCCGAGGACGAGCACGCGACGGCGCGGGCTCAACCCTGCGAGGCGGCTGAGCACTCCAGCCGAACGGCGACTCACAGCGCCCATGCTGCCCCCTGCCGTCGTTCTCCAATTGCTCGAGCCTCGCCGCCCTGGGCGTTACTCCGCGCCCTGGTGCACTGCTCCGTGCCCTGAGCGCATCGAGAAGATGGACATTTCGGACCAGTGTGATGCACCGCGGAACGAAGTCCGTTCCTCAAGCCCCTGGTCCCAGATTCCTGGCACAAGGTGGCCCTCCGCGAGACGGTTACCTCTCTTAACGGTTGCATGGGATTCAGACAGTCTGCATACTCATACAGCTGGAGGTGCTCACGTGGGCATACGAGCGGCCGTCGCAGGAGCGACGGGGTACGCGGGTGGTGAGGTGCTGCGCCTGCTCGCGGGCCATCCGGAGTTCGAGATTGGCCCGGTAACCGCCAACACCAGCGCGGGTGACCGGCTCGGTGCGTTGCAGCCGCACCTGCCGGACCTCGTCGATCGGGTGGTGGAGCCGACAAGTCCGCGGGCGCTCGCTGGCGCCGACCTCGTCTTCCTTGCGCTCCCACACGGTGCGTCAGCGCCGCTTGCCGCCCAGCTTCCCGCCGAACTGCCCATCGTCGACCTCGGTTCCGACCACCGGCTCGCCGATCCGGCCGCCTACGCCAGCTACTACGGCGGCGACCATCCGGGTGCCTGGACCTACGGCTTGCCTGAGCTGCCGGGGCAGCGGGTCGAGGTAGCGGCCGCGACCCGGGTGGCCGGGACCGGATGTCACGCGGTCGCAGCGATTCTCGCGCTGGCCCCCCTGGTAGCTGCCGACCTGGTCGACCGCGATGACATCGTCATCACCTCGGTGACCGGGACCTCGGGCGCAGGCAGGAAGCCCGAGCCGCACTTGCTCGGCGCGGAGGTGATGGGCGACCTCAGCCCCTATAGCGTCGGCGCCCACCGGCACGTCCCTGAGATCCTCCAGGCCACCGGGCTCCGCTCGCTGAGCTTCACGCCCGTCCTCGCGCCGCTGCCGCGGGGAATCCTGCTGACCGCGAGCGCGAAGCCGGCCCGGTCGAGGCTGACCGCGGAGGCGCTACGAGAGGTACTCGCGCGCGCCTACGCTGCGGAACCTTTCGTGCACGTCCTCCCCGGGGGGCGCTGGCCGCATACCAAATCGACCCTTGGCACCAACGCCTGCCACCTGCAGGCAACTGTCGACGCCGGCTCGGGCCGCATCACCGTCTGCGCGGCGATCGACAACCTCGGCAAGGGAACGGCTGGGCAGGCCATCCAGTGCGCGAATCTCATGCTTGGCCTGAACGAGACCGCGGGGCTGACGGCGAACGGGGTTGCGCCATGAGCGAGGACGGCGAGGCCGCGCGATGAGTGTGACAGCGGCCAAGGGCTTTCGGGCAGCGGGCGTCGCCGCGGGCATCAAGGACGCCGGCCGGGACGTCGCATTGATCGTCAATGACGGGCCGACCAAAGCCGCGGCCGCGGTTTTCACCAGGAACCGCGTCAAGGCCGCGCCCGTTCTGTGGTCGCAGCAGGTCGTGCGCGACGGCCGGCTTGACGCCGTCGTGCTCAACTCCGGTGGTGCGAACGCATGCACCGGCGCCGAGGGGTTCGGTGACACTCACGCCACCGCCGAGCATGTGGCGGCGACCCTCGGAATCTCGGCCGCTGACGTGGCCGTCTGCTCCACCGGGCTGATCGGCGTCCGCCTTCGGTTGGGGGCGCTCCGTGGCGGCGTGGATAAGGCCGCTGCGAGGCTGTCAGCAGCGGGGGGTGACGACGCGGCGGTCGCCATCCTGACCACCGACACTGTCCAGAAGCAGGCCGTTGCCGTCGGCGGCACATCGAGCCCATCTGGCTGGCAGCCGAACGATGATCGCCCCATCGCAGCGTCGGGCACGGCAGTGCAGACGACTGCCGGGAAAGTAGGGGACTACACAATCGGCGGAATGGCGAAGGGTGCGGGGATGCTGGCCCCAGCCCTCGCAACCATGCTGGTCGTCCTGACCACGGACGCTGATGTTCCAGCCGCGGATCTCGGCCGCGCCCTCCGGTCGGCGACCCGGCGGACGTTCGACCGGCTGGACTCCGACGGCTGCCTCTCCACCAACGACACCGTGCTCCTGCTGGCCTCAGGAGCCTCGGGTGCGCGTCCGCCGTACGACGAATTCGCCCGCGTGGTCGAGCAGGTGTGCGCCGACCTCGCGGCCCAGCTGCTCTCGGACGCCGAGGGGGCGTCGAAGACGATCGCGATCGAGGTGAACCGGGCGGCGACTGAGGCCGATGCCGTCACCGTCGGCCGCGCGATAGCCAGAAACAATCTCGTCAAGTGTGCGATTCACGGCGAGGATCCCAACTGGGGTCGGATCCTGGCCGCCATCGGCACGACGGACGCCGCATTCGAGCCGGAACGGCTGGCGGTCGCGGTCAACGGGGTCTGGGTCTGCCGCGACGGCGGCATCGGCGAACCGCGAGAGCTTGTCGACATGTCGCCTCGACGCGTGACGATCACCGTCGACCTCGCCGCCGGCGATGCGACCGCAACGGTCCACACCACAGATCTCACCGCCGCCTACGTCCACGAGAACTCGGCCTATTCGTCATGACATCGAGGGTTCACTCCGCAGTCGCCCCGGCCACCTCGGCCAGGATCGAGGCGGCCCTTGCCAAGGCCGCGACGCTCATCGAGGCGCTGCCCTGGCTGGCGCGCTTTCACGGCAAGACGATCGTGGTGAAGTACGGCGGCAACGCGATGACCGACGCTGCCCTGATGGACGCCTTCGTCGAGGACATGGTGTTTCTGCGCTACGCCGGGCTTCGGCCGGTGGTCGTCCATGGCGGCGGTCCGCAGATCACCGCTCATCTCGACCGGCTCGGAATCAGCACCGAATTCGCCGGCGGCCTGCGGGTCACAACACCAGAGACCATGACGGTCGTTCGGATGGTGCTCGTCGGTCAGGTACAGCGGGAGATCGTCAATCAGATCAACCGGCACGGCCCCTATGCGGTCGGCATGTCGGGCGAGGACGCGCATCTGTTCACCGCCGTGAAGCTGCCGGCAATCGTGGACGGCGAGGCAGTCGACATCGGCCTGGTGGGCGACGTCGTGAGTGTGGAGCCGGCGGCGATCCTCGCGCTCCTCGCGGACGGCCGGATCCCCGTCGTGTCCAGCGTGGGGCGCGGCGAGGACGGTCAGATCTACAACCTGAACGCGGACACGGCCGCTGCCTCGCTTGCCGGCGCACTTGGCGCGGAGAAGCTCGTCATCCTCACCAACGTGGCAGGGCTTTACCGCAGCTGGCCGGCCACAGCGAACGGCTCGACCAGCCGCCCAGACCGGCAGCACGGCGATGGGATCATCCCGCGCGTTCGCGCAGGGGACCTGGCCAAGCTGTTCCCTGCTATCGAGGCGGGCATGGCGCCGAAGGTGGAGGCCTGCCTGCGCGCGGTACGCGGCGGCGTCCCGGCGGCTCATATCGTCGACGGCCGGCTCCCACACGCGGTTCTCGTGGAGATCTTCACCGACGCTGGAATCGGCACCATGGTGGTTCCGTCATGACCGCCTTCGGCCGGCTGGCCGGCTGGTCGGCGCGGTACGAGGCGTCGGTCATGCAGACCTACGGGCTGCCGAAGCGACTGCTCGTTCGCGGCGAAGGCTGCTATGTCTGGGACGAGGACGGCGACCGATATCTCGACCTGCTGGCCGGCATCGCAGTCAACTCGCTCGGCCACGCACATCCCAGCCTGGTCGCGGCCGTCACCGAGCAGATCGGCGTGCTGAGCCACACCTCGAACTTCTTCGCAACGGCGCCGCAGATCGCACTTGCGGAACGGCTGCTCACGCTCTCGAGCGTCGGCTCCAACGGCCGGGTCTTCTTCTGCAACTCAGGGGCGGAGGCCATCGAGGCGGCGTTCAAGATCGCCCGGAAGACGGGCAAGCGGAAGCTGCTCGCCGCCCGCGGCAGTTTCCACGGCCGGACGATGGGCGCCCTCGCACTGACCGGCCAGCCCACCAAGCGGGTGCCGTTCGCACCCCTCCCACCCGAGGTCGTCTTCATCGATTACGGCAACGAGGCAGCGCTGTCCGCCGAGATCGACGAGGACACCGCAGCCGTTTTCCTCGAACCTGTCCAGGGCGAGGGGGGCGTCGTGCCGCCGCCGCCCGGATACCTCGCTGCCGCCCGGGAGATGACAGCGGCTCGCGACGCGCTGCTTGTCGTGGACGAGATCCAGACCGGGATCGGCCGCACCGGCCGCTGGTTCGCGTATCAGAGAGAAGGCATCGCTCCCGACGTCATCACCGTTGCCAAAGGCCTGGCGGGCGGAATCCCGATTGGCGCATGCATAGGCATCGGCGCGGCTGCGACCCTTCTGGCGAAGGGCGAGCACGGGAGCACATTCGGCGGGAACCCGCTCGCATGTGCCGCAGCGCTGGCCGTCCTCGACACCATCGAGCGGGGCGGGCTTGTGGACTCGGCCGCAAAGGTGGGTGAGCACCTCGCCGCGGCCATCGAGGCACTGGCCCACCCCCTCGTCACCGGCATCCGAGGCAGCGGTCTGCTGATCGGCATCACGCTTGCCCAGCCGGTCGCCGCGCGGGCCACCGCCGCCGCGCTCGATGCCGGCTACATCGTGAACGATGTGGCACCTGACGTGATCCGCCTGGCTCCGCCGCTAATCCTGACGACGGCACAGGTCGATGAGTTCGCCGCGGCGCTGCCGGCGATCCTCGACGCCGCGGTTCCCTCGGTATCGCTCAGCACGGCAACGCACTCGCTCAGCTCGCCTCTGGAGCAGCAATGAATGACCGCAAACGCTCATTCGAGGCCACCGTTGCGCCCAGCGTGATTCCGCAGACGAAGGCGGCCAGGCAGCGCCGCATCGTCGAGCTGCTCACCAGGACCACGGTACGGTCGCAGGCCGAGCTGGTCCGGCTGCTGGCCTCCGATCGCATCGAGGTCACTCAGGCGACCCTGTCCAGGGATCTCGAGGAGCTTGGCGCGGTGAAGATCCGCGACTCCTGGGGCCAGCTGGTGTACGCCGTGCCGGCCGAGGGCGGGGACCGGACACCGCGGCTGGCTCCAGAACCGGGCACCGGCCAGACCCGGTTGGCCAGGGCTGCGGGCGAGCTGCTTGTCGCCGCGGAATCGTCAGCGAACCTGGTCGTGCTGCGTACCCCGCCGGGCGCGGCGCAGTTCCTCGCCTCCGTACTCGACCAGTCCGCATTGGCGACCGTACTCGGCACTATCGCCGGCGACGACACCGTCCTCGTGATCGCCCGGGATCCGGATGGGGGGCCGGCACTCGCCGCGCACCTGCTCTCCCTCGCTCAGTCCAACCGATGACTGGTACGCCCGCCAACCGAAACGATCTCGGGAACAAACGATGCCAACTCGTGGCGATCGCAGCCCGTTTGATGGCAGCCGCCCGACGATCGAGGCCGCAACGACGCAGCCCGCAGATCCAAGCAGGTAAAGAAGGAGCATCACAGTGACCAAGCGCGTCGTTCTCGCCTACTCCGGTGGCCTCGACACGTCCGTCGCCATCGGCTGGATCGCCGAAGCGACCGGCGCTGAGGTCGTGGCCATCGCGGTCGATGTCGGGCAGGGAGGTGAGAACCTCGAGGCGGTGCGGCAGCGTGCACTGGCTTGCGGCGCGATAGAGGCAGTTGTCGTCGACGCCCGCGACGAGTTCGCCGACGACTATTGCTTGCCGGCATTGCGCGCCGGCGCCCTCTATATGGACCGCTACCCGCTGCTGTCCTCGCTGTCGCGACCGCTCATCGTCAGGCACCTGGTGGCCGCGGCGGAGGCGTACGGCGCGGATGCCGTCGCGCACGGGTGCACCGGCAAAGGCAACGACCAGGTGCGCTTCGAGGTCGGTGTCGGTGCGCTCGCGCCTGGTCTCCGGGTGCTCGCACCGGTCAGGGACGCGGGCATGTCCCGGGACAAGGCGATCGCGTTCGCCGAGGAGAAGGGCCTGCCGATCGACCAGTCCAAGCGTTCGCCCTACTCGATTGACCAAAATTTGTGGGGTCGGGCGATCGAGACCGGTTTCCTCGAGGATCCATGGAACCCACCGGTCGAGGACATCTTCGCCTACACGGTCGACCCCGGCGTTCCGCACGATCCCGACGAGGTCGTCATCGCCTTCGAAGCGGGCCGGCCGATCGCACTAGACGGGGAGATAGTGACCATGCGCGAGCTCGTCGCGACGCTGAACGAGCGCGCCGGCATGCAGGGTGTTGGACGTATCGACATGGTGGAAGACCGACTGGTCGGCATCAAGAGCAGAGAGGTGTACGAGGCGCCTGCCGCCATGACGCTCCTCACCGCCCGCGAGGAGCTGGCCGCGCTAACGGTTGATCGCGACCTCGCCCGGTTCGCACGGACCGTGAGCCAGCGGTGGGCTGAACTGATCTACGACGGACTCTGGTTCTCCCCGCTGCGCGAGGCGCTTGACGCGTTCGTCGTCGAGGCCAACGCGCATGTCACCGGCGAGGTCAGGGTGGTCCTTCATGGCGGCCGCGCGGTTGTGACAGGTCGACGCAGCGACCAGTCCCTCTACGACTACGGCCTTGCTACATACGATTCGGGCGACACCTTCGACCAGTCCCTGGCCAGAGGCTTCGTCGAGCTCTGGGGCCTCCCGACCAAGATCGCGGCACGCCGGGCGGCGCGCAGCTCAGCGTGACCAGCCTGCCGCCGCCGAACCGGTGACCTGTTAGACGACGAACCGGTTCGACCGGTTAAGGCGAGGAGGTCGGGATGCGACTGTGGGGCGGGCGGTTCGAGGACGCGCCGGCGAAGGCAGTCGCGCGGCTCTCGCGCTCGGTTCACTTCGACTGGCGGCTGGCGCCTTACGACCTCGCTGCCTCGCGCGCGCACGCGCGCGGACTGAACAAGGCGGGGCTGCTCACCGATGCGGAGCTAGCGGCACTGCTCGAAGGCCTGGCCTGGCTGTGCGCGGAGGTCGACTCCGGCGAGTTCGCTCCGATTGCGACGGACGAGGACTGTCACACGGCACTCGAACGGGGGCTGATCGAGCGGGTGGGGGCGGATCTCGGCGGCCGACTGCGAGCCGGACGATCGAGGAACGACCAAGTAGCGACGCTCCTCCGGATGTATCTTCGCGATCATGCTCGGGACACCGCCGGCGGCGTCACCGACGTACAAGATGCGCTGATCGCGCAAGCGCGGGTCCATCGGCGGGCTGCCATGCCGGGGCGGACCCATTTCCAGCACGCTCAGCCGATCCTTCTCGCCCACCACCTGCTCGCGCACGTCCACGCGCTGAGCCGTGATGTGCAACGGCTGCAGGACTGGGACAAGCGGTCAGCGGTATCCCCTTACGGCTCTGGGGCGCTGGCCGGGTCCTCATTCGGGCTCGATCCCGACAAGCTTGCCGCCGACCTCGGCTTCGACTCGGCCGCCGACAACTCGATCGATGCGACGGCCTCCCGCGATTTCGCCGCCGAGCTGGCCTTCGTCCTCGCGATGATCGGCGTCGACGTGTCGCGACTGGCGGAGGAGATCGTGATCTGGGCGAGCGTGGAGTTCGGCTATGTAACGCTCGACGATGCGTACGCGACCGGCTCCTCGATCATGCCGCAGAAGAAGAATCCCGACGTCGCCGAGCTCGCGAGAGGGAAGGCGGGTCGGCTGGTCGGCAATCTCACCGCGCTGTTGACCATGCTCAAGGGACTCCCGCTGGCCTATGACCGAGATCTGCAGGAGGACAAAGAGGCACTGTTCGACTCGCTGGACACCCTCGACCTGGTGTTGCCGGCCTTGGCCGGCATGGTGGCGACCCTGGAGTTCGACGCCGAACGTCTGGCTGCGCTGGCACCCGCCGGCTTCTCGCTGGCGACCGACGTGGCGGAGTGGCTGGTACGCCGCGGCGTCGCCTTTCGCGACGCCCACGAGATCGCCGGTGCCGCCGTCCGCCGGTGTGAAGAGCTGGGGCTCGCCGATCTTGCCGGGTTGACCGACGAAGACTTGGCGGCGCTGTCGCCTCATCTGACCCCCGGCGTCCGTGAGGTGCTGACCGTCGAGGGGTCCATCGGCTCACGCGATGCCCACGGCGGATCGGCCCCGGCACAAGTAGCGGCTCAGCTCGCTGCCCTCGAGCGCGACGTCGCGGCCCAGCGCGTGTGGGCGGGTGCTCGTCCACACGACCCGCGCTGCGGGGAGCCACCCGGATAGCGCACGGCAGCCACGTGCGCAAGGAAGGTCCTTCGCCGCCACTCTTGACGCTCGGGAGGAGCGATTGCTGCCGTTCCCTCTTTCGTCGTGATCCTCGTCGGGCCGCCGGATGAGTGAACGACAGCCAAGACGATCATGTGGGCGTGCGCTTGCCGGGAGGATTTTGCAGTATGCGTAAGGCGAGCGCACAAATGCCTGATCACAGCCCGAGCCTCGACCCATCCGCCAGTTGGCGTTACATAATCGGCCCGACTGCCGTCGCGCCGCTTCCAGTCGTCCGGCTCCGGGAATGGCGATGTTCTGGCGCTCCCATCAAGCCGATCCAGTGACGGGGGGAGGATGGAGGGGTGACTGCAGAAAGTTCAGCCGTCGAAATCATGCGTGGGCTTGCGGAGAACGACGAAGAGCTCGTGAAGGTCCTGGCACGGCGTGAGCGGCTGCTGAGGGCATCGGCCGCCGACCCGTCCGGCCCGCTGCCGCAGGACCCCGATGAGCTTGCGGCTCGGGCGCGGAATCTCGCCCT
>DATBRJ010000368.1:0-3850 GCA_036560395.1 Actinomycetes bacterium | reverse complement strand
CGGCGACCCACGTGACCTTCGAGGCCCCGGGCGACTTCGACCTCGACGTCGAGCGCCGCGACTGGGACGACACGTACGACCCGGACCTGGGTACCTGAGTCGGCCCTCGTCCGAGCGAGGCGAAGCGGTCTTTTGCACCGCTTCGACCTGGAACACACCTTCCGCCTGTTCAAGCAGGTCCTGACCGCATGGATGAGATTCCCGGGATCAGCCGCGCCACCGCGCAGGGATCATCGTCGAGATCGGCCTGGACATAACCAGGTTCCCCACCCCCGGCCACCCGGTGTCCTGGGCAAGCTGAGCCCCACCGTCCAGTAAAGGGCCAAGAACCGCGCAGGCAAGACCGGAGAGGGTAACCCCCACCTCAAGGCCATCCTCGGCGAGGCCGCCCGCCGCGGCCGCCCGGACCGGCGCGAGCCGAAGCTGGCTCTCAGCCGACGGACTCCGGACGAGTCGCACCCCGCCGCCGCCGCCAACGGGACGCCCTGACTGGGCGAGACAGGCGCGCCCTGGTGGGTCGTGGCTGGGTCGAAGCCGCGACCACCGCGGCGGCGTGGGCGAGTTCGGCGCGACCCCGCCGTTCCCAGCCTGATCCGTAGTCAGTGACCGCGATCGCTGCGAGTTCGGCGGCCAGCATTCTGCCGTCAGATGGGCGAAGGTGCTGATCTTTGGCCAGCCCGCGAGCCAGAATCCCTCGCAGGTTCGGTGGCACTGCCGCCATGGGTGGCGGGGCAGGCTCATGCTTTATGCCGGTCGCCGCCGGGTCATCGCCAGCGTACGGCGACCGCCCAGCCAGGCATTCGACGAAGACCGCGCTGGCGGCGTACACATCGGAGGCCGCGGTGGCAGGCTCGCCGGCCCAACGCTCCGGGGCAAGATAGGCGGGCGTCCTCATCAGCGTCGCCTCGGTGGCCAGCGGCACCGTGATGCCGGCATCGGTCAAATGGATCAGTCCGTCGAGGTCGACAAGCACGTTCCCAGGCTTGTAGTCCCTGTGCATAACACCGACGGCATGGGCGGCGGCGAGACCGTACAGCGACGAGTTCAGCACGACGAGGGAAGCCTCGACGCTCAGCGTCCCCTGGGTCTGCAGGATGGTGCGCAGCGAGCCACCGCGGATGAACTCCATGACAACGGCCGGCGCGGCGGGAGCGTAACCGAGCAAACGGCAGAGGTTCGGGTCGGAGAGCTCAGCCAGCAACCGCGCCTCTGCTTCATAGCGATTGAGGAAGCCGTAGCCGGAAACCACCGCGTCCGAGAGGAACTTCACGGCGACCTGAGCTCCTGTGGCGTCATCAGTCGCTAGGACGACCGAGCCGCTCGCACCTGACCCGAGCGGGCGGACCTCGGTGTAGCCCGGCAGTCGACCGCCCGCCATATATCGTCCCTCCGCGCCATCGCCGTTGATGAGACGTCAGTGTCGCTCTGTGGTCCGCCCGCAGAATAGGTGCGGTGCAAAGCCGTGCCAATAGGTCATATAGCCCGATCTAGGCGGGCACGCGTCATGATCGAAGGCAAGCACGGCAATGTATGACACCGCCCGGAGCGGCGAGAATGCCTGTTGTGGAACCGGCGGGACTGGTCATTATCGGGCTTGCCATCTTCGCGGGGCTCGTGGGAGTGGTGGTTCCGGTTCTGCCGGGGCTAGTGCTCTCGTGGGGGGCGGTGCTCGTTTGGGCACTTGCAGAGCGCACCCCAGCCGCGTGGACGGTATTGACCGTCTCAAGCCTGCTGTTGCTCGCCAGTCAGGTGCTGAAATACGTCGTGCCCGGGCGCCGGATGCGTCAGGCCGGTGTGCCTTGGCGCACGATGGCCGCCGGCGGTGTCCTAGGAATCATCGGCTTCGTCGTCGTACCGGTGGTCGGCCTGGTCATCGGCTTCGTGCTTGGCGTGTACCTCGCCGAACGCACGCGGCTCCATTCGCACCAGGAGGCGTGGCAGTCGACCGTTCGCGCGCTGAAGGCCGTGGGCATATCGATCTTGATCGAGCTCGGCGCGGGCCTCCTGATCGCCGCGGCGTGGCTCGGGGCGGTCATCGCCAATTGACCCACTCACACTCGTGGCCGCCAGCCACGCGCTCAGTTAGGTCTGGCATCCAGACGCTCGGTGTCGACTGGCTGTTGGACGCTGTGTGCGATGAGCAGCTCGGCGACCTCCCCACTCGGTGGCTTTCCCGGTACCCATGCGTTCTCGAGCGAGGCACCGCGGTCGATGAGGGCCTGGACCGTTGCCACCCAATCGGGATCGGCGGCATGCCCGAGCTTGAACCCGCTCCCCACGCTCGCCCATACGAGGGGCGAAGACTGCCACGTCGCGTCTGGCGCCTCGATGTCAGCGCCCTGATCGATGAGCAGTCGGACGACGTCAACGCTGCCTGAGGCGGCCGCGGCGTGCAGAGGCGTCGCGCCGTCCTCGCCGCCACGGGTCTCGAGGGGGAAGCCGAGATCGACCATCAGGCGGACCGCATCCAGCCTGCCGTGGTCAGCCGCATCGACGAGGACAGAATGATCCTCATCGGTCAGCCGGCCGAGCAGGTCGGGCCGGCGGCGGAGCAGTTCCTGCGCGGCATCGCGGTCGGCCCGCGCGCATGCGGCCAGGGACGTGTCTATGTCCCCTGTGTCGTCAACCGCACCATGGGCGATGAGTATCGCGGCCAGCTCGGCGCGGCCGCGGCGGCGGGCTTCCCGGTACGGCGAACGACCGCCCACGGGTGCCGCCGTCGGGTCCGCACCGCCGTCGAGCAGCGCTTGGATCAGATCGAGACCACAGTCGAACTCGATCGCCGCATACACCGGTGGAATCGGCGGCCGACCCTCGTAGGACGCGCCGAGTGCCCCGGCCGGAAGTGGCTCACGCGGGTCGATGCCAGCAGCAAGGAGGAGCCGCACGCCCCCTGCGTCGTCCACGCTGATCGCGGCTGCCAGCGCGGCCGGACCCTCGGCGCGCGCCCCACGCTCGAGCAGTAGGCCGAGCGTCTCGTGGTCGCGATGGAATGCGGAGTGGTAGAGAGCCGATGCTGTATCGGGATCCGCGCCATGGTCGAGCAGCAGCTGCGCCAGCGCCGCGTGGTTGGCGAGCCCGGCCGCGGCGTACAGGGCGGAGCAATGGCCGGGCCGCGGCGCCCGGCCGACTGCTGTGTCGGGACTCGCACCGGCCTCAAGCAGCAGCCGAGCGACCTCGACAATCCCGGCCGACCGGCGCGGCTCGATCTGATGCCAGCGGGAGTTGCATGCGAACAGTAGCGGTGGCCATCCGAGCCGCTTGTCCGGCATTACCGCGAGCGATGGGTCCCCCGCCAGTACCGAGCGGATGTACCCGGGCTCGCCGAGGACAGCGGCGGTACGGATGTCGTGCGTCGCGATCGCCGGATCGTAGTCAAGCAGCCGCTGCGCCCGAAGGAGCGCCGACGTGCCAGGCTCGAATGGGCCCGGATGCTGGCAACCAGGAATGCGCTCACCCGCTGGGAGGTTGTCTCCGCGCTGGCCTCGACCGCTTCCCTGAGCCTCGGCCAGCTAGGGAACCCGTATTCGCGGGCGAGCGCGAGCTGTGCAAGGGCAAGAGTGATCGGTGCGCCGGGGCGCCGGTAGTCCGCCACTCGGGCGAGGGCCGCCGGCTCACCCTGACGAGCTGCCTTGGCGAGGTCCTTCGCGCGGCGCCGCAGCTGGTCGAGGTCGGGGCGCGACGGAAACGATTCAGTCGGCATGTCATCTCCTCACTGCGTCCTCCTGGCCCGCGCTGGAGGCGTGAAGAAGATGACAAGAAACGATCAGGTAGTAGGAGGTGGACTCAGTCCTTCCCGCGGACCCGGCGGCGCCCTCAGAACCACCTCGATGATAGAGGCAGATCGCAG
>DATBRJ010000367.1:0-4210 GCA_036560395.1 Actinomycetes bacterium | reverse complement strand
CTCAGAACCGTTCGGCGAGGGCGGTTAGCTTGGCGACGTACGCCGGCCAGTCCTGCTGCTCCGGGAGGTTGGAGACCTCCGCTCGGAGGCCGACCGCGCCGTCGATCTGCTCGCGGAGGATGTCGGCGTGTCCGACGTGTCGCGCCAGCTCGACGATCGCGTGCACCATGATGCGCTCCAGGGTGACCGGGTTGCGATCCTCCGTCCACCACGGCACTCGGCCGAGCGCATCGAGCGGCAGCTCCTCGATGGTCGCGTCGGCGAAGGTCCACACCCGCCGGTAGAGGTCGATGATGCCGTCGCAGGTTTCGCTCTCGGTCGCGTACCAGTCGGCCTGCGGGTCGGCCTCGAAATCCTCGTCCGAGATCCGCTCGTCGGGCGTTGGCCATTTACGGCCGAAGGTGTCGGCGAAGTAGCCGATTTCGACGTTGGCCATGTGCTTGACGATGCCGATGAGGTTCGTGCCGGTGGGTGTGCGGGGCATGCGGAGATCGCGTTCGCCGAGACCGTCCAGCTTCCACAGCAGCGCGTCGCGATTGGACTGGAGATAGTGCCGCAGTGCAGCCTTGGGCTCTTTCAGATCGCTCATGGGATCAGTCTGGGCCGTAACCTCGGCTTCCGTCTTCGAGCGACTCGGAACGGCCACCGCAACAGTGTGCCCGTCTCGGCGTACTGACATGGCTCCCCTTTAAGTCAAGACGCAGCGGTGACGACGTGTTTAGGCTGTGTGGTGGCGGGTCCGGGAAGTGGCTTATCCGAAGAGCCGATGTCCGGGGTCAGGTCGGTCACGCTGGATTGCAGAGTCGTCCCCGAGTGCCCTCCCGGGCCTGTCGCCTCTCGTCGTTTCTGGTCGGCGAGCATCTGGGTGTAGACGACGTTGGAGAGCCGGCGCTTGAGCGCTCGCATCGCTTCCATCGACGTCTTACCGGCTGCCTTCTTGGCATCGAAGTAGGCGCGGCCCTCGGTGCGGTGGCGCAGCTGGACGACGGCCATGATGTGCAGCGCTGGGTTGATCCTGCGGTTGCCGGCGCGGGAGAGTCGATGCCGGGTCTGCTCTGCGGAGGAGGCGTCCAGCGGGGCGGTGCCGTTCGCGACGCGAGCTTGTCGCGGTCGGCGAACCGGTGGATGTCGCCGACGTCGACGAGCAGCCGAGCGGCACCAGACGGCCCGATCCCGGTCAGGTCCATCAGGGTGGATCCGCGGGCCAGGACCAGGTCGTGCAGGTCGGTCTTGACGGCCTTGGTCTTCTTGTCGATGCCCTCCAACTCGACGATCAGCTCGACCGCGAGCCGACGCCGGGTCTTCCCGACGAGGTCGCGGGGCCTGATGGTGGCGATGAGCGCACGGGCCTTGGGTGCGGACAGGAATTGCGGTGCCCCGCCTGCGAAGAGCTCCAAGAGCAGCTTGTGCAGCCGGTTGATGGCCTGGGTCCGGGCGCGGCCGAGCTCGTCGCGGCGGTCGACCAGCATGCCCATCACGACCAGGTCGTCGTCGACCTCGACCCGGACCAGATTCGGTGTTCGCAGCGCGACCATGGCAACCGAGTGCGCATCGACCGGGTCGGTTTTGCGGCCGTTGCCGGTGGCGAACACTCGGGCCTGCGCCGAGAGCTTCGCCGGCACGTCGACCGCGGTCTGGCCGTCGTGGACCAGCCGGTGCGCGATGTGTTTGCCGATGCCGTTGCAGCCCTCGATCGCCCACAGCCGATCCGGATACCCGCGGCCGGCCTCGAGCATCGCGGCGTACCCGCTCTTGTCCGTGCCGTATCGACCCACCGCCAGAACCCGACCGCGGTCGTCGACGACCTCGATCGTGGCCGAACGCTTGGGTGGATCCATTCCGATGATCACGCCCACGCGAACCTCCCTGCTTGAGTTGGCCAGGCTTGAGCAAGGAGGGCACCGCTACTTCGAGCGGAACAAACCCCTTTCGAGCCTCTCCTCGCGCGGCACCCGGCGAGACCGCAAGCCATGTGAGAGCCACACCAATGACACCGGTGGGCGGCCGCAGAATGAGAGCGTCTCGCCGAGCACCTGGACCGAGTCTGGCCGGACGCCGGTCCTGCAAGAAGTCTTAAGTAGCCGCCGAGCGGCACACCGCTCATGCCGCGGAGCGTGCTCATCGCGCGACCATGCCCCGGTCGAGCTGTCAAGCTGAGATCCGGACGTTCACTGGGCGGTCAAGCTCGCGTACCGCAACGGTTGAGGCCCCGCGGCCTAGGCGTCATGTCGAGCCGTTCTACCGCCGAGCGGCATCTGTCGCGATCGCCGCGGGATGGGTCCCGGTTAACGGGCTATTGGGTCCCAGCCGCGCAGGTGCTTGACGGACTGGCGGTATTCCCACTCGATGGCGTCTTTGAGCAGGTGGGCCAGTCGCCCGCCGCTGGCGATGCCGGCGATGTCTGCGACCCCACGCCGCATCCCGACCGAGACAACGAAACCTTTGTCGCGGAACGTGAACGCCTCCAATTCCCGGCCTTTCAGCTCTGCGTCCAGGTTGCGGGCGACCGTCTCGCCCTCCTCCAGCGCCACCTGCGCCAGCGGGGGCAGCACGTGCCCGCTGCGCGGATCCACCACTGAGGCAAGGTCGCCGGCGACGTAGATCTCCGGGTGGTCCAGCACACGCAGGTACCGGTCGACCTTGACGCGGCCATTGTGGCCGGTCGGCAACCCCGAATCGGCCACCAGCTCGGGTGCTTTGACTCCGCCCGCCCAGACGAACAGGCCGCCCTCCACCAGTTGGCCGTCGCTGAGCCGGAAGCCCTCCTCGGTCGCGGCCGTGATCGCCGCGTTGGTGCGGACCTGGACCCCGAGGTCAGACAGGATTCTGGTGGCCTTGTCGATCAGTTGGGGTGAAGAGCCGGCCAGGATGGTGGGGCCCGCCTCGATGAGCACCACGGCCGGGCGATCAGGCGCCAGGCCGTGACGGCTGGCTGCTTCGGGGAGCATCTCGGCCAGCTCGCCGGCCAGTTCGACCCCGGTGGCGCCGCCGCCGCCGACGACCACGGTCGCTAGGCGGCGCTGTTGCTCGGGGTCGGTGGCGGCCGCGGCAGCCGTGAGTGTTGTGCTGGCCGCGGCCCACACACGTTCAGCGTCGCTGGCCGAGTACAGCGCCAGCGTGCGCTCGGCCAGCCCGGGGATCTCGAAGTCGTTGGGCCGGCTGCCGAGTGCCAGCACTAGCCATCTCCAGCCGATCGGCCCGGCTCCGGTGTGCAACTGTCGGTCAGCCAGGTTGAAGCCAGTGATGTCGGTCTGGACGAAGCGGACTCGCTCAGCCAGCAAATCGTGGAGCGGGATCCGCACCGCGTCGGCGGCGCGAGTGCCGGCGGCGACCCGCGGCAGCTCAGTGAGCACCTGGTGGTAGTCGTGCCGGTCGACCAGGATCAGCTCTGTCGTTGGGTTGTTGCGCAGCCTGGCCGTCAGGCGCAAGGCGACGTGCAACCCGGCGTAACCGGCGCCGGCGACCACGATCTGGCCGTTGTTCCTGGCAGTGGATCCGATCACGTTGTCCTCCACGGGTAGGACCTCCCCTTCCCGGAACGACTGCAGGATGGCCACCTATGCCTGCCTCAGCCGGGGCATTGACCCCCATCTTGCCGCACAAAGGCCCGCGCCTCGCTCGGGAATCTGACCGCAACTGCCGAATTGAGGGCGTTCCGTGAAACGTCCGTACTAGGACGATGGAGGGACTCCTTGAGATGCTTCGCTGACGAAGCGCTCAATAACCTCGAAGGGCAGAGGGCGGTCGGTGAACGACCGGAAGGTGAACTTGCCCGTTGTGTCGTCGAGGAAGGCTTCCGCCAGCGGGCCGAGCCCCGGGGCAGGCGCGACATCCTCCAACTCCCAGCCGTAGCCGTCTCTCGCGGCGACGTCGCTGAAGGCTGTCACGGCGTAGTACCGACCTTCGTACCCCCACGTCCCTGAACGTTCGCTCACCCCTTCTACGATGCCCAACATCTGCCGCTCGGCCAGCACGATTTGCCGCTGCAAGCACTTGATCGACTTACCGGATTTGCGGACGGGTAAACGAAACTGCCGATGTGCAAGTGCCAACATTGATCTTTCTGATCGGCCGTTGAACCCGCCCTCGATGTGCGGATCAGCACCGTCCGGGGGTCGATAAACCAATCGCATACGCGGCGAGGTGCGATCTAGCGTGAGGGTTGTGGGCGACTTCGTCGTCGAGGCCGAGCAGTTCGCCGACCACGCCG
>DATBRJ010000366.1:0-14378 GCA_036560395.1 Actinomycetes bacterium | reverse complement strand
GCTTGGCCAAATCGAGAAGAACGACCTGTGCACAACCGCTTGATGCACCGCCCAGGAGTTGTTAGCGTCCCGCCAGCCGGGTCTTCTCCGCGCGAGGCGTTCATGCGGCAACGCTCGGCCGCCTTGCGATGTGCACAAAGTGCGCTTACCCGGCACCACGGGGGCGCTCGGCCTTCCATAACGAGCCGTACACAAGTTGTGGACGATGCTGTGGACGACTGGCCGACCGTGGGGCCTGCACGCGCGCGATCGAGAAGGGCCGAAGCCATGGCGGACGAAACAATCGACCTCGCGAGCGCCTGGAATCGATCGCTGGAGGGACTCGGCGACGACACCCTTCCACCACAGCAGCGCGCCTTCCTCCAGCTGTCTCGGCCGCTCGCGCTTGTGGAGGACACCGCACTCTTCGCGGTGCCGAATGAATTCGCGAAGGAGATTCTCGAAACCCGGCTGCGACCACTGATCACCGAGGCGCTCTCCAAGCAGTACGGCAGGGAGATCAGGATTGCGGTGACCGTCGAGCTTGCTCTCGGCAATGCCGAGGGAGACGGCTCCACTCGCCAGGATCCATCGGCGAGTCCGCCCGGCCCCAGGCCGCCGCTCGACGAGGCGATCCCTTACGCCAGGAGCGACCGAGGCGGGGTCGACGGGAACAACGGAGCCGGACCGGCCGGTGGCATCCTCGCCGAGTTGGTGCCACCGATCACCCGGCGCGAAGCCGAGTCTCGGCTCAACCCGAAGTATCTCTTCGAGACCTTCGTGATCGGCTCAAGCAACCGGTTCGCCCACGCGGCAGCCGTCGCTGTGGCGGAGGCACCTGCGAAGGCGTACAACCCGCTCTTCATCTACGGCGAGTCCGGTCTGGGCAAGACCCACCTGTTACACGCGATCGGCCACTACGTCCGCAGCCTGTACCGCGGAGCCCGGGTGCGCTACGTCAGCTCCGAGGAATTCACCAACGATTTCATCAACTCGATTAGGGACGGTAAGGCAGACGGCTTCCGCCGCCGTTATCGAGATATCGATGTCCTCCTCGTCGACGACATCCAGTTCCTAGAAAACAAGGAGCAGACCCAGGAGGAGTTCTTCCACACCTTCAACACGCTCCACAACGCCAACAAGCAGATTGTGATCTCGAGTGACCGGCCGCCCAAGCAACTGATCACGCTGGCCGATCGGCTGCGGAACCGTTTCGAGTGGGGGCTGATCACTGACGTCCAGCCGCCAGAGCTGGAGACCCGCATCGCGATCTTGCGCAAGAAGGCCGCACAGGAAGGGCTCAATGCACCCCCCGAGGTACTCGAATACATAGCCAGCAAGATCTCGACGAACATTCGAGAGCTCGAGGGAGCGCTGATCCGGGTCACCGCCTTCGCCAGCCTCAACCGGCAGCCAGTCGATCTGAATCTCGCCGAGATCGTGCTCAAAGACCTCATCCCCGACAGCGAGGGCTCAGAAATCACCGCTGCCACGATCATGGCTGCAACCGCCGCGTACTTCGGCCTCTCCATGGAAGACCTGTGCGGCTCGTCGCGTTCGCGAGTTCTCGTGACGGCTCGGCAGATTGCTATGTATCTGTGCCGTGAGCTAACCGACCTTTCCCTCCCCAAGATCGGCCAGCAGTTTGGCGGCCGCGACCACACGACCGTGATGCATGCGGATCGCAAGATCAGGTCGTTGATGGCCGAGCGCCGGTCGATCTATAACCAGGTCACTGAGCTCACGAACAGAATCAAGTCGCAGGCCAGGCAAGGCTGACGGTGAGCCAGAACGAAGCGCCGGCCCAATGAACCGCACGGCGGGGCGACGACCATATCCACAAGGTTGTGGACGAATACTGTGGATTCCCCGGCAGCGGTCTCAGCGCCACGGCCTCGCCAGACCGAAGGTGTTGCCGACCGTGAGCCTGTCGACATCCATTCAGACACGGCTTACCGCGCTGCCCACCATGACCCTCTCGCCGAACAAATACACATCCTGGGGAAAACTCTGTGGACTTCGGTGGGAAATGCAGGCTGACCTGGGAATCGATTGTGGACGGTACGTTGTCTTCCCCAGCTGTCCACCGTCGTTCGCAGGCCTATGCGCAGGGGCGGGGGAAACAGTTTCCCGCCTTGAGCTGAGGATTCGGCAGTTGTCCCCAGCATCCACACAACCTACGACGACGTACCTCTATATCTTTGTCCTCCAAGACAGACAAGTCATCGGCACCGGCGCTCCTGGGGATAACTCGACCCCGGGACCCAGAGTGGTCGCGCCCGGTCGCCAGCCTTCAGAGCGCGGCCCAGACTTGTGTGCCGCCAGAGGCCAAAGGCGCGGTTGGCAAGAGCAAATGATCAGTCCTGCGCGGAGCAGACCCGAACACTTCACCGCGGGCGTCGTCGTCCCATGTGCGCGCCATGTCGGTGTACGCCTAACGAAGCAAATAATCTCGTCGCGACCGAGCCCATTCAGTTGGATCAGCCGACCAGGCCCGGTGATAGCGCGGACGATGGCGAGCCAGCCGTGTGATATTCGCTCGGCGTACCCCGTCGGTATACGTCATTGGCAGCGGCTGCGTAGCCGTGCTGAACTCCACTCGATACGTGCACGAATGCCTTCCCGGCCTCGGCGCAACGTGAGGACTGGAGGCGGGTCTTGTCGGACCGCTGCGGTAAGCAAGACTGGTGCGGGTGGCGCGGCCGGCCTGGTGAGCGTGCGGAAAAGACAAGCACGGCACCCCGTCGCGAGGCCGTTGGCATGGCTTTGTGACTACAGCAGGAGGCGGTTTCTGTGAAGTTCAGAGTCGAGCGCGATGTCCTCGCCGATGCGGTCGCGTGGACTGCGCGCAGTCTTCCCGCGCGTCCCTCCGTGCCGGTCCTCGCCGGGCTGCTGTTGGAGACCGGCGCGAGGGGGTTGGTCCTTTCCAGCTTCGACTACGAGGTGTCGGCCCGAGTGGAAGCCCGCGCGGAGGTTGCTGACGAAGGCAAGGCCCTGGTGTCGGGCCGCCTCCTCGCTGACATATCCCGCAACCTTCCTGACCAGCCGGTGGACGTCGCAACCGACGGCTCTAAGGTCGTGCTTACGTGTGGGAGCGCGCGGTTTTCGCTGGCGACCCTGCCCGTGGACGAATATCCGACTCTGCCGCAGCTTCCACCCGTCGCAGGGACCGTGCAGGGTGAGTTGCTTGCCACCGCTGTCGCCCAGACGGCTGTGGCCGCCGGCAGGGATGACACCTTGCCCTTGCTCACCGGCGTGCGTATGGAGATCGACAACGACAAGGTGACGCTCGCTGCCACGGACCGTTACCGCCTCGCGGTCCGCGAGCTGAGGTGGCACCCTGAACAACCGGATCTCACGGCCGTGGCCTTGGTACCAGCGCGGACCCTCGCGGAGACAG
Organism: Actinomycetes bacterium; assembly: GCA_036560395.1. Taxonomy (GTDB): domain Bacteria; phylum Actinomycetota; class Actinomycetes; order JAKEEW01; family JAKEEW01; genus DASYTV01. The sequence continues at coordinate 10,999 of DATBRJ010000366.1, read as the reverse complement.
CCAAGGCACTCGCCGCCGACGGCGACGTCACGATCGCGCTCAGTTCTGGTGGTGTGGGCGACGGGCTGATCGGCTTCGAGGCCGAGGGCCGGCGTACTACCACCCGCCTGCTCGATGGCGAATTCGTTAAGTACCGCTCGCTGCTTCCCACCGAGACCAACTCGGTTGCCGCCGTGGAGAGGAATGCCTTCATCGAAGCGGTAAAGCGAGTGGCGCTAGTCGCCGAGCGCAACACACCGGTCCGGCTGGCCTTCAGTGAGGGTGAGGTCGTCCTGGAAGCCGGGTCGGGCGACGACGCTCAAGCATCTGAGGCTCTACCCGCGAGCTTGGACGGTGAGGACATCGCGATCGCCTTCAACCCGACGTTTCTCCTCGATGGGCTCAACGCGTTGGAGACCACGAGCGCCAGGCTTCACTTCACGACGACGACAAAGCCGGCCGTGCTCACCGGCGCGAGCGCCGATCCGGACGGCAAAGAGGAGACTGAGGGGGCGGCCGGCAGCCTGCACGACGCGGAGTACCGCTATTTGATCATGCCGGTGCGCCTCTCCGGGTGAGGTGAACGATGGAAATCGGTCTGGTCGGACTCGGCCGCATGGGTGGAAACATGCGGGAGCGGCTGCGCCGCGGCGGGCACACCGTCGTCGGTTACGACCGAAATCAACACATCAGTGATGTCACCGGGCTCGACCAGATGGCCGAGCGGCTCGCTGCACCTCGGGTCGTCTGGGTGATGGTTCCGGCGGGCCCCCCTACCGACGAGACGATCGCGTCGCTGACCGAGTACCTCTCCGCCGGCGATGTGGTCGTCGATGGTGGCAACTCCCGCTGGACCGACGACTTCCTGCATGCCGAGGAGCTCGGCAAGCACGGCATCGGTTTTGTCGACGCCGGGGTCTCCGGAGGTATCTGGGGACTCGAGTATGGCTACGGGCTCATGGTGGGGGGCGCGGCCGAGCACGTGGCGCTCGTGCAGCCGGCGCTCGACACGCTCAAACCTGCGGGTCCATATGGCTTCGTCCACGCGGGCAAGGTTGGCGCCGGGCATTTCGCCAAAATGGTGCATAACGGCATCGAGTACGGTCTGATGCAGGCGTATGCCGAGGGATACGAGCTCCTCAACGCAGCAGATGTCGTGGAGCACGTTCCGGCGATCTTTAAGTCCTGGCGTGAAGGCACGGTCATTCGTTCGTGGTTGCTCGAACTGCTCGATCGCGCGCTAGATGCGGATGCCGACCTGTCCGGGATCCGCGGTTATGTAGAAGACTCCGGCGAGGGCCGCTGGACAGTCGAGGCCGCGATCGACCATGCCGTGCCACTGCCGGCGATCTCGTCCGCGCTGTTCGCGAGATTCACGTCCCGCCAGGAGGACTCGCCGGCCATGAAGGTGGTCTCCGCATTGCGCAACCAGTTCGGCGGCCATGCGGTAACGGCCGCGACCACCGACGCACCGGCAGCCGAGCCCAGCCCGGAAGCGGCCGCGACCGCCGACATGCACGAGCCTCCAGCCTGAAACCGGACTGGGATGCGCGTTGCCCGGATCGAACTCGTCGACTTTAGGTCGTACCCGCATGTCGACGTGACCTTGGATGCGGGAGTGTCCGCATTCATCGGTCCGAATGGCCAGGGCAAGACCAACCTGGTCGAGGCTGTCGCCTACGTGGCGACCCTCAGCAGTCACCGGGTGGCCACCGACGCGCCACTGATCCGGCTGGGTGGTGAGCGAGCGATCATCCGTGTCGCCGTGGTCAAGGACGACCGGGAGATCGTGGTGGAAATCGAACTCCAGGCCGGCCGGTCGAACCGCGCGCGCCTCAACCGGACACCGCTCCCGCGTTCGAGGGACGTCCTCGGGGTTCTCCGTACGGTCACCTTCGCGCCTGAAGACCTGTCTTTGATCAAGGGGGACCCAGCCGAACGGCGCAGATATCTCGATGAGCTCCTCATCGCTCGAGCGCCGCGGTTCGCCGGGGTCAGGCATGACTACGACAGGGTCGTTAAGCAGCGGACCGCGCTGCTGAAGACCGCAGCGCAGGCGCGCCGCGCCGGCAGGTCCGTCGCCGACCTGCGGACTTTGGATGTCTGGGACGCCCATCTGGCCCGTATCGGGGCCGAAGTACTGACAGCAAGGCTTGAGCTCGTCCAGTCGATAGGTCCACTTGTCGACAAGGCTTACGAGTCGCTTGCCGGCGAGACAAGCGCCGGTCCCGTAGTGATGGAATATCGGTCGAGTCTGGGTGCTGACCTGCCGTCCGGAGCCAGCCGCGAGGTGGTCGAGGCTGCGCTCCTCGCCCAGGCCGCGGCGTCACGTGTTGATGAACTGGACCGTGGAGTATGCCTCGTTGGGCCGCACCGCGACGACCTCCTTCTCCGGCTGGGACCGCTGCCAGCGCGCGGCTACGCCAGCCACGGTGAGGCGTGGGCCTACGCGCTAGGACTGCGCTTGGCCGCGTACGACCTGCTGGCTGCCGACGGTGCTCAGCCAGTCCTGCTGCTCGATGACGTCTTCGCCGAGCTCGACGTCGGACGGCGGGAGCGGCTTGCGCAACTGGTTCGACATGCTGAGCAGGTGATCGTCACCGCGGCGGTTCCCGAGGATGTTCCCGAATCGCTCGACGGTGCCCGTTTCGATGTCATGGCCGGCGAGGTGCGCCGTGTTCGATGAACCAGCTGATGATCTAGCCGACGACGCGGACAGCATCCGTAAGCCGGACCAAGCGGAGCCGGATCGCCGGCGTTTACGCCCCCAGTCGGGAGTCGACGCTGCCAAGGCGGCACTTGCCTCAGCACGCGCGGCCGCGCGCAAGGCCGGCAGCGGGCTTGCCTCAAAGCAGGCCAGGGCTCGAAAAGCGACCGGCGATACGGCGCGCAGCGGTTCCAGTCCCGACGACCGTGATCCGCAGCGCCTCGCCACAGCCATCGAGCGGTTGATTCGCCAACGTGGCTGGGAAGTACCGGCCGCGGTCGGCGGCGTCCTCGGACGCTGGGATGAGATCGTCGGCGCTGACGTCGCCGCGCATTGCCAGCCGGTCAGCTACACCGACGGCGTGTTGACCGTCGTCGCCGACTCGACAGCGTGGGCGACACAGGTGCGGCTGCTTGCCGGCACCTTGGTGCGGCGTCTAAACCAGGAAGTCGGCCACGGCACGGTAACCAAGGTCATCGTGCACGGCCCGGGCCGGCGGAAATGGACAAAAGGCCCGCTCGCCGCGCGCGACGGCCGCGGCCCGCGAGACACGTACGGTTAGCCCCATAGGAAGGAGAGCCTCGGTCTGTTTCGACGAGATCTTTCGCCGAGGCGACTGGGGCATCCGGAGGATAGGGCGCCAGAACCCCGTTTCTGGTGTTCCACCGACACCGTCTCGGGCGTGGCTGCGCTCCTGGGCCGGGTGGGCTCCCGTGCCCATGGGTCTGGCCCGACAGCTCGCCCGCGTGGGGGGACCCGGCACCCGGCAGATCTTCGCGCAGAGGCCGCCAGAGAGCCGGCATAGGGCCATTTCTACCTGGCCAGCCCGGTAGAATTGGAACCAAGCGACGAGCCGCCAACAGTGGTCGAGGCTCGTCTTCACGATCTTCGCGGCTTACGACCTGCCCGGCTGGGTCTAGCGTGGGCTGCGCCGGATAGGGGCACAGTGACCGACGACAACAACGGCATCCAGTACGACGCCAGTGCGATCACCGTACTGGAGGGACTCGAGGCGGTACGCAAGCGTCCGGGCATGTACGTGGGCTCGACCGGTGAGCGCGGACTTCACCACCTGGTCTACGAGGTCGTCGACAACTCCGTCGACGAGGCGCTAGCCGGCTATTGCGATCGCATCGAGGTAGTCCTCCTCGCCGACGGCGGAGTACGCGTGGTGGACAACGGTCGCGGTATTCCCGTGGACGAGCACCCGCTGGAGAGGCGTCCCGCAGTTGAGGTCGTCCTGACCACCCTGCACTCGGGCGGCAAGTTCGGTGGTGGCGGCTATGCAGTCTCGGGTGGCCTGCACGGCGTGGGAGTCTCCGTCGTCAACGCACTCTCGAGTCGGCTCGAGGTTGAGATCATGCGGGATGGTTTCACGTGGAACCAGTCCTACGAGCTGTCTAAGCCGGTTACCGATCTCATTAAAGGCGAGGCGACCGAGGACACCGGCACGACGGTGACCTTCTGGGCGGATCCGGAGATCTTCGAAACGATCGACTACTCCTTCGAGACGCTGGCCCGGCGCTTGCAGGAGATGGCCTTCCTGAACCGGGGCCTCGCCATCTCGCTGACCGACGAGCGGCAGGACGCCAAGGACGCGGATGGCAAGCCGCGCCAGGTCCGCTTCTGCTATGACGGCGGCATCGCCGACTTTGTCCGCCACCTCAACTCAAGCAAGGGTGAGCCGATCCACAAGACGATCATCGACTTCGGCGCGGAGGACACCCATCGCCGGATCTCTGTCGAGATCGCGATGCAGTGGAACTCTCAATACTCAGAGAGCGTCTACACGTTCGCCAATACGATCAACACCCACGAGGGCGGCACCCACGAGGAGGGCTTCCGCGCGGCCCTGACGAGCATCGTCAACAAGTACGCCCGGGACAAGAAGCTCCTCAAGGAGAAGGACGACAACCTCGCCGGCGAGGACATTCGCGAGGGACTGACCGCGATCGTGTCCGTCAAGCTTGGCGAGCCGCAGTTCGAGGGTCAGACAAAGACGAAGCTTGGCAACACCGAGGCGAAGACCTTCGTCCAGAAGATCTGCCACGATCATCTGGGCGACTGGTTCGAGCGCAATCCGAGCGAGGCGGCCGACATCGTCCGTAAGGCCATCCAGGCCGCTGCCGCCCGGATGGCGGCTCGCAAGGCCCGGGAGCTCACCCGCCGCAAAGGCCTGCTCGAGTCAAGCTCACTGCCTGGCAAGCTCGCCGACTGCCAGCTCACCGATCCGGCTCGCTGCGAGCTCTTCATCGTCGAGGGGGACTCGGCCGGAGGGTCGGCCAAGGGCGGTCGCGATCCGTTGACCCAGGCGATCCTGCCCATCCGCGGCAAGATCCTCAATGTCGAGAAGGCCCGCATCGACCGGGTGCTGCAAAACAACGAGGTCCAGGCGCTCATTACCGCACTCGGCACTGGGATCCACGACGACTTCGACATCAACAAGCTGCGATACCACAAGATCATCCTGATGGCGGACGCCGACATCGACGGTCAGCACATCAGGACGCTGCTGCTCACCCTGCTCTTCCGCTTCATGCGGCCACTCATCGAGGCCGGGCATGTCTACCTCGCCCAGCCGCCGCTGTACAAGATCAAGTGGGATCGCCGTGGCGATCTGGCCGACTACGCCTACTCGGAGCGGGAACGCGACGCATTGATCGAGGCCGGTCTTGCGGCGGGTAGGTCCGATCCGCGCAGGAACGAAGGCGTGATGCGGTTCAAGGGCTTGGGCGAGATGCCGGCCAAGGAGCTGTGGGATACCACAATGGATCCCGACCGTCGGATCCTGCTTCAGGTCACACTCGACGACGCAGCGCAGGCAGACGAGCTGTTCACCGTACTCATGGGAGAGGACGTTGAGGCCCGCCGCGGCTTCATCCTGCGTAACGCCAAGGACGTCCGTTTCCTCGACATCTAGCCGGCCTCACGGCGCCAGCGCACCGAGCCGTGAGCCGAAAGGACCACCGTGACCGACCTGACCACGCCCGCGAACGACCGGATCGAGCCCGTCGGGCTCGAGGTCGAAATGCAGCGTTCATATCTCGACTACGCGATGAGCGTCATCGTCGCGCGGGCGTTGCCGGACGTGCGGGACGGCCTGAAACCCGTGCATCGCAGGGTCCTGTACGCGATGTACGACGGCGGCTATCGGCCGGACCGTGGCTATTTCAAGTGCGCCAGGGTCGTCGGCGAGGTCATGGGTAACTATCACCCCCACGGCGACAGCGCTATCTATGACACCTTGGTCCGCCTCGCCCAGCCGTGGGCACTGCGCTACCCGCTCGTGGACGGCAACGGCAACTTCGGGTCGCCCGGTAATGATCCAGCCGCTGCCATGCGATACACCGAGTGCCGGATGGCGCCGCTGGCGATGGAGATGGTCCGGGGTATCGACCAGGACACCGTCGATTTCGCGCCCAACTACGACGGGCGGTCGCGGGAGCCGGTCGTCCTCCCGAGCCGGCTGCCGAATCTTCTGGTGAACGGCTCGGCCGGCATCGCTGTCGGCATGGCCACCAGCATTCCGCCGCACAACCTCCGGGAGGTCGCCGCCGGGATTCAGTGGTACCTGGATAACTTCGAGGCGAGCAACGAGGAGCTTCTCACCGCTCTCATGGAGCGGATCCCTGCGCCGGACTTCCCGACATCCGCGCTGATCGTCGGCCGCCGCGGCGTCGAGGACGCATACCGGACCGGTCGCGGGGCGATCACCATGCGGGCCGTTGTCGAGGTTGAGGAGATTCAAGGGCGCACTTGCCTGGTGGTGAGCGAGCTTCCCTACCAGGTGAATCCGGACAACCTCGCTCTCAAGATCGCCGAGCTGGTCAAGGACGGCCGGGTTCAGGGCATCGCCGACGTCAGGGATGAGACGTCGGCGCGATCCGGACAGCGGCTGGTAATCGTCCTCAAGCAGAACGCGGTCGCCAAGGTCGTCCTCAACAACCTCTACAAGCACACCCAGCTCCAGGACACCTTCGGCGCCAACATGCTCGCCCTCGTCGACGGCGTCCCGCGGACCCTGCGCCTCGACGAGTTCGTCCGCTATTACGTCGACCACCAAGTCGAGGTCATCCAGCGGCGCACCCGCTATTTGCTGCGCGAAGCGGAGAAGCGCGCCCATATCCTGCGCGGTTTGCTCAAGGCGCTCGACCAGATCGACGAGGTCATCGCCCTGATCCGGCGCAGTGCCACCGTCGATGTCGCCCGGGTCGGCCTGATCGAACTCCTCGACATCGACGAGGTCCAGGCCAACGCGATCCTCGACATGCAGCTGCGCCGGCTGGCCGCGCTCGAACGGCAGCGGCTCCTCGACGAATTCGCCGAGCTCGAGACGAAGATCGCTGATTACAGCAACATCCTCGCGTCGCCGGAGCGGCAGCGGCGGATCATCTCCGAAGAGCTGGCCGAGCTGGCGCAGAAGTTCGGCGATGCGCGGCGTACCAAGATCATCCCGTACGACGGTGACGTAACGAACGAAGATCTGATCGCGGAGGAGGACGTCGTCGTCACCATCACCCGAGGAGGCTACGCCAAGCGCACCAAGACCGATCTCTACCGGTCGCAGAAACGCGGCGGCAAGGGTGTTCGTGGCGCGGCCCTGCGGCAGGACGACATCGTCGAGCATTTCTTCGTGACGACCACCCACCACTGGCTGCTGTTTTTCACTAACAAGGGCCGGGTCTATCGCGCGAAGGCCTACGAGCTCCCCGACGCCGCCCGGGACGCCCGCGGGCAACATGTCGCGAACCTGCTGGCGTTCCAGCCGGACGAGCGAATCGCCCAGGTCTTCGACCTCCGCGACTACCAGGTCGCGCCCTATCTCGTGCTGGCCACCCGGGCCGGGCTGGTCAAGAAGACCAGGCTCGAGGAGTACGACTCACCGCGCAGCGGGGGGATCATCGCCATCAACCTTCGCGATGACGACGAGTTGATCTCAGCGCAGCTGGTGAGTCCTGACGACGACTTGCTGCTTGTCTCACGTAGGGCCATGTCCATCCGGTTCACGGCCACGGACGAGCAACTGCGCCCAATGGGTCGCGCCACGTCAGGTGTCATCGGTATGCGCTTCAGGGACGGCGACGAGTTGCTTTCGATGGATGTCGTACGACCTGGCGCGGACCTGGTTGTCGCCACCGGCGGGGGGTACATCAAGCGCACGAACGTCGAGGAATATCGTCGTCAAGGTCGGGGAGGTTACGGAATCATCGCTGCCAAGGTGACGGAGGATCGCGGCAACCTTGTCGGGTCTTTGATCGTCCATGTAGGTGACGAGGTGCTGGCGATCACCTCGTCAGGCGGCGTGATCCGGACACGGGTCACCGAAAGCGATCCACGAATAACGGGGCGTGACACGATGGGCGTACGACTCATCAATGTCATGGATGGCGACAGTGTCGTGGCCATCGCTCGAAATGCGGAGGCTGCAGAGGAGGCAGAGGAGACACCGGACGACGTCACTCCGCCGGCCGAGCCGGTGGAGACCGAGGCGCCGGAGGAAGCGGAGTCCGGCGGGCGGGAGGACTAGCTCGTGAGTGCACCAGGCGGATCCGGACCGAGCCGTCCTTCGAAGAAGCTCGCCGGCCAGGATCCCGCGTTTCGGGTGAAAACGCCCGGTGCCAATCCATCAGACGTGCCTCCTAGTCAGACCTCTCCGACTGAGATCCCTCCCCCCTCGGGCGAGCCCACTTCCCCTGCTGCAGACACGCCTGGATCGGCCCGGCCAACGCGGTCGGGGAAGGCGGCTCGCGGCGGTGCGGGCCGCGGTCGAAGCCAAGCCGGTCGCAAAACGTCCAAGGCACCACGTCGTTCCGAGTCGTCTGGGCAAGGCGGTACCCGGCGAGCTACCGGGCCACGAGGCTCTGACGCGGACGCTAAGGTCGACCGCACAACGGCGACCGGTTCCGGCGCGGTGGCCGCGAAGGGGACCGCGAGCTCGATGGCTGAGACGCCGCCTGCTCGGCGGGCGGCGGGTGAGTCTGCAGACCACGGCAGGGTGCATTTCACGGCGTCTCCACCGTTGATGGTTGTTGATTCGACGGCCCCCCCGGCATCGGCCGCGACCGGTGGGTGGCAAGCGGGTCCTGGTGCGACCGAGCTCAATGAGGTGCCGCCGTCGTCCGTACCCGATGCGGTCATGGGCGGGGAGGCGGAGCCTCAGCCGAGTCCGGACGAAGCTGAGCCGCCTCGGGATGGCAAAGTATCCGGCCCGGCGGCGGTCGAGCCGCTCCCCGGTGCTACGCGGGTCGAGTCCGCTGGAAGCAGCCAGGAGGCCGAGCGTAAGGAGCAGAGGCCCGCGCCCGAGATCGATCCAGTTGGCAGCAAGAACGGCGAATCGATCGACCAGGTTGCCGCCCGTGCGATGCCGCCGCCGAGCGGTGCTCTGGTTGGTGTGGACGGGTTGCCTCCGCCAGCAGACCGCAGCCCGAATGGCCGTTCCCACGTCAGCGGCATCAGCGCGGCCACTGTCATGAGCAGCGCGGCAGCACGATTCTCCAGCGCCGCCGCCGCGATCGGAAGGTCGGCTGGACCGGAAGCCGACAGGTCTGCGACCGCGGCTGTCAACACGGCGGCATACGAGGCGATCACTACGGCAGTTACAGCAACCGCCGAGGGCTTGAGTTCCGCCTGCTCCTTCACCTATAGCGGCGGGCAGGCGGTGGCCACCGGTCTGCAGAGTTCCCCGGCGGGCGGTTGGAGCGTGCCTCGGGTGCGCCTGCGGCGGCCAAAGAAGCCGGCCGCAGCCGTCGCGGCCCTTGCTGTCGGGCAGTCGATCGCGACGGCCATGGCGAGTTCGCCGACGGGCGGCTGGAGCGTGCCTCGGGTGCGCCTGCACCGGCCAAAGAAGCCGGCCGCAGCCGTCGCGGCCCTTACTGTCGGGCAGTCGATCGCGACGGCCATGACGAGTTCCCCGATGGGCGGATGGAGGACACCCCAGATGCGCCTTCGCCGGCGGCCGAGAGTATCAGCGGCCACTGAGAACACGGGGGCTTCGACCGCGGCTCCAGCTCCGCCCGCTAACCTTGCCGGGCTGCGGTCCAAGCCAATCCCGCTACGGAAACGAGTCTTCGCCTCAAGCAGCATCGTCCGCCGCACCTCGGCCACAGTTCCGACAGCGCTGGACACGAAGACGGCGACCGACAAGGCCATGGAGGAAGCATTGGCCATCGCCAACGAAGCATTTGTCGTTTCGGCGTCAGGCGCCGCCGTCGCAACCGGCGTCGCCAACGCCACGACCACCGAGGCAGAGCTAACGAGCGCGGAGACTACCAACGGCGACTCCGGGGGCGCGGTCGCCGACGAGGGCAGGCATAGGGGCGATGGCGGTGCGTCGTCTACGCAGTCACCGCCTGAGAGTTCGAGCACCGTGGCGATAGATGAGGCTCCTTCGTATGCCGAGGACGGTGAGGCGTCCGACGCCACGACGGTCGCCGAGGGTGGAGCCGAGAGTGCGCATGCCGCTGACGACGCGACGATCGTCGATGAGGCGATAACCCCCGATGAGCCGTCCGACGACGCTACGGGCGATGCGAGGGCGGCGGATGACTGGGCCACGGCGGGGAACGCGACCAACGCAGGCGGAGCAACGACGCGTGCCGAGGAGGCACCCGCGGCGGACGAGCGGGTCATCGCCGGGGACGCGACCTTCGCCACGGACGCGACAACGACCGAAGGCGAGGCCGACACGACGCAGTCGATATCCACGGACCAGGGCAACACCATGCACGGCTGGTTCAGCCCCGCCGACGTCGTCAGCGCTGACGGGTCGACGGCGACTGCGGAGGAGGTGTCCGCGGAGTCGGTCGGGACGGGGGATGGCGCGGGCGGGCGTGACGGATTGAGGATCGGGGACGGGCTCGGCGCGGCGGATCTGGTCAATGCCGGTGAGGCCGTGACGATGGATCAGCCGTCCGGCACGGCCGACGTCATCGCCGAGGACGAGTCGACCACGAGTGCGCCTGACACTGCCGCGGCGGATCTGGTCAATGGCGGTGAGGCCGTGACGATGGACCAGCTGTCCGGTGCGGCCGACGTCGTCGCCGAGGACGACTCGACCACGAGTGCGCCTGACGCTGCCGCGGCGGGTCTGGTCATCGCCGGTGAGGCCGCGACCGTGGACGGATGGTCAGGTGTTGGGGCCGTCGTAGCGGCAGACGGGTCGACGGCGACGGCGGAGGAGGCGTCCGATGAGTCGGTCGGGACGGGGGATGGCGCGAGCGCGCGTGACGGATTGAGGATCGGGGACGGGCTCGGCGCGGCGGATCTGGTCATCGCCGGTGAGGCCGCGACCACGGACCAGCTGTCCGGCGCGGC
>DATBRJ010000365.1:0-5268 GCA_036560395.1 Actinomycetes bacterium | reverse complement strand
ACGAATGATTCGTTCTTCTGTGCCAAGGTAACGATCCGCTACGGATTTCGTTGAAGGAAGGTTCGCCGACAACCGATATCGCGCTACGCTCCACCCCGAGTGGATGTGACCCGGAGGTGGCGAGTGGGGGATCCGGTCGTCGAGGCCGACTCGGCCGTCGGCGCTGCATCCGCGGACGCGCCAGAGCGTGCGGCCGTCCGCCTCGTCAGCTTGCGTAAGGAGTTCGGCAGCGGGAGCCAGCGCATCGTAGCCGTCGACGGGATCGACCTCGACATTGCCGACGGCGAGTTCATCACGTTGCTCGGGCCTTCAGGTTCTGGGAAGACCACGGTCCTTCGGATGATCGCGGGGTTCGAGCGGCCGACCTCCGGCGCCGTCCTGCTCGACGGCCGCGATGTGACAGCCAAGGCGCCGTTCGAGCGGGACGTCAACACGGTGTTCCAGGACTACGCCGTCTTCCCGCACATGAGCGTCGCGCAGAACGTCGAATACGGCCTGCGGGTGAAGCGTGTGCCCAAGGCCGAGCGACGTGAACGCGTTCGCGCTGCTCTGGCATCCGTACGGCTGGAGGGCTTCGACCGGCGGCGTCCCAGGGAACTGTCCGGCGGACAGCGGCAGCGGGTCGCGCTGGCCAGAGCGCTCGTCAACCGGCCCAAGGTGCTGCTCCTCGACGAGCCGCTCGGCGCGCTCGACCTCAAGCTGCGTGAGCAGATGCAGGTCGAGCTCAAGCAGATCCAGCGCGAGGTCGGGATCACCTTCGTCTTCGTCACCCACGACCAGGACGAGGCGCTGACGATGTCCGACCGGATCGTGGTCTTAAACGACGGCCGGATCGAGCAGGTGGGTCCGCCCGACGAGGTGTACGAGCGCCCGGCGTCGCCGTTCGTCGCCGGATTCGTCGGAACGTCGAATCTGCTGCGCGGCGACGCCGCCGAGGCGATCATCGGTCAGCCGGGGACCTGGAGCGTCCGGCCGGAGAAGATCAGGGTCGATCCGGCGGATGCGCTGGTGGAGCACGACCGTGACGGCGAGATGACGGCGGCCGGGGTGGTCGCCGAGGCCATCTATGCCGGCTCGTCCAGCCGCCTGGTCGTCACCCTCGATGTCGGAGGGCAGCTCGTCGTCGTGCGCCAACACGACGTGACGTCGCCGCACGAGCTCGCCGGCCTGCGTGGCCAGCGCGTACTCCTTCGCTGGCGGCAAGACCATGTCTACCGCGTGGGAGACGACCACGCGGATCATCCCTAGGGAGGAATGCATGGGTGCGTCTCGAAGGGCGACGCTAGCCACGATGGCCGGCGCGCTTGTCCTGGTCGCTGCCGGGTGCGGTGGGGACGACAGCGGCGGTACGACAACCGCCACCGGCGGCCTTCGCCCGCCGAAGCTGGAGGCCTTGAAGACCCTCGGACCAGGCGAGGGCCAGGTCAACCTGGTCGCATGGGCCGGATACGTCGAGGACGGCTCAAACGATCCGAAAGTCGACTGGGTCACCGGCTTTGAGAAGGCGACCGGCTGCCAGGTCAATGTCAAGATCGGAAACTCGTCCGACGAGATGGTCCAGCTCATCAAGTCCGGTCAATACGACGCGGTCTCCGCGTCGGGCGACGCGTCGCTGCGGCTGATCGCGGCAGGTGATGTGGCACCGGTGAACACCGCACTGATCCCGAACTACAAGGACGTTTTTGACGGCCTGAAGAACCAGCCGTGGAACACGGTCAACGGAGTCAACTACGGAGTGCCGCACGGCCGCGGCGCCAACCTGCTGATGTGGCGGACCGACAAGGTCAGCCCGGATCCCGATTCCTGGAGCGTCGTGTTCGACCCGAGCTCGCCGTACAAGGGGAAGATCACGGCGTACGACTCACCGATCTACATCGCAGATGCGGCTCTCTATCTGATGGCAACCCGGCCTGATCTCGGCATCAAGAACCCGTATGCGCTCGACGACAAGCAGTTCCAGGCGTCGATCGACCTGCTCAAGCAGCAGAAGAACACGATCGGCGAGTACTGGGTCGACTATCTGAAGGAGATTCAGGCATTCAAGAGCGGTGACTCGGTGCTCGGGACGACCTGGCAGGTCATCGCGAATGTCGCCCAGGGCGAGGGTGCTCCGGTCAAGGTGACGCTGCCGAAGGAGGGCGCCACCGGATGGTCGGACACCTGGATGGTGGCCACGAAGGCAAAGCACCCGAACTGCGCTTACATGTGGCTCAACCACATCATCTCGCCGGAGGCGAATGCTGCGGTCGCCGAATACTTCGGCGAGGCTCCGAGCAACAAGCTCGCCTGTGCGAAGACCGCGGATCCGAACCACTGCGCGATCTTCCACGCCGACGATGAGGCCTACTTCTCCAAGGTCTGGTATTGGAACACGCCAATCCAGCAGTGCCTCGACGGTCGCACCGACGTGAGGTGCAAGAACTACGCCGAATGGACGCAGGCATGGACGTCCCTGCGTAACTCGTAGCCCCGCGTTCCTTCCGATGGCGGTCCCGGGACAGGTTCGGGGCCGCCATCGGGCGAGCGGAATTTAGGAGTGAGCGGATGGCCGGAACGGTGATCGAGGAACGCGAGGTCGTGCGGCCCGCCCCGTCGCCGCATCGCACCTCGGGATTCCTGCACCGCCACCGTTGGCTGCAGCTGTCCGGGCTGCTGTCCGCGCCGATGCTCTGGTTGCTCGTTGCCTATCTCGGCGCCCTCGCGATGATGTTCATCACCGCGTTCTGGACGACGGATCCATTTACCAACGACGTCGTCCGCGTGTGGTCGCTGGAGAACTTCAAACAGCTGGTCAGCGACCGCGCCTACCTGAACGTGGCCGTGCGCAGTGTCGTCGTCGCCAGCCTGGTCACCCTCGTCTGCGCGATGATCGCCGTTCCGATGGCCTTCTTCATGGCCCGGGTGGTCCGGCCGCGCTGGCGCGGTGCCTTCGTGGTCGCGGTTCTGACGCCGCTGTGGGCCTCGTATCTGGTCAAGGTGTACGCGTGGCGGGTGATGCTGCAGACCGATGGAGTCCTGGACTCGGTGCTGCGGCCGTTCGGGTTGTCCAGCCCGGGATTCGGCCTTGCCGCGATCGTGATCGTCCTGACCTACCTCTGGCTTCCTTACATGATCTTGCCCGTCTACGCGGGCTTCGAGCGACTGCCCGACTCCTACGTCGACGCATCGAGCGACCTCGGGGCGCGGACGGTCCGTACCTTCCGATCGGTGATGTTGCCGATGGTGTTCCCGTCGCTCGTCGCCGGCTCGATCTTCACGTTCTCGCTCAGCCTCGGCGACTACATCACCGCGCAGATCGTCGGCGGCAAGGTGCAGCTGATCGGCAACGTGGTCCAGACGAACATCGTGCTTAACCTGCCATTCGCCGCTGCTGTCGCGACCATCCCGGTCGCCGTAATGGTCATCTATCTCGCAGTGGTCAGCCGTACGGGAGCTCTGGACAACCTGTGACACTGTCCCGAACCAGCAAGATCGTCCTCGCCGCGGTCATGGCACTTGGCCTGGCGGTGATCTACGTTCCCTTGCTCGTCGTCGTGGTGAACTCGTTCAATGCCGACCGGACCTTCGGCTGGCCGCCGCCCGGCTTCACCACCGAGTGGTGGCATCGAGCAATCGGCAACCAGGGTGCCACGGATGCTTTGATCACCAGCCTGAAGGCCGGTTTGGGGGCAACAGCGATCGCGCTCGTGCTCGGCACGATGGCGGCCTTTGCCGTCGACCGATTCACCTTTTTCGGCCGCCAGACGATCTCTCTGCTGGTCATCTTGCCGATCGCCTTGCCCGGCATCGTCACCGGTATCGCGCTGAACAACGCGTTCCAGGTCCTCGGCATCAACTTCGGCCTGTTCACCGTGGTCGTCGGGCATGCGACCTTTTGCATCGTGGTGGTGTACAACAACGTGCTGGCACGGCTGCGGCGTACAGCAGGAAATGTGGTCGAAGCGTCCGCGGACCTCGGGGCCGGAATGTTCCAGACGTTCCGCTATGTCACCTTCCCGCTCCTGCGGTCGGCTTTGCTGGCAGGGGCGCTGCTCGCGTTCGCCTTGTCCTTCGACGAGGTCATCGTGACGACGTTCACCGCCGGACCCGCCACCGAGACACTGCCGATCTGGATCCTGTCGAACCTTTTCCGGCCGAACCAGGCGCCGATCGTCAATGCGGTGGCCGCGGCGCTGATCGTACTGTCGGTGATCCCGGTCTGGCTTGCCCAGCGGTTGTCCTCCGACACCACCGGCGGCCGGATCTAGTACCCCTGGCTGCGTGCCAGATGGGATCAGTCGAGGCACATGCGGTGGCCGCGTAAATCACGCGCCAGGCCGCATGCATTGCCGGGAAGATGCTGCAATGCCGCCTGGTTCGAACACGTGGACCCGGCGCCGGGTGTGGACCGCGCTTCCACCCGGCGCTGAGGACGTCCTTTGCGAGGAGCTATCCCCGACCGACCTTCAAAGCCTCCTGCTCGACGTGGCTGGCACCCGGGCGGCGACTGTCACTCCGGCCCGCGTGATGCGCCGGTGGCGAGACGACCGGTTCGTCCGCCCGTCCGGCACGGATCCGGGCAGGCTGGCCGCCGTCGAGGCGCAGCTATGGGCATCCCTGCCTGGGCAATTCGAGGGCGTCGAGCTCTCGCCGCTGACGCCGTTCGGTACCTGCGCGGCGATGGCCCTCGGGAGCCAGGACCGGATCGTCACCACCATGCGCGGCTCGGAGGTCGTCAGCGACCCCACCAACGTCCTGGCGATCGAGGCGGCCAGCCGCCGGCAGGGCCAGGCTCGCAGTGGCCGCGTCGACCTCGCCGCGTCGCACCGCGTCGTGCGGGCGCAGGCATTCGACGGACCAGGGCTCCTCGCACATTTCAAGCTGTTTGCCCTCGTCTCGAGCGCGCGAGACCGGGGCTCTGGCCTTACCGAGGCGGAGATGCTTTGCGATCACCTGACCTTCTACGCCGGGGCGCTCGGCAGGCTGCTTCCTGACAGCGAGGTGTCGATGGTGGTGTCGACCTTCGCCGGCGGCGCTGTCGACGAGCGGCTGGGCGATTTGCTGCCTCGCCCGCCGGCCGTTGCGGCCAACGTGACCGTAAGCCGAGACGTCAGTCGCACTCATGCGCGTGGGTACTACACCTCGCACGCCATCAAGATCGAGATCTGGGACGGTGATACCCGGGTAAATCTCGGCGACGGTGGCCTGACAACGTGGACGG
Organism: Actinomycetes bacterium; assembly: GCA_036560395.1. Classification (GTDB taxonomy): domain Bacteria; phylum Actinomycetota; class Actinomycetes; order JAKEEW01; family JAKEEW01; genus DASYTV01. The sequence goes on along the minus strand of DATBRJ010000365.1, from coordinate 68 downwards.
CCCTGCTGACCGCGGACGCCAAGGAGCGCTGCATGACCTCGTGCATCTCCTCGGAACGGCTGGCCGCG
>DATBRJ010000364.1:0-7862 GCA_036560395.1 Actinomycetes bacterium | reverse complement strand
CAGGTGCGGCCAGGGCGCTCGGGCGCCCGCACCGCGTCGAAGGCGTCGTCGTCGTGGGGGACAAGCGAGGCCGTGAGCTGGGGTTCCCGACCGCGAACCTCGACGTGGCACCGTACACAGCGGTGCCCGCTGACGGGATCTACGCCGGCTGGCTGTCGGCCGCCGGTGGGGTTCCCGGCGCGGCAACCGGCCGTCCTCAGCGGCTTCCGGCTGCGATATCCATTGGCACCAACCCCACTTTTGACGGGACTGAACGCAGGGTGGAGGCATATGCGCTCGACCGCACCGACCTGGAGCTGTACGACGAGTACGTCGCGGTGGACTTCGCTGAGCGCCTGCGGGAGACGCTGAAGTTCGATTCGGTAGGTGCCTTGGTGGAGCAGATGCACGTGGACGTCCTTCGGACACGTGCGCTCGTCGGGTCAGCCGCCGCCGGCTCGTGAGGTTCTCGAGCTGATCGCCAATTGGGGACGGGGCCTGATCAGGTGGTACGGTTACGCGAGCCGGTCCCCGGCCGTGAGTTTGTTGTGTCAGCGTGACGACGACCGCGGCACCTCACCTGAGCACCCGAGAGGGAACACGATCATGGCGCTCGACAGCGCGACGAAGAAGCAGATCCTCGCCGACCACGCCACCGCTGACGGCGACACGGGTTCCCCCGAGACGCAGGTGGCGCTGCTCACCCGCCGGATCAACGACCTCACCGAGCACCTGAAGGAGCACAAGCACGACCACCACAGCCGTCGTGGTCTGCTCCTGCTCGTTGGACGGCGTCGCCGGCTGCTGCAATATCTCGCGAAGAAGGACATCACCCGCTACCGCCAGCTGATCGAGAAGCTCGGCCTGCGTCGCTGACCGCTCCGCGGATGGCCGCCGGCCTGGCTCGGCGGGGCTGAATGCGAGCCGTATGGCCGGACCGGCCGAGGCCAAGCCGCCCCGGCGGCGGTAAGAATGGCAAGACAACTTCATATCGACAAGTTCCGACCATGCGAAGCGGGTCGGCGCCACAGGGACGGTGCACCCCGATGACCGGTCCTCGGTAGTGGCTCTCGGGCGGACCTCCTCGACGATTTCCCCCGGGCGCTTCGATCGAAGACCGGCCGCTGCCGCCGGAGTATGCGCCCCCACCGCCGACCCCTCCGCGCTGTATCAGAGGAGGGTGACCCGTGGAGGGTCCCGAGATTCAATCCGCCGAGGCCGTCATTGACAACGGCTCCTTCGGCACCCGCAAGGTTCGCTTCGAGACTGGGCGCCTCGCCCGCCTGGCGGCCGGCTCTGCCGTCGCCTACCTCGACGACGAGACCATGATCCTGTCCGCCACGTCCGTATCGCGTCAGCCGAAGGAGCAATTCGACTTCTTCCCGCTCACCGTGGACGTCGAGGAGCGGATGTACGCCGTCGGCCGCATCCCCGGCTCGTTCTTCCGCCGAGAAGGCAGACCCAGTGAGGATGCGATCTTGACCTGCCGCCTGATCGACCGGCCGTTGCGCCCGTCGTTCGCCAAGGGTCTGCGCAACGAGATCCAGATTGTCGAGACGGTCCTCGCGCTCGCCCCCGAGCACCTCTACGACGTTGTGGCGATCAACGCTGCATCGATGTCCACCCAGATTGCCGGCGTGCCCTTCGCCGGGCCGATCGGTGGTGTCAGGGTCGCTCTTATCGACAGCCAGTGGGTCGCGTTCCCGACCCACAGCGAGCTCGAGCGGGCGGCCTTCGACATGGTCGTCGCCGGTCGCGTGCTCGAGGACGGTGACGTCGCGATCATGATGGTCGAGGCGGAGGCCACGCCGGCGACCGTGTCGCTGGTGGCGGCCGGTTCGACGGCGCCGACCGAGGAGGTCGTCGCCGAGGGGCTCGAGGCGGCGAAGCCGTTCATCAAGACGCTCTGTGCGGCTCAGTCCGACCTCGCCGCGCGCGCGGCGAAGCCGGTCGCCGAGTTCCCCGTCTTCCTCGATTACCAGGAAGACGTGCTCGAGGCGGTGTCCGCCGCCGTACGCGACGAGCTTGCGCAGGCCCTCACGATCGCGGCTAAGCAGGACCGTGAGGCCGAGCTTGACCGGATCAGGACGCTCGCAGTCGAGAAGGTCGGATCGCAGTTCGAGGGCCGGGAAAAAGAGATCGGTGGTGCCTTCCGCGGTCTGAACAAGAAGCTCGTTCGCGAGCGGGTGGTGCGGGACAAGGTTCGTATCGACGGTCGCGGTGTCACCGACATCCGGCGCCTCTCGGCCGAGGTCGGCGTCATCCCTCGGGTCCACGGCTCGGCGCTGTTCGAGCGTGGAGAGACCCAAATCCTCGGCGTCACGACGCTGAACATGCTCCGGATGGAGCAGACGCTCGACACGTTGGCGCCCGAGCGTACAAAGCGCTACATGCACAACTACAACATGCCGCCCTACAGCGTCGGGGAGACCGGCCGGGTCGGTGCGCCAAAGCGTCGTGAGATCGGTCACGGCGCACTTGCCGAGCGTGCGATCCTTCCCGTGCTGCCAAGTCGCGAGGAGTTCCCGTACGCGATCCGCCAGGTCTCAGAGGCAATCGGTTCCAACGGCTCCACCTCGATGGGCTCGGTCTGTGCGAGCACGATGGCGCTGCTCAACGCCGGCGTGCCGCTCAAGGCGCCGGTCGCGGGCATCGCAATGGGCCTGATCTTCGAGAACGGCGAGTACGCGACGCTGACCGACATCCTCGGTGCGGAGGACGCTTTCGGTGACATGGACTTCAAGGTCGCGGGCACCCGGGACTACGTCACCGCGCTTCAGCTCGACACCAAGCTCGACGGCATCCCGGCTTCAGTCCTGGCCGCCGCGCTCAAACAAGCCCGCGAGGCGCGGCTGCACATCCTCGAGGTGATGGCGGAGGCCATCGACCGTCCGGATGACATGAGCCCGAACGCGCCACGGATCATCACGATCAGGGTCCCTGTCGACAAGATCGGCGAGGTGATCGGCCCTAAGGGCAAGGTCATCAACCAGATCCAGGACGAGACCGGTGCCGAGATCACCATCGAGGACGACGGCACCATCTACATCGGGGCGATCGACGGCCCGTCCGCCGAGGCGGCCCGCAGCCAGATCAACGCCATCGCCAACCCGCAGATGCCGCAGGTCGGCGAGCGATACCTCGGCACGGTGGTCAAGACCACGACCTTCGGCGCCTTCGTGTCCCTGCTGCCCGGCAAGGACGGCCTGCTGCACATCTCCCAGATCAGGAAGATCGCTGGTGGCAAGCGGGTTGAGAACGTGGAGGACGTGCTCAAGGTCGGGCAGAAGGTTCAGGTGGAGATCGCCGAGATCGACTCGCGCGGCAAGCTGTCCCTCGTGCCGATGCTCGAGGACGAGGCGGAAAAGGCTTGATGCTCGCCAGAGACCAGGAGCCGGGGACGAGCTTCACGCTCTATCCGGGCAGCGACGGCGGTGGCGGTCTCGTCCGCCGTTCCGTCCTGCCCGGTGGGCTGCGGGTAGTGACAGAGACGGTTCCGACGGTGCGCGCCGCGACCTTCGGTGTCTGGGTCGGTGTCGGTTCACGCGACGAGGTCCCGGCGCTTGCCGGCGCGACACACTATCTCGAGCACCTGCTCTTCAAGGGCACCGAGCGGCGCAACGCGCTGGAGATCTCCGCCGCCATCGATGCGGTCGGCGGTGAGATGAACGCCTTCACCGCGAAGGAGTACACCTGCTACTACGCCCGGGTTCTCGACACCGACCTGCCGCTTGCCATCGATGTCGTCTGCGACATGGTGACCTCGCCATTGATCGAGCCCGGCGACGTTGACAACGAGCGTGGCGTCATCCTCGAAGAGATCGCCATGCACGACGACGATCCTGGCGACATGGTGCACGACACCTTCGCTCAAGCACTGCTCGGCGACTCGCCACTCGGTCGGCCGATCCTTGGCACGGTGACTTCGATCGAGTCGCTCGGCCGGGACGCGATCGCCGGTTACTACCAGGAGGAATACCTCCCGTCACGTACCGTGGTGGCGGCGGCCGGCAACCTCGACCATGACGAGGTCGTGAGGCTCGTCTCCGAGGCATTCGCCCGGGGACGCCGCCAAGGGGCGATCGATGCTCGGCCGGTCGGCCCACGGATCGGCGAAGCCGAGCTCGTCCCGCCAGGTGGCGTGACCGTCATCAACCGTCCGACCGAACAGGCGAATCTCGTTCTCGGCATGCCCGGCGTCCCGCGTACGGACGACCGCCGGTTCACCCTCGGCGTTCTCAACAGCGCGCTGGGTGGTGGCATGAGCTCTCGCCTCTTCCAGGAGGTGCGGGAGAAGCGCGGCCTTGCCTATGCCGTCTACTCCTTCGCCGCCCACTACGCAGACCTCGGCATGTTCGGCATCTACGCTGGCTGCCTGCCGAAAAAGGTCGACCAGGTGCTGGACATATGCCGCGGCGAACTGGCCACGGTCGCCGAACGTGGCATCACCGAGGAGGAGCTCGCGCGCGGCATCGGGCAGCTTCGCGGGTCTCTCGTGCTTGGGCTCGAGGACACCGGATCCCGGATGAGCCGGCTGGGCAAGAGCGAGCTCGTGTATGGCGAATTGCTGACGATCGAGGAGATCCTGGCGAAGATCAGCGCGGTGACGCTGGAAGACGTCCGAACCGTGGCTGCGGAGGTTCTTGCGGCGAAGCCGACGCTGGCCGTGATCGGTCCCTTCGACGACGAGAAGCAGTTCGCCCTGACCGCCTGACCCGTACTTCTCGTGGCCGCTGCACCCTAGCGGCGCGGCGCGGAGCCTCCATCGGTAGGTTCGCCTTCTCTGCGGCGATCCCGAGGAGGCAGGAATGGAAGAAATCCGGGTGGCGGTGCTCGGTGCGGCCGGGCGGATGGGGACCGAGGTCTGTCGGGCGGTCGAAGAGGCACCTGACATGGCCCTGGTCGCGAGCATCGATGTCGATGATCCGCTGTCTTTGCTCGCCGACTCCGCAGCGCAGGTGGCGGTGGACTTCACCCACCCGGATGCCGTCATGGGCAACCTCGAGCGCTGCATCGACGAGGGTGTCCACGCGGTCGTCGGTACGACGGGCTTCGACGAGGACCGGCTGGACACAGTGCGCCGATGGCTTTCCCTTGCTCCGGGGGTTGGCGTACTCATCGCACCAAACTTCGGCATCGGCGCGGTCCTCATGATGCGATTCGCGTCGCAGGCGGCCCGCTTCTTCGAGTCTGCCGAGATCGTCGAACTGCACCATCCGAACAAGGTCGATGCTCCAAGTGGGACGGCGCGCCGTACTGCCGAGCTGATTGCGGCCTCGAGGGCCGGGGCCGGCCTCGATCCGATGCCTGACGCCACGACCACCGCGCTGGCCGGCGCTCGCGGCGCGACGGTGGCCGAGGTTCCCGTCCATGCTGTGCGCCTACGCGGGCTGATGGCGCACCAGGAGGTCCTGCTGGGCGGGCAGGGCGAGATCCTTACGATCCGACACGACTCGCTTGATCGTTCATCGTTCATGCCCGGTGTGCTGGTCGGCATCCGGCGCATCGGCTCTGAACCCGGTCTCACGGTCGGGCTGGAGCACTTCCTCGGCCTCGACTGAGCTTCTGTCCACGAATTTAGCTCGTCCAGACGGTCGCCCGAGCGGCCACGTTCGTGGTTATCAACAGGTCCTTGCCATGGCCTTCCTGGGTCTTGTCGGGGGCCGTTCCTAGCCTTTGAGGTGCCTTGCAGGCCGAGGGGCGGTCACGCGGCTTTACGGTCCGGCATGACCGGTCCCGACTGCATTGGGGGGAAGGCACCATGGCGCCATCAGAGGCAGCTGAGCGCACGACTGCCCCCAATCTCCGCCTCCGCGCCTTTCGTGAGGCGCGCAGCGAGTCGCGCCGAGAGTTCGCCCGCGCGTTGCGCCGGATGGCGGAGACGATGGGCGAGAATCTCGCCTGCGACGAACGCAGGGTGGCGCGGTGGGAGCGAGGCGAGGTGAGGTGGCCGCGCAGTGCCTACCGGCGAGTCCTTAACGCGCTGCTCGGAGTCTCTGCCGAGGACCTCGGCTTCCAGCCACCTGACGAAGTGACCAAGGCGATGGCCGCCTCTTCGGACTCCGACTCCTGGTCGCCGGCCTACCAGCCGCCCACCGTTTCTCGCCGTTTCGCGCCCCCGCCCGCCGGTGCTGATCCGTTCGTGCTGCCGCCTGACCGTGACACAGCGGCCATGGAGCCAACCGGCGCTGGCACCGAAGGGCCGGTGTTCGGTCCCGTGCTCGACCTGAGTCCCGGCACTTTGGAGGGCTTGGAGTCGGCCACCGACGACCTCTGCCGTGACTACGGCCATGAGTCCATTCGGCAGATCGTCGCGCTCGCACACAAGCGCATTGCTCTGGTTGGGAGGCTACTCCAGGAGGGCATGCGGCCCACCGACCGACGACGCTTGCTGGTTGTCTGCGGCTGGCTTTCGGCAATCCTCGGCTGTGCGCTGTTTGACGTCGGCCAGCGGCGCAGGGCAGAGACCAACCGGCTGGCCGTCAGAGATCTCGCCGGCCAGGCCGGGCACGCCGAGCTCGCTGCCTGGGCGCTCGAGATGGCGACATGGTTCGCACTGGCCGAGGGCCGCTTCAGCGATGCCCTCGCCAGTGCCCAGGCCGGCGAGGTGGCGACCGGCGAATCGCCAGTCGCGGCGCGGCTGGCACTGCACGAGGCAAAGGCGGCCGCCCGGCTGCGTGACCGTCGCCTTGCCGAGCAGGCGCTCGACCGGGCCAGGGCAATCGTTGACCGGCTTCCCTGGCCCTTCGACGAACTGCACCACTTCGCCATGGACGAGACGAAGATGACCGCGCATGCGGCGACGGCATACCTGTGGCTTGGTGACGACACCGCGGCCGAAGACTGCGCATGGCAGGTCCTTGTCCACCAGTTGAAGCCGGACGGGAAGACTCGCCATCCCATGCGCATTGCCGAGACGCGCTGCACCTTGGGCATCCTTGCTGCCCGGCGTCGTGACCTCGAGCAAGCCGTCTACTTCGGACTCGCCGCGCTCGAGGCAAGCCGGGCGTCCATTCCCACCCTCCTCTCTCGGGCGGCTGAGCTGGAAACGGTGCTGACCACCGGCTTCCCCGGGGAGCGCAGGACAGCCGAGTTCGTCGACCGACTCATTGCCGTCCGTCGTCAGTGGCAAAGCAGCGGCATGGGGGCTGGCGGTGGCTGAACCACCAGCAGCCTCCAGCGCGGCAGCTCACGGTCGACGGCGGCTGGGCTCGTGAGTTTGACCCACGTGTTCGGTGATCCAGGCGACCAGTGGTTGCGCCGCGGACCACGCCTCCCTGACCCGCGCCGCTGCTGAAGCGGTGTGGATCCACGGCTGCGGTGGCCAGGACCGTTCGGCGTAGATCGACCGATAGCGCAGCAGCTCGATCCGCGGGTGGTCGGCTGGATAACCCTTGGGTCGGGTCTTCAGCGCGTCGCCGTCAAGACCGAAACCACCCTCCCTGAGCGTCGCCACGATGCTCTCGAGCTGCTTGCCGGTCGCATCGTTGTCCACCGCATTGCGGTAGCGCTCGATCTGGTCCGCGCCATGGCTGTGGAAGCCGGCTGCCGCGAGCAGTCCGTCCGCGGAGACCTGGACGTAGTAACCGACTCCGGGAACCGCGTCGACGAAGGCGCCCTGGTGGGTCTTGTACGGCAACTTGTCCTTGGAGAAGCGCACGTCTCGATAAGGCCTGAACATCGATGCCGCCCCGAAGTCGGAGGAGAGCTCCCCCAGCAAGGCGAGCATCGGTGCTCGGACATGTTCCTCGTAGGTAGCTTTGTGCGCCGTCCAGTAGGTCTTGGAGTTGTCGGCCTCGAGTCCCTCGTAGAAGACGAATGCCTCGTCCGGGAAGCCGCGGAAGCCGCCGTCCTGGATATCTTCTGTGCCTCTCTTACTCACT
>DATBRJ010000363.1:0-2065 GCA_036560395.1 Actinomycetes bacterium | reverse complement strand
CCTATTGCCTCATCCTTGGTGAAGTCACCTTCCATCCGCAGGGTCGTCACGCCGACCTGCCAGATCAGCGTCTGCGCGGACATTCGCGCAGCCTCCTCGCGGAATGAGCCGCTGCGGTCGATGTACAGGAGCGTGTGGGGTCGCGGGACCCAGATGCCGAGTGAGCCGTCGATTGGCGTCCTTTCGACCTCAGCGCCGTACTTCCCGTACACCGGAGAGACGGAGCCGGCGAACTCGTCGATCCGTATCGCGATCCCCGACGAATCGGCGGCGGGCCGCCCGGGACCAGCGCGGTAGATCAGGCTGACCACCCGAGGTGGCTCGCCGTCCGCAACGCGCACCTCGTCAGGCGCTCCGAGGTCGGCCGGCACCGGAATCGCGAAGTCCGCCTGAGCTTGTGCCTCGGCCAGCGTCACGATCCGCTCCCCCGGCAGTGCCGGATGGCCGGTCGGCGTCGGCCGAACAGGCGCCGACTCCTCATGGATCTCGATGCCGGCGAATCGCAGAACATCGCGGACGGCCGCTCGCACCTGCGGCGACGACGCGAGAAGTGCGGCGAAGACGAGGAGCACTGCGGCAGCAGCCTGCAAGAACCGAGGGTTTCGCCACCAGGCTCGCGGCTGCCCAGGTCCGGGCCGGCCGGATGGTATCGGCGGTGTCCCGCCGGCCTCGATCTGGCTCGCGATGCGCTGCTGCACTGCAGCCGCCATCTGGGGCGGGGCGGGGATGTCGAGACGCTTACCGAGCTCGACGAGCTCGCGCTCGAGCTGGTCGTCGGTCAGTCGCTCAGGCACCGGGCACCTCCTCCCCCAGCGGTACCGCCAACCGCTCACGGAGCCGGCCGAGCGCGCGCGATAGGCGGGACTTCACCGAGCCGGCCGGCCAGCCCAGAACCTGCGCAGTCTCCGCCTCGCTGAGTTCGAGGAAGTACCGGCAGGTGATGACGAGCTGATCCTTGCGGGCCAGCTGGCGGACTGCATGCAGGAGGGCGCGGCGCCGGTCGTCTCCGATCGCTTCCTCGGCTGGATCGGCGGCACGTGCCGGGTCGTCGTACGCCCCGAGCCGCAGCTGGAGGCCGGCGCGGCGACGCCGCCCCCGGTGCAGGTTCATGGTCTCGTTGGCAACGATCTGCAGTAGCCAGGGCCGGAACGGCGCATCCGCCCGGAAGGCTGCGAGCCCGTTGAAGGCCTTCACGAACGCCTCCTGCACGACGTCCTCGGCGTCGTCGCCAGCGCCCAGCAGCACCGCGGTCCGATGGGCGGCCGCGGTGTAGCGCCCGACCAGTTCGCCATAGGCGTCCAGGTCGCCCTCGCGCGCCCGGGCTACCGCGGTGACGTCGTCCGTGCGGGCTCCTCCCGCTGCGTGCGACCGCCACACTCGCCGTACGAGTCTTGTACGACTTGTCGAGCGGCCGCGGTTCCAACCTCGAGCTGCGCGGATGACCCTGAGAACCCCGGGAACCTCGCCCGAGTGGTGCAGGGACCGCCGCCCAGCCCATCGTTGAGGGGCCGTGCATCCAGCCTGGCCGAAACCCTAATCGGCACCCGGGGCAGTCCGGACGCGCCCTTCCGCTGATCGAGTCCCGGTTGTTGCCGTATCGCGCCCAGGATGGCGACGCGACTGCGTCGGCGGGATTCGGGCATGCCTCGGCTTCCATCCACGATCACCTCAGGTCGAGGGCGTCACCGTGCAGATGATCCATGGGCCGAGCTTGGGAGGGCCGCTGCCTGCCCTTATCGGCTTTGGCCGGCCGCCGAGGCGGCTGCTAACATCGACGCGCTACGCGCCGCTAGCTCAACTGGCAGAGCAGCGGACTCTTAATCCGCGGGTTCAGGGTTCGAGTCCCTGGCGGCGTACCCTCTGACCTGGCAGTTCCTTGATCGCCAGGTCTTTCTAATGAGCCCGGTGCCCGCGAGGTGCCCGCATCAGTAGCCGGTGCCCGCTGGTGCCCGCGTGGGACCAGTGCCGAGGCAGCCTCTGCTGCCGCCTTGCCAACTCCGGAGAGAAGGTGACCGTAGGTGTCGGCCGTGATCGAGATGGAGCCGTGGCCGAGGATCTTGGAGAC
>DATBRJ010000362.1:0-22333 GCA_036560395.1 Actinomycetes bacterium | reverse complement strand
GGCGGCCCGGTCCTCGGTCTCCGACAGCTCCTGCTGCAGCTGCAGGAAGGTCTGGCTGGCCTTGAGGTCCGGGTAGGACTCGGCCACCGCGAACAGGCTCTTCAGGGCGCCGCTGAGCATGTTCTCCGCCCCCGCCTGCTGCGCAGGGCCCTGCGCGTTGATCGCGTTCGCCCGCGCGTTGGTCACCGCCTCAAGGGTGCCGCGCTCGTGGGTGGCGTAACCCTTTACCGTCTCGACCAGGTTGGGGATCAGGTCGTAGCGGCGCTTGAGCTGCACGTCGATCTGGCTCCAGGCGTTGTCGACCTGGTTCCGCCGCCGCACCAGCCCGTTGTACATGAGGGCGGCGACGACCAGCAGCAGCACGACGATCGCCACGATGACGATGAGGGTGACGGTCACGGTCAGTCCTTTCGCCGGCCAGGGATCACGACGAGAACCGGCCAAGCGAAGGGCGCTGCCGCAAGGCGCCGTGCGGCCACCACCGGTTCAACCGGAGGCTAACCCAAAGCAAGGTGAGCACGGAAGGGCCGGCGGGTCCTGCGCCGCCGCAGCCCGCCCAAGGCCTGTGCCAGCTGTCAGCCGGTGAGGATGGTCTTTATCTCGGCTACTGGGTAGGTCGTTTGCGCCTGCGAGACCAGATCGTCTACCTGCCCGACGGGCCGCCCATCCAGCGACGCCTGCGCCACCCACATCACCGTCACTTCCACCTGATAGCGGCCCCGCCGCAACCAAGCGGTGCGTACCTCACTGGCAAGCCCCGGCCGGCCCGGCCCTTCCGTCACCAGCGTCCGCCCGTTCCCAAACGACCAGCGGTACTCGAGCACTCGAAACTCCGCGTGCACGATCGATTCGCCCACCTGAAGGTCCACCGGCGGCTGGTTCGCGCCCTGCAGCCGGAAGAACGACTCCAGGTTGGCCAGCCCTCGCAGCTGCGGGGTGATCTGGATCTCCCCGCCCGGCAGATTCACCCGGCGGATGGCGGCAAACACCTGCGCTGCGGTCACCCCAGGACCGGCGGTGGCCTGGTCGAGGGTGATGCAGCGGAAGCCGGCAGGTTCGCTGCTGCCGTCGGGGAAATGGATGGTCCGCAGTGCATAGAACGAGGTCGGACAGGGAGTGGCAGAGCAAACGCCATCCGCAGCCTGCACACGATCGGTCGAACAGAGGATCTCGTATGTGTAGTAGGGCCCTGAATCTCCGCTCACAGGCATTACACCGGAGGAACATTCGAGCCCACCGCTACCAGTCAACGTTGCCGTGTCACGGATTCCCGTAATGTTTGCAGTTCGCGGATTGCGCTTGCATCCTTGCATGCTTGACGCGGAATCCACGTGTGGTGGGAGGAGCACGGTCAGCAGGGACGTGGCCAAAATTAGCCTTGCGACTACCGAGACGCCTTTCACCCGCGCCCTCACTTGACTTCTGATGCGTGGCCCAGGAGCCACTGATCACTGAGCTCGGATTTGACCAAGACAAACCGGAACAAGTTGCGTTCGGCGGGATAGCTCTCGACAAGCTGACCAGAGATCTCCTCGACTCTCAGGGGCGGAACTTGGAAAACTGCGGTTACGATCCATTGACGATCGTTCACCTGCTCAACGCGCCTGACTTTGATTGACGACGGAGATCCTCGCCAGACTCTTTCCTTTTCGAGCAGATCCCGAATTGCTCGACCGTCTCCCTCAAGACATGGGCAGTCGCTCGTGTAAATAGTGTTTAGAATGGTGACGTCTCGCCGCTCATAAGCCTGGTCTCGGATCCTTAGGATCTGCCGCAGGCGCGTCACTATCTGTGCCTTGCCATCGATGACAGTAGTGCGCGTCGTCGAAGGTGCCAGTGGTGTTTGAGCATGCTGCTCAACTGCCTCGATCTCATCGTCATCCCCCGTGAGCACCGAGATCAGCACAGCTACGGCCACGACCGAGACGGTAGCGACCAGGAGAACAAACCTACGTCGAGCGGAACCACGGGACGCGGGCGGTGGTGGGGCCGGAACTGGGGGGTCTTCGGTCGGCATGGCGTCCCCCATGGGTGAGGGCCAGATGCTAGAGAGCCAGTAAGGGCCCTACAACCGGCAATGATGATCTTGTGGACAAACGGTCTGCTCATCAAGAGCTAGATGAGGATGGTGACCCGCGCGAACGGAGCGACGGTGACCTTCTACACGGGCTGTACGGGGACTTGTCCCCGAACGGTTCAGTCGAGGAGATGGGGGGTCGCAGTGTGGTTCAGCAGCTCCTGGCGCGGCGACCTTGAACTCGAAGACCCGTGGCGGGCAGCCTAAGCAAGGCTGGCAGGGGCAGATCCCTTCCCAGTAGTCGCCGCGCCCTCTCTGACCCAGCGGCTAGACAGGGAGGCAATGGTCGGGTCTTGGGCCTGACCATGCGGCGCCAGCATCGGGTGCTTGCCTCGCCCTATACGATCGGTGGTGGCTGTTCGTGTCGGACCGTCGGAGGTTCGCGTTCGCGCTGATGTCGTCCCAGCAGGCGCTCGATGAAGTGCGCTTCGGCCGCGAGTTCTACTCGCGAGCCGATGTAGCGCGGCTCTTGGACGTCCCTGTCGGGACGATCGGCAACTGGATCCGGGGATACCGCTATCCCGTGCGCGACGAGATGCGCTCCGCCGGCCCGCTGATCGTCCCCCCCAAGGGAGGGCGGTGGCTCTCCTTCGCCAACCTCATTGAAGCCCACACTGTCGCCGCCTTCCGCGCGAGCGGCCTGAGCATGCAGAAGATCCGGCCGGCCCTCGCCTACCTTGTCCGGCAGCTCGAGATTGACCATCCACTCGCCAGCCGCCACCTCCTCACGGACGGGGCCGAACTCTTCTTCCGCTACCTCCGAACGGAGGGACAGAGCGAGCTGGTGACTCTCCTCAACGTGTCAAGGGGAGGTCAGGTGGTCTTCGACGACGTGGTGGACCGCTATCTGCGGCGAGTGGACTGGGCAGCCGACGATTACGCCGAGCGTCTGTGGCCGGTTGGCCGGGAGGAAGGGGTAGTCATCGACCCGAGACGTGGGTTCGGCCAGCCGATCATCGCCCGTAGAGGTATCCGGGTCGAGGACGTCGTACACCGGCTGCAGGCTGGCGAGCCAATGGCGGTGGTGGCTGACGACTTCGGCCTCGAACAGGCCGAGGTCGAAGCCGCAGAGCGGTTCAAGACGCGCATCCTCCCGCGAGCCGCTTGACGTTCTTCGTGGACCGAAGCCTCGGTCGGCGTATCGTGCCGTCGGCCCTGCGGGACGCCGGCTACGACGTGGCCATCCACGACGACATCTTCGCGGCTGACGCGCACGACGAGGTCTGGCTGGCAGAAGCAGGCAGGCGCGGCTGGATCGTGCTCATGAAGGACGACCGGATCCGCTATCGCCCACGTGAGCGTGCCGCTCTCGAAGCGGCAGGGGTTCAGGCCTTCGCTCTCACCAACGCGAACATGACAGGCGAAGAGCAGGCGCACCTGCTTCGGACGCACGCGACTCGCATCGAGCGGCTTTGCGCTGAACGCCCCGGCCCATTCGTAGTCGGCGTGTATCGGGAGCGGCCGTTCCTGCGACCGCTGTATCCCCAACGCACCCTACGACGTCGGCGAAGAAGATCGAGGAAGCGAGGCGGCCCAGAGCGGCTATGAGGCCCCTTGCGTCATGGCATGTGCCGACTTGGCGTCTGCGAGGCTAGCCGGCCTTCGGGTGGATCCAACGATCGCTGAGGCTATGCCGGACGTCTCGAAATCTGCTCAGCGAGCCCGTCGACTTGCGCCCGTAGTGTAGTGACCGACCCGGTCAAGTCGATGGTGTGCACGTGCACCTCGACACCGGAGTTGCGGATGGCATGCGTTCGAGGCTGCTCATCGCCCGCGGCGTACACGAGATGGCCGTGGGGTAGCTCCATGACCTTGCAGTAGGTGAGCATCTGGTACAGGTCGGCGTTGGGGGCGTCGGCGAGCCGCAGCGCCTTGTACTTGGCATCGACGACGGCGGTGCAGCGGCCCTGGCTCCACCAGGTGAGATCGGGCCGAACCGGTATGCGACCTGCCTCGTCGAGCCACGTCCGGAGCTGGGGGCGCACGGTGCCGCCGTGGGCGGAGAGCGCCGCGGTGAGGGCGGCCGTGAGCCAGTCCTCGAAGACGCGGTTCATGTCGAAGAGGAACCCGCTCGCGCGGACGCCGCCGGCGAGCAGCTCGACGCTGCGGCCGCGCAGGACCAACTCCGCGAGGCGGATAGCGGGCCGATAGCGGGCGTTGAGCCGCGTGGCGCCGACCACAGGGAAGCGTTCGCCGGCCACCGGTGCCCGAACGTCGGCGAGTTGCGCGGTGAGGTGCACCAAGGACCCTCGGGCCGCGGCGGGGACACCGGGCAGCGCCAGCAACCGCCGGGCGGCGCCGAGCAGGATCCGGTTCTCGGCGATGTCGACGGTGAACTCGTCGTAGCGGACCTCCAGTGGCAGGGCGAGCCCCATCCGCCGCCGCACCTGCTCCCCTTCGCGCAGCCGGCCGCGAAGCAGGAGCAGGCTCTCCTCGCGCTCCTCGTAGCCCTGTAGGACGCCCTGCTGGAGCGCGCGATGGGCGAGCGCCACGAACGACACCGCCATCGCTGGCACCAGTTCGTCCACGCCGGCCAGCAGTACCTCGTCGTCGCGCCAGCCACGCGGGTCGCGGGCGTAGCCAAGCAGGTACAGCAACCTCTCGACCGGCACCTTAGGGTGGATCTGGAGCTCGGTCTCCCCTACCCGGACTGCGCCGACATGCTTCCCGGCCCGCACGGTCCAGTGGCCCGGGCTGGCGGTCCGTAGGACCTCGACGGCACCGGTCGCCGCGAGCGCGACCGCCTCGTCGAGGGGAAGCGCCGCCTCGTCAAGCGTCTCGTACTCACCGAGGACAAGGCGGTTCACGGCGGGCTGGCCTGCTCCTCGGTGGCTACGTCGACCGCCCTAGAGAGCGCGGCCAGCCCGAACTCCTTGTCCAGATCCCGGCCCTGGCCGAAGTAGTGCTCCTCCAGCAGCGGCAGGATCGCCGTCCGCCAAATTCGCTCGAGCCCAGCTTCGCTGTCCACCCGCCTCGTCATCAGGTAGGAGGGACCGATCGCGAAGTCTTCGTCGGCGATCCGCGCGTTCAGCTCGTCGAGGAGGTCGGCCGGGCGAGTAGGCAGCCCCTCACGCCGTAGCCAGGCGCGGAGCAGATCCCGGATGGGATACCGCCCGGGGAAGAATGCCTGGAAGGCGAAACGTCGCCGCATCGCCGCATCGACCAGCGCGATGGACCGGTCGGCGGTGTTCATGGTCCCGATCAGGAAGACGTTCTCCGGCAGCCGGAAGTCGGTGTCCTCCGGGGAGTAGAGCAGCTCGATCGGCTCGTCGCGGTACTCGAGCAGGAAGTACAGCTCGCCGAAGACCTTGGCGAGGTTGCCCCGGTTGATCTCGTCGATGACGAGCATGTGCGGGTGGACCGGGTCGTCCCTGGCGGCGTCGACCAGGCGGCGGAACGGCCCGGACACCAGCTCGAAGCCGAGCTGGCCCTCGGCCGAGATCCGCGGCCGGAACCCCTCGAAGAAGTCCTCGTAGGAGTACGAGGGGTGAAACTGCACCAACCGCACATCGTCGACGCCGGCCAGGTGCTCGGCAAGCCGCTTGGCCACAAACGTCTTGCCGGTGCCCGGCGGGCCGTAGAAGACAACCTGCCGCTTGTCGGCGAGCAGCTCGATGGTCTCCTGCAGCCACTCCTTGGGAAGCAGCAGCGACGCCGCCAGCTCGTCGGTCGCGTCGGGCAGCCGCAGCGGCTGCTGCGGCTCCACCTGAATCCGGGGTCGATCGACCACCCCGCCGATACCGGCCAGCCGCGTCAGCTCGTCGATCTCGGAGGTCAGGTCGCTGACGGTGCGCTGGCCCTTCAGCTTGGACTGCGCGGAGCCGGAAAGGGCGCTGCGTGCGAGCGGCCGGCCAGGGTTGGCCCAGCGGACCGCACGGCGCCGGCTGCTGAGCCGGCCGGGACTCTCGACCCAGGTCGGCTCACCGGTCACCGGGCCGACGTAGACGGCCTGGTCGTCGACGGTGACCACGACGTCGCCGACCTGGATCAGGTTGAGGAAGGTGTGGAGCATGCCGGTGATCGAGCCCCTGGCCCCGAAGCTGAGGTGGCCGTAGTCCTCGGCCACACGCTCGCCGATCTCGGCGCGGGACAGGCCGGGCGGCACCTCGTCCAGCTCCGGCGCGGCCACCGAGCAGTAGCCGCCACTGAGCCACTCGGCGACGAGGTTTCGCCCATGCACGTTGGCGCCGCGGACCAGCCAGGCATGCTGCGCAGGCGCCCTCGCCGGCTGCCTGGTGCGCTCGATCCACCGGTCGGAGCTGGCGCGGATGAACGTGACCCGGCGGTGCTGGAGGTCGACCCTGCGGACCCGCCAGCCAACCGACATCCACCCCGGCGCGTGCGCGTTGGTCGGCCCCGAGTCGTTCGCCCACCAAGGTCGCTCGTTGTAGGCGGACGGCGGCAAGCCGCCGACGATCTCCGAGACCTGGTCGAAGCCGAGCTCGATCTCCTCGTCCTCCTGCTGGCGGAGGAAGTCGGCGAGCGCCTGGTACTTGCTCATAACACCGGTCGCGGGTCGCGGGCGGCCAGCGTGAACCATTCGAGGGCGTCGAACAACCGCTCACGGGCTATCTCATCGGTGAGCGCCGAGAGCGGGAACGACGGCCGCAGTTGCAGCTTGGCACGGGGCAGGTTGACCCCGGACGCCTGGTTGCAGAGCTGGCGGAACTCCTCACGGAGGCGCTCGTCGTCGAACGGCGGTCGCCGGAGCAGGTGCTGGAACACCACCTCGCAGGAGCCGCTGGGGTACAGCGTGAACGGCCACCAGCGGTACCCACCCGCGCCCGTCGGGCCCTGGAGGAGCAGGAAACAACTCGTCTCGCGGGCTGAGCCGAAACCGAGGTTCCCGCCGAGCCGGACCCAGAAGTCCAGCAGCGTAGCGACGGCGCCCACGGTCGCCAGCGACTGGCGTTCGCGGACCTGAGCCAGGAAGGACTCGTGCAGCTCGGGTGGCAGCACCATGGCGTCGTCTCCTGTCAAGCCGTCAGGCTCCGGCTCGGTAACTCCGAGGAGGTCGGCGAGGTCCTGGGCGGTCATCCGTTGGGCGGGGTCGGCGGCCAGCGCCTTGTTGAACTGCACCCCCTCGCTTCGCAGGACCTCGTGCGGGTCCCGGGTGTCGTCCTCGTGGGGCCAGCGGAACGAGGGTGCGACCTTCCCGCTGCGAGCCAGGACCCGGTGGCCGTTGGCCACTGGCGCGGTTGCCAAGTGGTGGCCGATGGGTCGTGGATGGGAGCCGATCACCTCGGCGAGGTCGCCGTAGGTGGTCCACGACCCGGCTGGCAGCACGGCAAGCGCCTGGTGGAGCAGGCTCCAGTCCCGGTTGACCAGCCGCTCGGTCTCACCGCCGATGATCGGCCCCGGCCAGATCCGGACCGCGCGCGCGGCGAGCTCGTCCGCCCGCTGCAGGATCTCGGCCTGCCCCCAACGGGGCGCCTCGGCGACCGACCGGTTCATCTCCAAGCGGCTCTTGGCGAACAGCTCCTGCTTGCGCTGGAACGGATGGTTGCTCAGCTCGACGTTGTAGGCCGTCAGGGTGAGGTTGCCGAGCGTGTGCACGAGCTGCTGGTGCAGCTCCTCCGGCTGGAGGTCCGGTCTGGCCTCCTCGGCGAGCATGTCGAGCCATTCTTTGGTCGGGCTCTGCGGCAGGATGTGCTCGATGGACAGGCGCGACCCGGCGAAGTCCACCCGCTCCTTCGACTCGTAGCTCTCCTCCAGTCGCCGCAGGACCAGCGCCTTTTGGTCGGCGCGTCCGGTCCAGTAGAAGGGCTTGCTGCGGATCGCCTCCCGCAGCGTCGCGTCGCTTGGCCAGAATCGGCGTTCGCCGGAGAGGGCATGTCGGACAGCGTCGGCGACCGGTAGGTCATCGCGGAGCTGCGGGACGAGGGTGCTGAAGATGCGGTTGAGGTTGTTGTGGGGCACACCACAGAGCAGCCGCCGCACCAGGAAGCTCTCCACAAAGGCGAGTGTCTCCAGTACCTCGTCGTCGGTTGCGCTCCCCTTCTCGCGTAGATCCATCAGGTGCATGAGCAGCGGGTAGGTGGTCTGCGCCCCCCAGGTGTTGAGGCGCTCCAGCGCGGCCCGGATGCCTGCATGCGGCTCGCGCGGCGGCGCCACGATCCGCTCCAGATGCCGCGAACGGCGAGTCAGCTCGGCCACCTCGGCCTCCAGTGCCGACTCGTCGCTGCTAGCCTTCTCCTTATCGAGGCGCTCCACTTGGCCGCGGTACACCTCGGTGCGTCGAACCCGCTCGACGCCGCGCAGGATCAGGTCCAGATAGAACAGCAGCTCAAGGTGCTCGCCGAGCCGCTCCTGCATTGGACGCCAGTAAGCCGAGTAGACGTGCTCCGCACGGGTCGGCAGGAGCATGAAGACGTGGTTGCGCAGCAGGTCGCTCTGGCTGAGCTTGAGCCCCGTGTTGTTCAGCGACTCGAAGATGCGGTGGACGTTGTCGTCGGGGTGGGCAACGATCTCCACAAGCGCCAGCCGTTCCCGGAGTACCGCCTCGATGCGCTCCAGGTCGTGCGGGTCCTCCTCGTCGTCGGCGGCAACCAGCTCGCGGCGAAAGAACCGGTAGGCGGCCCCGATGCCATCGCCGCCCCCCGCCTCGGACACGCCGTCAATGCAGGCGAAGAACGCCTCACGGTCGGCCTGTGTCGGCAGCAGCCGGTAGAAGTCCAGGTCCTTCTTCCACTTGTTGATGAGGTACAGCTCATTGATGCGCTCCCGCTCGACCGGGTCGGTCGCGGCGAGGTGGTCGCGAAGGGCGCACATGGCAAGCATCAAGGTGGTCAGCCGCTGCTGGCCGTCCACGACGACCCACTTCATCACACCGGCCGCGCCAAGCTCGGGGCTCGGCGCTAGCACGATCGACCCGAGGAAGTGCGTGGGGCCTGGGGTTCCACTGGCCAGCCCATCCGCCTGGTCAAGCACGTCCTTCCAGAGCTGGCCAAGCTGCTTCTCCTGCCAGCTGTAGGTTCGCTGGTACAGCGGCACCTGGAACTGCTTCTGGCCCTGGATGATTTCCTGGAAGGTGGTCTCCTGCGCCTTCATGACTGCCGTACTCCTCCATCGGAGAGGTCGCGATCAGGGTGCGCGGGGCCCTGGCCGGGTGGCGGGTCGAGTACCGTGTCGAACGGAGGGCCGTCCGAGAACGCTTCGGCCATCCGGTCGTAGATTTCGAGGATCAGCCCCTTGGTGCGATACTCACCAAAGCTGGCCTCGTCCTTGCGCCGGACGATCGGGAACGTCTCCATAATGTAGTCAACGTCTTCGCGATCGATCCCGTACAGGTGGAAATAGGCGGCGTCGAGCTCGGCGCGGAGCAAGGCTCGGCGTTCCTCGTCCCAAACGAACGGTGGGCCATCGTTACCGTGATCGCGGGCGTAGGGCGCCATATCCCAGGCGGTGTAGGTTAATTCCAGCAGGCGGTGAGTGATCCAATCGGCTAACCTCTCACTGGACCGCCACGGCGTCGCCCTTCGATAGGATGCAGGAGGTAGCACTGGAAGCTGCTCCGCGATGAAGAAATTCATGTGTGTACTTGCAACCTTCTGTCGGGCTACAAAGTCAAGCGCGTAAGACGACCAGCAAGCCTGCAGGCCCGGTGCAAGGTCATGGTTGTGGATCAGCAGCAGGGGAACGTTGTTGCCGATACCGGCCCGCGGCAGCAGGCTAGCGATAGCCGTACGCTCATTAGTGCTATTGGTGATATCCCGAAAACCCAGTAGCCACGGTCGGTCCCAGCGGCCAGCGAGGCGCTGCTCGACCTCATGCTCAGCGACCCAGTATCGCGGAAGCACGACCACGTCCGGATCCCGCTTCTTTACCACAGTGAGGTCACTGATCTCGTCGCCCTCGTAGGTCGCCCACCGATGGTTGTAGTGATGGATCATTTTCGCTTCATATAACGGCAGACACCGCTGCTCACCTCGAACAAAGACATTACCTTCTAGGCGCCATCCAGCTTCTTCCAGTTGGCTCTTGGATTTGAAGTGGTGTGAATCTGAGTTCATCATGAACATTAGCTGAAACGATAGTCCCCATGGATTCTCCTCGCGGTCGCGCCTTCGAATAAGAATAGGCACCCGTCGATAGATGTCCAGCGTAATCTCAGCGTCTCGGCGGGAGCGGAATATGGGACAGGTCCCGGTATTGGGATTCAGCAAGGCGATCTCGTCCGGCTTCAGCGCGAAGCGGACGTTGGGCCTTGCCAGCTCAGCCGGGTCGTGCAGGAAGAAGGCGAAGTCGGTCGCCGCCTGCCGCCAGCGGGGTCCGGTGAGTGTCAGCAGGCAGAACTTGAAGCTGCGATGCACCCCCTCAAAGAGCGGGCGGGCATTCTCGAAGTCGTACAAGCTCGCAAGCGTTGAGGTCTCAACAAGGTCCCTGAAGTATCCTTGATTGAAAGAATCGGTAGCAATGCCCGTAGGCAGTATTAGTCCTGCAAGCCCTCTGAGCTCGATCAGGTATCGAACGCACTCCGCAAACAGTGGAGCAGTGTTGAGCCTTCCGAAGCTCGTAAGTGGGAAACGCCCAGAACTATGCACAAGGTGCTGAGTTCCCTCAAGGAATCGTTTAGCCGAATTGTACTTTTTAAACAGCGTCGGGTCATCTTCCGCTAGACCTTCAATGGCCCGTTCTCTGGCGGCTACGTTTGGTTTCCTAGCGATCTCGGGATGAGAAACCGCAAAGAATTCGCGAGCGTCAAGTTGGACTTGCTCCCAGGGCGGGTTGCTGAGCAGGCAGGAGAATCCACCGCTCCACCCGAGCTCCGGCTGCTCTGCCTCGTGTGGGTCGTCGGGCACTTGGAAGATCTCGGGGAACTCCAGGTGCCAGTGAAAGAATCCGTAGCTGGCGGACAGCCGCTCGACCTCCCGCCGAATGGCCTCCCTCACCGTTTCGGGATCCTCGTCGAGGCGCATGAGCACGCGCTGGGTGACCGCCGGGGGCGCGTCCGGGGTCTTCGGCCAGACGAACGCGGCGCACCAGGCGTCGGCGACCAGCCGGGCGTGGGCCAGCTCTGGGGAGTCTTCCAGCGCGCGCCAGGCGGCGACGCGCCGGTGTAACGCAGCGATGGTCGTGTCGTCCTCGGCGGCGACCCTTTCGGCCCAGCGGGTGAGCGCGCCGGTGTCGACGTTGATGGCGGTGGGATCGAACAGCTGGCCCTGGGCGGCCTGCTCACGCTCGCCCTTGTTACGTCTACGCAGCGCCGACGTGGTCGGCTTGTCGTCGCCGGTAAGCGGCTTGAAGGCGTCGTCGGGGATACCCTTGGCCAGCAGCGCCGGGGTGGTGCCCAGCAGGGAGTTGCCGACCTTGATGTGGCCGTCCAGAAACGGCAGGGGCTTGCCGGGCTCGACCGCCTCTAGCCACAGCGACACCTTGGCCAGCTCGGCGGCGAGCTCGTTGACGTCGACGCCGTAGATGCTGCGGCCGACCACCTCCCGCAGCGCCTCCCGAACCCGCTCCTCGGGCGGCTCGGCGTCCTCGGTGCGGACGGCGGCCAGCCGCCGGGCGATGCGGCGGGCGGCGGCGACCAGGAAGTGCCCGGACCCGCAGGCCGGGTCGCAGACGGTGAAGGCCAGCAGCGCCACCTGGGGATCGTCGGCCTTCTCGGCCTCGTCGAGCAGTGGGTCAAGAGCCGTGTCCAGCAGGCAGTCGATCAGCGATGACGGCGTGTAGTAGCTGCCGGTGGTCTTGCGCTCGTTGCCCGCCAGCACCGCGAGGGTGAACTGGCCGGTGGCGGGGTCGTGCTGGGGGGCCAGCTCCAGCAGCGACTCGTAGACGCTGCCGAGCTCCTCAGCGCCGAGGTTTCGGTAGTCGACCGCCCGGGTGGTGCCGCTGGCGCGGTCGGCGATCTGGCTGAGAGAGCGCACGGCCGCGAGCAGGTCGGCGTTAGCCAGCTCGGAGCGGCCGACCAGGCTGAGGGTCTCGGGGGCGAACAGGGCCCCGCCGAGTGCCGGTAGGCCGAGCTGTGGGCAGCCGTCGTCGCCGCCGAGGGCGTCGAAGACCAGCCGCAGGGCGACCCAGAGGTCGCCGTGGCGGCTGCCGTGCCGCCGGGCGGCCAGCCGGCGCAGTCGGGCGGTCGAGAAGTAGGCGTCGTAGCGCCGGACGGTCGCCGGGTCGGCGTCCGGTGCCAGCAGCACCTGGCGGTCCTCGGCGACGAAGCAGAACAACAATCGGTAGACCAGCCGCAGCATCGCCCGGTAGTAGTCCTGGCCGGAGAGGCGGCCGTCGGCGAGCCTGGCCCGCAGCTCGGCGTTGGCCGGGTGGGCGAGGAAGCCCCGCCCGAGCGTGCGGAGCGCCTCGGTGACGCCGTCGCGCAGTGAGTCCAGGGCGCGGGTGCCGCTGGCGATCGCCTCGGCACGCCACCGCTCCAGCCAGCACGACGCCGGGCCGGTCTCCTCCGAGCGGACCTCGACGCGGCTCTGGTGGCACACCAGGTACAGCACGACGAAGTCGCTGAACACCTCGCCCTCGAACAATTGCTTCCAGGTCGAACTCGACGAACGCCTGGCGGACTAGCGAGGACGAGTCCCGCAGCAGCAGCAGGCGCAGGCCGTTGGAGACGAACCCCCACAGGTGCTCGTCGCTGCGGTTGAGCAACTCCTGCACCGTGGAGTACGGCGGCCGCCGGGCCGCGCCCGCCACGCCGGGCGTGCGCTTGTCGAGCGGCACCCGGGCGCCGACCAGGTGGATGGGGACGCTCCCCCACTGGTGGCTGACCAGGTACGCCGAGCCGTTGACCGCGATGCCGCCGGCGGGGGCGGTCGGGAGCCGGCCGTAGCCGAGCTCCGAGAACAGCACCTGCAGCCAGCGCTCACGGGTGAGCCCGGTGGTGGCGTCGCCGGGCGGCGCGGCGGCGAACGCCGTCTTGAACGACGCCCACGCGGCGGCCAGGCGGGTCCAGGCGCGGTTGGCGGCGGCACGGACGGTCTCGCCCTCGACCAGGTGGTAGTCGCGCGGCTCGAGCCCGGGCAGGCCGTGGCCCTCGGCGACGCGGGCCAGCGCATCGGATGGCAATAGCCCGCCGAGGCTGCGGATGGTGGTGAACGCGTCCGCCCTCACGCGGTCGCCTCGGGGAGTGGGAGGTGCACGTAGACGCCGAGCACGTCGACCGGCTTCTGGGCCGCCACGCGCAGGCCGCGGCGGACGACCCCCGCCGCCTCGCGCACCCGCCGGTGGGAGGCCAGCAGTTCCTCGGCGAGCCGGTCGGCCGCCGCGTCGAGGGCGGGGACGAGCGCCGGCAGCCCGTCGAGCGCCCGCTGGACGAACTGGCGCGCCTGCTCCGGTGGGGTGTTGGCGCCGGGCGCGGCATCCAGCAGCTCGACGACCTCGGCGTCGTCCAGCCACTGCGGCTCGCTGGGGCTGCCCCGGAAGCCGAGCACCCGCGCCTCCTCGGCGACCACCGCCCGGTCCCCGTACGGGGTCGGCGTCACCAGGTGGAAGCGGAAGCGGGCCAGCAGCAGGGTCGTGCGCCGCTGCACCGCCGCGGTCCGCATCACCCCGCACCGGCACGCGGGCCGCAGCGCCTCTGGAATCATCGGGTCGAGCGCGCTGTCCAGCACGTACTGGGCGATCGCCTCCACGGCGGGGTCGGTGCGGACAAGCAGCGCGTCCCCGCGCGGCACCGGCGGCTGATGGTGGAAGGCGAGCGGGTCGCGGAGCCCCCGCCTGGGGTCTCGAGGGAGCGCGTCGCGAAGCGACTGCGGCAGGCTGCCGGTGCCGGTGGCGGTAAACCCATCAGCCGCGGGTGTGACCGTGACCCCGAGGGAGGCCAGGGCGTCGCGAGCGAAGCGGGTGACCTCGCGCTCGTCGCCGAGCGCGGCGCGGACCGCGGCCAGCTCCCGTGCGACCTCGGTCGTGGAGATCCCGGCCTGCGCGTACTTGGTGCGCGAGCGCTTCTCCCGGTCGGCGGCGCTCTGCCAGGCCTCGAACAGCTCGTCGCGACGGGCTTGGGCGACGCCCTCGATGACGAGCTGCTCGGGGACCTCGCCGCGGCGCAGCAGGACGCCTTCCATGACCGCCTCGACGACCGCGTTGGAGTCCATCGGGACGGGCACGGATACGCCGGTCGATTCCCGGATGGCCGCGTGCTTGCGCAGCAGCACCTCCAGCACGATCCCGTCGATGCGGTTGTCCACGCCGTAGAGGGTGACCGCGCGGACGACCGGCTCTGGCTGCCCGAACCGGTCCACGCGGCCCTCGCGCTGCTCGTGACGGGTGGGGTTCCATGCCAGGTCGTAGTGGAGCACTGCCGAGAACTGCTCTTGCAGGTTGATGCCCTCAGCCAAGCAGTCGGTCGCCACCAGAACCCGCCGCTTGGCGGCGTCGACCAGCTCGGCGATGCGCTGCTCCCGCTCGTCCGGTGGCAGGACGCCGGTGACGGCGGCGACCTCGACGTCGCGGCCGAGCGCCCGGTCCAGGTGATCGGCGACGTACTCGGCGGTGGGGATGAAGCGGCAGAACACGATCGGGTTGAACCCGTCGTCGAGCAGCCGCCTGACGATCGTGGTTGCGGTGGCCAGCTTGGCGTCGCCACGCCCGGCCAGGGCCTCGGCCTCCCGGGCGAGGGCGTGCAGGCGGCGCCGCAGACGCGCCGCGTCCGGCGCCTCGTCGCCCTCGTCGGCGCCGGGGGTGGTGTCCTGCGCGTCGGTCGCCTCCTCGTCCAGCACGTCGAGGACGCTCGCCCGGCCCAGCTCGTCGGCCTCCTCGGGGCTGGTGGCCTGCGCCGGACCGGCCCGGCTGCGCAGCGTCGCGGCGGCTGCCGCCGGCGAGGACGCCAGGGAGCGCAGCAGGGCCAGCGCCGACCACCAGCGCACCCGCTGGCTGGTGGCGCTGGTCGCCGGGTCGGTCACGGTCTCGCGGGCGTAGTCGAGCACCCGGTCGAACAGCCGCCGGTACTCCGGCGTGAGGGCGTAGGTCTCTTCGCGCGTGTGCCGGTCGGGGAACTGGGTGTCCTCGGCGAGGTAGGCGCGGATGTCGGCTCGGCGCCGCTGCACGAAGTGACGGGCCAGCAGCGCCCGGTCGCGCTCGTGCCCTGGGCCGCTGAGGTCCTCGGGCAGCGCGGCGAGCGTCGGCGCGAGCAGGCCGAGCAGGTTGCGAAACGCCTCCTCCTTGCCGCTGTGTGGCGTGGCGGTGACCAGGACGAGATGGCGGTCCTGGTCCTCCGCCAGCCGCTGCAGCAGCTCGAAGCGCTGGTGGCGGGCGCGCCCGCCGCCACCGGCGGCGTCGACGCAGGTGTGCGCCTCGTCGACGATCACCAGCTCCGGGCAGGCACGCACGAAGTCGTCGCGGCGACGGGTCGACTTGATGAAGTCGGTGGACACGATCACGTGCGGGTAGCGCTCGAACAGCGACTCGTTCATGCCCAGGCCGCGCTCCAGCCGCGTGACCGTGCTGGGTAGCACGACCTCGGCGTCGATGGCGAACTTGTCGCGCAGCTCGGCCTGCCACTGCCGGGCCAGGTGTGGGCTGCAGAGGACCGCGAGCCGGCGGGCGTCGCCTTGGGCGAGCAGCTCCGCGGCCACCAGCGCGCTCTCGATCGTCTTGCCGATCCCCACGTCGTCGGCGATGAGCAGCCGCACGGTCGGCATCCGCAACGCCATCAGCAGCGGCACGAGCTGGTAGGGCCGCGGGGTGACCGCGATGCCGGCCAGCGAGCGGAACGGCCCGCCGGAGGAGCGGAAGCCGAGCCGCAGCGCGCTGCGGAGCAGCCGGGCGCTGGTGGCGTCGCCGAGGTCGTCGGCGGACGGGGGCGGGAAGGTAGCCGGCTCGACCGGCTCCAGCGCCGGGAGCACCCCGGCGACGTCGTCCTCACGGCCGCCGAGCGGCCGCAGCACCAGCAGGTCGTCCTGGCTGTCGGGCAGCACGACCCACTCGCGGCCCCGCGCCCGGACCAGCGACCCGACGGCGTAGGCGGTCACGTCTGCCTCCTCGACGTCCCCGGGCCGAACACCCAGGCGTGCGCACGGAGCCGCTCCGCCCAGCGGTCGTCCTCGTCGTAGCGGAAGCGGAACACGCTCCAGCCGTGGTCCTCCAGGCGCTCGGCGTCCTGCTCGTCGTTTGTCTGCTGCGCGGGGGTGTCGTGGTCGGGTCCGTCGACGAAGACCGCCACCTGCCCGCTCGGACCGACGTAGTCGAAGTCGGGTCGCACGCCGGCCTGCTCCAGCAGTCGTTGCGCGTGGGTGGGCAGGCGGTGCCCGGAGCGCTGCAGCAGGCGCAGGAAGGCCCGCTCCAGTTCGCTGTCGCAGCGTGCCAGCAGCCGGGCGAACTCCGCCTCCGGGGAGGCGGCCTGGCCACCGGTGCGCACAACCGCGTCCCGAAGGGTCCGCAGCAGCTCGACCACCAGGTGGCGGTTGAGCAGCCGGTGGTCCCGCTGGTTGATGTAGGACAGCAGGCAGTCGTAGCAGGCGCGTTCGCAGCGCTCCTCGGCGCCGTCCGCCTTGCCGCAGTCCTCGCCCGTCTCCGGGTCGTAGTGCAGCAGCTCCAGCGCCCGGGAGGCGACCGCGGCGAGCTGGTCCGGCTCCCCGACCAGGCGGCGCAACACACCGGCGCCGCCCTCGGCCGACTCGTACAGCAGGATGGCGGTTCGGTCGCGGTTGCTCGGCAGCGGCTCGCTGGCCAGCTCGGAGTCCTCCAGGTCGAAGGTCGCCTCGATCGCCCGCTTGAGGGCGTACTGCAGGGTCGCCATCGTCTCGGACGGGACCGTCTGCGCCAGGCGGGCGACGAGCACGTTGCGCCGGTCCTCCAGTAGGGGATCACGCGCGCGGCGCGGCGAGCGCCGATCTCTTCGAGCCCTGCGGTGTCCGGGATCGCTTCCTCGGCCTCCTTGCGGGACAGCCACCGGCCGGAGTCGGCATCGATGGTGAAGCCGGGCTCGCCGGCGGCCTTGCGGCGGGAGTAGCCGACGTTGGCGCGGCGGATCGTCGCGGTGTCGCCGTAGCTGAGCCGCGCGACCACGTCCCCGGCGACCGCCTCGGCCTCCAGGTGGCCGGGTCGGTCGCCGTGCTCGGTGAAGCGGTAGGAGGTGACGATCTCGTAGCCGGCGCGCCGGCGTTCCTCCTCGTCGGACGAGATGCGCTCGCGGCGGCGCGTGTAGGCGGTTTGCATGCGAAGCAGGTTGCCGGTCGCGCCCCCGAGCTCGGCGCCGCATGCCTCGCAGACGTCGGGGCCGCTGGCGCTCACCGGGTGATGGTAGCCGCAGTGCTCGCAGCGCTTGGCGGCCTCCAGCGGCAGGCTCTGTTGTCCCGGCTGGCGCACGGGTAGCTGCGCGCGGACCACCTCGTAGCGGGCGCCTTCGTGGTAGACGAGGGCGCCCGGACCGAACTCGTTGACGGCGATGAAGCGGGGCCGCTGGAGGTAGTCGCCTTCCCAGCGGCGCGACCGTCGCGCCCCGGGGATGTAGGCCGCCAGCGGGAGCCGCGGGAACGAGTAGCCGGGCAGGAACCCCTCCGAAGCGAAGTACCGGTAGCTCCAGAAGTCGCTCTGGTTCAAGTCCTCCTCCTCCGCCCGCAACAGCCGGAGTTGGCTCTCGGCCTCCCGCCGGCGGGCCTCGGCGCGCCGGCGCGCTTCCGGCGATCCGCTGGCGTCCTGGATGACCCGGCTCTGGGTCTGTGCCTCCTCCAGCGCGGCACGGTAGAGCTGCCGCCACCGGTCGCAGGCGCGGTCGAAGGCCGCCGGAGCTCCCTGGACGGTCCGCTCGATCCAGCCATCGTCGTACCAGGTGGTCGCCTTCAGCGCAGGTTGGGTGTCGGCCAGGACTGTCCCCGCACGCGCCGCCGCGCGCCGCCGCGCCGCCTGCCCGGCCAGCCGGTCCCGCACCTGTGGCTGCAGCTCCAGTGACGGCTGCTCACCGGCCACCTCCAGCAGCGACACCAGCGACTGGTGCAGGTCCTGGCCGGTTTCGGCCAGCCAGACCGCCTGTACGTGAGCGCGGACGAGGTCCTCGTTGCTGAGGTCGAGCCGTGGCGGGACGACCGCGCCGGCCACCATCCGCTCCGAGCGACGGAAGTAGTACTGGTCGTGCCCGCTTCCGGTGGCGCAGTAGGTCACCACCAGCGCGGGTTGCCCGGAGCGACCCGCACGGCCGCTGCGCTGGGCGTAGTTGGCCGGCGTGGGTGGGACGTTGCGCAGCAGCACGGCATTGAGGTCGGCGATGTCGACCCCCAGCTCCATCGTAGGCGAGCAGTACAGGATGGGCAGTTCCGCCCGCCGGAACCGCTCCTCCCGGTCGAGGCGGACCTGGGGTGGTACTTGAGCGGTGTGCTCGGCGGCGTGCAGGTTGCCGAGCCGCCCGGCGAGCTCCTGGTAGAAGTCACGGAAGTACGGGTTGACGCGGCCGCTCACCTCCAGGTCCATGGTGGTGCGCAGCGGGTCGGGCGCCCGGTGTTGCCCGCTGCCGGGGCACCAGCGCAGGCCCGAGGCGTTGACCCGGCACCCCGCGGGGTCGTCCTCGCCGCCCCCTTCGACGACCTGGTGGACCAGCCCGCCGACCCGCAGCGCGTCGAGCAGGTCGCGGATCACCTGCTGGGCGTCGTCGACCCGCAGCCTGTTAGGCAACCAGGGGAAGGTGGCGCCACGGCGCAGGTAGCGTCCGAACCCGCTGAGCCCGGACAAGGTCAGGTCCCGCCGGGTATCGCCGCGCCGCCGCGACCGGGGCCACACAATACCGGCGTGGACGGGCTCCTCCTGGTCGGCCAGCGCCCACGGCCCGACTAGCCGCTGGTCGCTCAGCCGCTGAATAATGTCGAACCCGTCCCTTGTCAGGCAGTCCACCCGGATCGCCAGGGCCCGCCGCATCTCGTCCAGCAGGATGCGGCACAGCTCCTCACGCTGCTCCGGTGGCGCCTGAGCCAAGACCTGGTGCTTGCCCTGCCAGACGTCCTCGGCCCGTACCAGCTCGTCGAGGGATCCGTAGCGAATCTCGAGCAGACCGGTCTGCTCGAGATTGGGCATGGTGATCCGCCAGCCCCGCTCCAGGTCCTGATAAAGGCGGTAGTTGACCACCTCCCGCAATGCCCGGACGGTCTCGTCTCGAGCCGCGAATCTGAGATCCGGGTTCGCGGAGTAGTCGGCGAAGTCGAGGCCGAGCTCCTCGACAACCCGGTGGGCGAGCACCTCATGGGTGAGGCCACCCGAGCCTGCCTTGTTCGCCGCCTGGTAGAGCGCGCTACGAAGCAGACCGACCTGGACGAAGTCGTTGAAATGCCCTGCTTGCAGGCTTGCGTCCTGGCGGTTGTCGGAGAACGCCAGCAGCTTGCGAGCGTCGGCGGGAAGCCCGCCGTGCTCTCTGGTCAGGCTGCTGACAAGGCTAGCGCTGAGGACCGTGGTCGCTGAGCTGCGCCCCTCGGAGCCGAGGCTCGCCAGCTTGGCGTAGTCGCTGCCGCGGGCCGACTCGTAGGAGACGCGGCAACGCAGGCAGAAACGGAACGGCGAGGGGACGTAGGCGGCGCGCAACCCTTCGCCGTCGCTGACCCGGCTCCCGTCGGTGTCGACCCAGACGGGCTCTGGCAGTGCCCTCAGCCGGTTCGGGTCGATCTCCTCGCTGCCGTCCTCGCCGACCAGCCATGACTCGGGGAGCCGCTCAATCATGCCGACTCGGTGCTGCGGCCAGGGATGGTCGCCGCTGACGTACAGGTAGCCGGTGACCGGATCGCCGCCGCTGGCGTCGCGGTCCTGGCGGGTCACGAAGCGCTCGCCACCACCCTGGAAGGTCCGAGCAACTGCCAGATACTCCTGCCCGCACTCCCGACAGAACGCCAGCGGGAGCAGCACCTTGTCCGGCTGGTCCGGCACGACCACCTGGTACTGGGTGGTGATGTGGCGCTCGGCGTCCGGCTCAAGGCTGACGTAGACCGTGTCGCCCTTGCTCAGGAACTGGTGCAGCCGGAAGGCGAACACGCTCCGGTCGCTCTCCGGGTGGGTGATGTGCGCGCCCGCGAGCAGCATCTCGATCATCGCCCGCAAGCAGACACTCTGCTCGACCCTGGTCAGCTCCGCGAGCTGGGCGGCAGCGGCCGGCACGGTCGTCGGGCGGCGGCGCACGAGACGGCCAGTTCCCGGCTCGCTCTCCAGACCGAACGTGGTCTCGACCCAGGAGGCGAGCGGATCGCGGCTGAGCGCCTCGAAGGTCTGCGGCGGGTGGCCAGCCCGGACGGAGGTGGCGAGGGCGTCGGGGTCGCCGTCCCCGGCCGGCTCCCGCGTCGTGCGGCGCAGCGCCTCACCGATCACTCGCTCGGGCGTGACCTCGCTGCCGAACAGCCTGGTCGCGATCTGGGCAACCTCGGCACGCTGGTCGGCGAAGCTGCCGCCGCCAGCCATCGTGGCTGACGTGCCGACGCACTGCAGGCTAGGGGCTTCGCACGCGTCCCGGACGCGGCGCACTAGCAGGGCGACATCCGCGCCTTGCCGTCCCCGGTAGGTGTGCAGCTCGTCCAGCACGAGGAAGCGGAGCCCTCTGGCCGCCTCGATGAGATGCCGGCGTTCGCGTGGCCGCAGGAGCATCAGTTCCAGCATCACGTAGTTGGTGAGGATGATGTCGGGCGGGTCGCTGAGGATCCCCTCGCGCTCCTCGTCGCCCTCCTGACCCGTGTAGCGCGCGAAGGTAACCGGCGGGCGTCCCTCCGGGAAGCCGTACTCAAGGAACTTGCTCAGCTCACCACGCTGGCTATTGGCCAGAGCGTTCATCGGGTAGACGACGATGGCGCGGACGCCTCGGCCGCTGCCCTCACGAAGGACGCGGTCCACGATCGGCACGAGGTAGCTCAGGCTCTTGCCCGAACCGGTACCAGTGGTGAGCACGTAACTCCCGCCGGTTGCGGCGACCTCGATGGCCTCCCGCTGATGCCGGTATAGCGTGAGCTGCGACCCGTCGCCCTCATCGGGGCTTCGCTTGACCCGAAAGATGCGCCGGCAACCCTCATGGAGGACGCCGGCGTCCACCAGCTCGTCGATAGTGCCACCGGGCTGGAAGCTCGGGTTGAGGGCGAGCCACGGGTCGGGCCATCGCAGGCCGCGTCCGAGCTGTTCGTCAACATAGGCGCGAATGCGCTTATCGCGAACTTCCAGGAACCCTCTGGTGAACGCCTCGTAGTCTGCAATCAGTCGATCACGGACCTGGAAGACGTCCAAGGGGCCCCCAAGGTTGATGGTCATCGGAAGATGAAGACGCGATTGGAGTCGGCTGGCGTCATCGCCGCATCTCCTACGAGCCTCAAGCCTCCGTTCTGCTCGACTACGGGACCGGAGATGTGAATTCAACTCAAGTCTCCGAAGCCAGGCAAGGCGCGGTGCCTACTGCTGCTATTCCGAAGTACCCTGGGCCCTCGCACGCGAACACTGGCCCGGGATCGGCGCACCTAATGGCTTGGGGTGCTTGACGGCCCCGCGATTGAACCTGGCGTGCCAGCCGCGCACACTTGCGACGGCTACAGATCAAGCAGACGCTATCCGGAAGAAAGCCAGTACACATGACCGCGTGGTACCGGCACCGTGATTGAACACCACGGGAACGGCGAGCACCCAGAGCTGCAGGAACGGCGGCGGCAGCTACTGATGTGGCGGTCGCTTGCCGTCTTGATCGTCGTCGGTGCGCTGCTTGGCATGGTCCGGCTGGTGCGCGACCTACTCGCCGGAGAGCCACTCCGGGTGCTGGTCTACCAGATCGTGCTGCTCGTAGTGAGCGGGCTGCTGATGGTCTTCGTGGTCATACGGCTGCGCTCCCTTCGACAACGCTTGACGTTGCTCGAACGGTCGGACGACGGCGGAGGCTGATCCTCGAAGCGCCTCGCGCTCAGACCGGAAGGTTGGCGGTGGCCAGGCCGATGCGGTCGGCGGCGGCGCGGAACTGGGGGTCGGCGGTAACCACCACGGTCTCGTCGTTGGCGACCGCTTCGGCGGATGCCAGGTGGATGGCGTCGTAGCCGCGCAGAGCGTGGGCCTCGGCGAGGTCGCCGGCGCGGTGCAACAACTCGACGGTGGCGGCGACCAGGGCGAGGTCGGCGAAGAGGGCCTCGAACCCGGCGAGGGCGGCCCGCCCGGATGTGGGTGACAGGCGGCCGAGGCGGCGCGCCATCGCCAGGGCGGCCCTGCCCTCTGGGTAGAGCAGGACCGAGGAGACCGCCGACTCGCTGTCGCGCCAGATCGCGGCGGCTCGCTCCGAACCCGTTTCCTCGACCACCAGCTTGAGGAACGCGGAGGTCTCGAAGTAGGCGATCACCGGCGCTGCTCGGCGACGAGGTCGCTGACCGGACCGTCGGCGCG
>DATBRJ010000361.1:0-4031 GCA_036560395.1 Actinomycetes bacterium | reverse complement strand
GTGATGAGCTTCAGCCACGCCGGCGACCTGCACTCCGAGCGCAACGCCTCCAAGACCGAGCCGATGCGGTTCATCCAGTTCTGGATCCTGCCGAGCAAGATCAGTCGAGACTCCCATGTCCAGCAGCACCAGTACACCGAGGCGGACCGGACCAACCGCTGGCTACAGATCATGAGTCCGCCCAGTGAGCCTGGCCTGGACCTTCGTCAGGACGCACGCGTGTGGGTCTCGCGTCTGAATGCCGGTGAGCAGCTTTCACGGACGTTCGAGCCGCACCGCGGCGGCTACGCCTATGTGATCGACGGCGATGCCGGCGCCAATGGCCACAAGCTGGGTCAGGGTTACGCGGTCAAGATCGAAGGACCCGAAGAGTTGCTGGTGGAGGCGAGCAGCGACTGCGAGCTCATCCTCATAGAGGCACCCCTGCGGTACGCGCCGGTCGGCGTGTGGGCCCGCCAATAAGTTAAGCCGCGGGCGGAGTCAAGGGAGGAGCTGACCGCAGTCGGGCGTGCCCCGGTCAGACCACCAACGAGGGCTCGTCCGGTGCCGACAGGCTGAGCACGGCCCCTGCCACTGCAGGCGAGGCACTGATCCTCGCCTCAAGCGCCCGCAGCCGGACGGCTACATGCGACTCCGTATCGTCGCCTGTGAGGTCGACATCACCGACGACAGACACCATTCGCGGGCCGACGACTTCCAGACGGAGATAGGTCACCCTGGCGACCTCGGGCGCCTCCAAGAGGGCCCGAACAGCAGCCGCTCGCACCCGGGGATCTGCCTCCTCTCCGATCAGGAACCGCCGATTGCGGTTGATCAGTACAACCGCGACCACGGCCAGCAGCAGGCCGATCAGGATCGATCCGACAGCGTCCGGGGTCGCGGAACCTGTCGCCTGGTGGAGGCCCAGTCCGGCAGTCGCGATGACGAGGCCGATCAGGGCGGCGGAGTCCTCAGCGAAGACGCCCCGGAGAGTCGGGTCTGAGGTGGCGAGGATGTGCTCGATGAGGTCCCGGTGCAGGGACGCGGCCTCCGCCTTTGCCTGACGTACCGACTGCAGGAACGAGATGCCTTCGAGTACGAAAGAGATGGCCAGCACCACATAACCGACGACGAAGTTGCTCGCCGGTTCCGGCGTAATGAGCTCCTGAACGCCGTGTGTTATCGACACGGCGGCGCCCGCGATGAATACTCCTAGGGCGGCGAACAGCGACCACACGTAGGCTTCACGCCCGTGCCCGAGCGGATGTGCCCGGTCCGGGGGGCGGTGGGACCGCCGGTTGGCCACCAGCAGGAAGACCTGGTTGCCAGTGTCGGCCCAGGAATGGGCCGCCTCGGCCACCAGTGACGCCGACCCGGTCACCGCGGCTGCCCCCGTTTTCGCCACGGCGATGAGCGCGTTGGCCGCGAAAGCGACCATCACGGTCACGACGCTCTCTGAGCCGCCTGATCCCGACGAGCCCGGCACCAAGCTGAGCAGATCACCTGAGGTCTGGGACCCACCGTCGTCGCGACCAGGTGCCGATGCCTGGCCGCCGTCCTGCTCGTTCGCCATCGCCCAGTGCTAGCACACTTCGACACCCAGTGGCTCTCGCGGCGGCCCCGCTGCGCAGTTTCAACCGGCCGTGATGCTCCCACGACTCACGGCCCAGGCGAAAGCACCCTGGCGGGGCTGACCACGACGCCACAGATTTACGTGGATCCCTGGGCCGACCATTCGGGCTCAGAAACAAACAAGTGCTCATGCACAGCGTCCCTGTAGTGGGCGATGAGTTCGGCATAAATTTCGCCCAAGCGACCCGCGATCCGGTCGATTCCTGCCAGGTTCTCGGGTTGGCGGGTTTCGACCGTTGGGCGCAGCATCTCCATGTCTCGCAGGATTGTGGAGACGTTGTGTGCGCACGCCTGGAGCATCGCGTGAACGGCCGCGTCTGGGTGAATCTCCATGACGCACATACGAGGACCTCCCTTTCAAGCCAGCGGTCGAGATGCGGCGCTCCGGGTTGGAACGATGCTCAGCACGGTGAAGACGAGCACGCTGACTGCCGCGCTCGCCACAGAGAGCGTTGGAAGACCACCGGCGGCCACCATCAGGCCGGCGATAGGTGCACCGGCGCCGGCGGCGAGGCCCATCGCGACCTCGCCTATCCCTTCGGCGTTCTGGCGCACGGCTGGCGGAACGGATGCGACGAGCATGGTGCTGCCGCCGACCACGCCCGCATTCCAGCCGATCCCGAGGAGGACGAGCACGGCCGTGAACGCCGGGCCGTCATGGGCGCCTGCGATCGCTCCACCGAAGCCGGCGCCGACGAGAAGGACCGCGCCGACACCGGCTACGACGCCACCACCCGCCCGGTCGGCAAGCCACCCGGTAAGGGGCGACGGCGCGAACATCCCGAGCACGTGCACGCTGACGACGAGCCCGATGCCGCCCAGGCTGTACCCGTGCGCCTCCAGGTGCGCGGGTGCGACGGCCATCGTGGCGACCATCACGAGGTTGGTCGCGGCGAGTACGACGAGTGCCAGCCGGACGCGGGTGCCCTTGATTGCATCCCGAATCCAGGTGCCTGTCGGTGATCGAGGTCGATCAGCCTGGCCGACAGCGGATCGGCTAGGCAGCGCGGCAAGGAGCGCCCCGGCGATGAGGAATGACGGCACCGCAACCAAATGCAGCCCAGCCAGTCGGGGAAGGCCAAGCCAACTCGCCAGGTGACCGCTCGGACCGAGGAGGTTGGGACTGGCCACGGCGCCGACCGCGGCCGATCCAAGCACAAGGCCGAGCGCGCGCCCGCGCACAGCACCGCCGCCAACTTCGGCGGCAGCGTACCGGCTCAAGAAAACGGCCGCATTCGCGACGCCGAGGGCGAGACTGCCGGCCAGGACAAGTCCGAAGCTCCCAACCGCCGTGCCAACGACCACGATGGCGGCACCGAGGGCGCCCAGCGCGTAACCCCACCTGAGCCCGGCAACGCGGCCTGCCTGCTGCGAGCGACGCGAGATCAAGACCGCGCCCGCTGCGGATCCGACGACGAGCAGGCCGAGGGGTACACCGGCCAACGCCGCACTGCCGGTCAGGTCCACGGCGATCAAGGTCCCCGCGGTACCGCCGGCCGACAGTCCGGTGCTTCCGACCGCGGTAGCCACGACGAGGAGGACAAGGGTCACTCGCGATGAGCGGGCTCGTACCAAATCCATACTTAACGATCAGCCGCCGGCTCGGCCCTCGTCCAACACCTGCTCGGTAGCGATTCACCCGCCTGTGTTGTCAATATGGGCACGTGGCCCGCGACGTCGACACGCGGCTCCTGCGCCACTTCGTGGCAGTAGCCGATGAGCTCCACTTCGGCCGTGCTGCTGCTCGGCTGTACATCGCCCAGCAGGCGCTGAGTCGCGATATTGCCCGGCTTGAACGGGAGCTCGGCGTTCAGCTGCTCGTCCGATCAACTCGACGAGTCACCCTCACACCGGACGGCGAGCAGCTACTGACCCGCGCCAGGGAGCTGATTGCCCTCCACGACCAGATGGTCAAGGAGGTCACTGCTTCCGACCGCGCTCTGGTCGTTGACGTGATGCACGATCAGTCGACCGCCGCGCGGGTGCTTGCGCTCGCTCGTGCTCAGCTAGGGGTGTCAGCGCTCGACGGCCGCTTCCACGGTGGATTCGGTGCGGCGATGGCCGCACTGCTCGCGGACCGGGTCGATGTCGCCTTCGGGCGTAGTACGGGCGGGAACCAACCCTTCCCGAGGCACCTGACCCGGCGCCTCGTGCGGCTGGAGCCGCTCGCCCTTCTGCTGCCTGACGATGATCCGCTTGCGGAACTACCCGCAATTCCACTGACTGCGATCGCTGGCCGCACCATCGACACAAGCGCCGGCAACACGGCGGCCCCAGAGTGGGTTGAGCTGGGTGCGGAACTCGTCGCCGAGTTCGGCGGGACCACCGCTCCTGAGCACCATCCGGGGATGGCCGCAGTCGCCGCCGGCGGACCGGACGAGACGGCACATCATGTGCGGGCGACGGGGTGGCCGATCCTC
>DATBRJ010000360.1:0-3090 GCA_036560395.1 Actinomycetes bacterium | reverse complement strand
ACTCGATCGCCGCATTCCCCACGGGCTGCCCCCGCGCGGACTCGGAGAGCCCGCCGACGCCCACGCCGACAGCGAGCACGGCGGCTGCCGTGAGCCGTGCGATTCGCGCTTGTTGGATCATCTTCGGGTCTCCCCCTCTTCTCCGTCGCCCGGTGACCGCGGGCCGGTGGCCGCCGGCAAGATCACCGAGTTGAGCTCATTGATGTCTGCAGGGTCCATCTGGGACGACGCGGAAGGCCATACGAAGATTTGCGTATCTTCCAGGTGACGCGGCGGCCGGCAACGTCGCGGGTGTGGCGATATGGAACGCGTCCGGAACGCGAATCGCGCCTGGCCCGCACCACATTGAGTGGCCGGGAGTCCTCGACGCCGTGTGGCCGACCAGCGGAAGACAGCAGCACGTCGTGCCACATCGACGGGACCGTGTGCCCAACTGGTCGACGGCGGGGTCCCGCCAAGCTGGTTGTTCTTCGACCGGTCGCCCGTCCGCGGCAGCGGTGGACCATTCCATGAACGCCGGCTTCGACGACAGAAACGGCTGGTCGCAGCTGGACCATCGTCCTAGATTGACAACGATGGACCGCGACACGGTGCTTCCGGACCGGCTGCTTCGGCGCATGCTCGACGTGCTCGACGAGGCGCGGCGTGACGACACCGATGAGGTGCCGCCACGTTGCCTCGTGCGCAGTCTGGCCGAACTGGTGCCCGGCCTGGTCTGCGAGTTCCTCGAAGTGGACCTAATCAACCGTCGCGTGCTGAACGGTCAGACCAGCTACGTAGATCCCGCCTACCAGGCCGCGATCGGACTCTTCGACCCCGGCATCCATTGGCGGCTGCGGTATCAGCAACCCATCTGTCATCACCGGGACACAACCGGGTCGCTGGATGTGGCAATGCTCAGCGACTTCATCAGCCTCAGGCAATGGCACGCCCGCGAGCTCTACCAGGCGACGGACTACAAGGTTTCCCACATTGACCACATCATGGGCCTGCCCCTGCCCGCCGCGCCTGGGCGCCATCGCGGATACCGCTTCGAGCGGGAAGCCGGCACCGCCTTCAGCGAAACCGAGCGAATGATGCTCACACTGCTGCAGCCGCACCTGCATCAGATCCATCAAAATGCCGCCCGCCGCCAGCGCCACAGCGTCCAGTTGACCGAGCGCCAGGTGGACGTGCTGCGCTGCGTCGCACTCGGGATGAGCAACGACCAGATCGCCCGGCGGTTGATCATCGCACCCGGCACCGTGACCAAACACCTGGACAACGTCTACGGCCGCCTTGGTGTCACCAGCCGAACCGCCGCCGTAGCCCGGGTGTTCCACGACCCCGACACCGAACCCACGAGCGTTGCCCCATGACCCTCGCTCAGCGCCATAGGGATGACAGACCCGGGCTGATCGCGTCCGTGGTGCCCATCTCCGTCTACGGCTTGCTGATCGGTTGCACAAAACGGAGACCGAGAAGTCGCTGCTCTAGCTCATAACGGGATGGCGCCGCAGGCGCTCGATCAGCGGGTTCCGGCATTGTTCGCCCTCGAACAGGCATGACGTTTCATCAGCCGACCTGCGCTGGACGACCGGGTCAGCGCTGGGACGTACGAGCGGCAAGGACGCGGTAGGCGCGGACGATCACTGTGGTCAGGAGGAAGGCGCTGAAAACACCCAGGGTGATCACTCTTGGCAGGCCTCCGATGAACTGGAACACCACTCCGCCGAGCAGGGCGGCGGTTATTGCAAGCTTGTGCTCAGCCGTCTCGCGACCGGATCCACTGGGCGAAGTGACGACCGAGCGCCGTATCGCGCACCCACGACCGCCGCGACGGCCGACGCCCCGAGAAACCAGCCCCACGCGCTCGCACGGTCCACGGATGGACGGTCGCCGATCTCGCCGGCCGCCGCCAGCACGGCCAGAACCGGGAACACCAGCAGGATGAGTTCGCGCCGGCGCCATCCAGGTGTCGAGGCATCGGTGCGCGCCATCACTCAGTTCCCTCGCTGAAGTCGATCACTGGCCCAAGGACAACAGGGCACTTCCGGCCAGTAGCGCCGGTGGGTGGCCACTCGCTGGATGCGGTCCTTTCTATGTATCGATGGTCGCGTGTCGCAGGAACTCCCGGAGACGATCGTTGAACGGTTTACCGAGCAGTTGCGGCTCGTGCATCTCGCCGGGGAAGACGGTCCGCTCGGCGTTGAGGCGGTCCGCGATCTCGTCGCACACCACGCGGAACGCGGCACCGGCGATCTCCCGCGCCTCCGGCGGGGCGACGTCCCACGCCCCGGAGACGACGAGCGTGGGGAGTGACGCGAGCGCAAGACGGTCCAGGGGCACCTCCGCCTCCCATGGTGGCGGCTCGTGTGCGCTCGTCACGGCGTCAGCAAGATCCTGCTCACTGAGGTCGGTATCGGGTAGGTCGAGCCCGAACGAGCGGAGGAAGTCCGGCACGAGCCGTTCCGCAGGCTTGTCGGCAGCCGTCGCGTACCACGCTTGGAGCCGTTCGATGAACCTCTCCACCGACGGATGGCCGCGGGCGACCGAGAAAGCGGGCGGTTCGATCAGGGTGAGCGACCACACCAGGTCAGGACGGCGTGCCGCCGCCAGAAGGCAGAGGACACCGCCATAGGACTGGCCGACCAGATGTGCCCCGCGGCCCATAACGGCGATGAGATCATCAACTTGGGAGTCGAAGTCGAAACGCAGCGCTGGCGGGCTATCGCCGTAACCGCGCCGATCCACCAGTACGACCCTGTACTGGTCGGCCAGCTCCCGCTGCTTCGGAAAGGTCTCCTCGGCACAGTCAAAGCCGCCATGGACGAACACGATCGGCTCGCCGCGGCCGAGCTCGACAACGTGCAGATCGGTCTCCATCCGCGCTCCCAGCCTCGCTCGCCTTCTGGGGCCCGCATCCGGTGACACCCGCCCGCCGCCAGTATGCCGATACGGCCGACGCGGTTCCGCCGGTCTGGCACATCCACGGGGTATCACCGGGCGACCAGCCAGCGGCAAACGCGGTCAATAGCGGACGCGGCGATGTTCCACGTGGGTGGCGGTCGCCCGAGCCCCCCGCGATGCCACCGCGTATCCCGGGCGCGA
>DATBRJ010000359.1:0-17264 GCA_036560395.1 Actinomycetes bacterium | reverse complement strand
TTGAGGTCGACGTAGTTGCTGTCACTGCCCGACGGGTTGTTCGCCTTGCCGTGCGCGAGCGCGAACCAGAACCCATTGGTGGTCGGGTAGTCCGCGCCCCAGCCGGAATCAGCGAGGCCGAACTTGTTCTTGACGACGCTGGACGTGATACCGATGAACTGGCTGTAGTAGGTGTCGGGCTCGCTTCCCTTCAACGTGACCTTGATACCGACCCGGGCGAGGGCCTCCTGGAGCGCCGCGGCTCGCTGCGGGTGGGTGCTGTTGGTCCGGTAGGCCATGTTGGTGCTGAACCCGGTGGGGTGCCCGCACGCGGCCAGTTCCTGCTTGGCCTTGGGCAGGTCGCCGGTGAAGTCGGCACCGTCGGGGTACATGTTCGCCTTCGGATCCGAGCCGGGAAGGCCGGCCGGGGTCAGGCTTCCGACCACGTTGCCCCGAGCACCGCCACCCGCGGCGAGCAGCCACGACTTCTTGTTCGCCGCGTAGAAGACAGCCAGGCGGCAGTGGACGTTGTCGAGCGGCTTGACCTGCGGGAACACGGAGACGTAATCCAGCGACCCGTCGATGGGGTTGTCGACGTACTTCTTCAGGTTCGGGTCGGCGAGCGCCTCGTTCTGGAAGGTCGGGGTGAGGGTTGCGTCCACCCGGGCGTCCAGCGTGCCGGTCTTCAGCCGCTGGTCGAGGTCGTCCTCATTGCTGATGTAGGTGATCTCTACTTTGTCCACCAGTGGCTTCCTGATCTGGTCCGTGGCCTGCTCCCAGTTCGGGTTGCGCTCGAAGGTGATCCCAGTGTCCGGGTCATACTGGGTGATCTTGAACGGACCAGACGAGACCGGGTGCTGGGTGTAGTTATCGCCGTCGTCCTTGGCCTGCGGGATCGGCGCGGACGGGCCCATCGCCATCAGGTAGTCGAAGTCCGCGTACGGCCTGGTCAGATGGAAGACGATCGTCTTGTCATTCGGCGTCTCCATGGCCGGCTTGCCGTTGACCATCGGCTCGCCGGTCTTGTCCTTGTACGGACCCTGGTAGGTCGGCGTGCCCGTCTTGGCCGCCCCATCGTCCAGCAGCGGCAGGAAGTACTGGTTCGGGCCACCGCTGATGACGTCGAGGGCGAAGTTACGCTCCAGGGCGTACTTGATGTCCTTGCTGGTGATCGGCGTGCCGTCGTCGTACTTGACGCCGTCCCGCAGCGTGTACGTCCAGTTCTTGAAGTCGCTCGTGTCACCGGCTGCGGTGGCCAGGTCGGGCACCACGGTCGCGGCGTTCTTCGGGTCGGGCGCGAAGCCCATCAGGTCACGCGCATACAGTCGCTGCAGGTTCCAGCAGGAGCCGTAGTAGGCCCGCGCCGGGTCCCACGAGTCGCAGTCGGAGGCGGCACCGAGCTTGAGGGTGCCACCCGGCTTCGTATTCGGGTTGACGATTGTGGTGGTCGAGATGTTAAACGCCGGGGCACCAGTGCCACCGCCGCCGTTGTCATCGTCTCCACCACCACATGCAGCCAGGACTAACGCGCCGGCAGCAGCCACAGCGGCAAGCTTGGCCGCACTTCGGACGTTCCACATCAGGTTGGCCCGCCTTCCCTGGATGACCTCCGGCCGCCGGGTGGCAGCCAGTCCCGGCAAACGATCCCTAACGGCCCGACGGACAGTTGTGCCGAGCAACCGCACGGTATGACTGGATTCGGGAATCGAATATTGCCGGAAAAGGGTTGTCGTCAATTCGTGACCCGGCAGTTGTCTTTGCGCAAACAGCGAATTCTGGACTCATCGAAAGGCGCGGCCGTTGACGAGCAGTTTTTGTCTCTTCTTTGCGCGTCAGTGACGAATTCTTTGACGGATCCCGATTTTACCCGCGCTTTGCATTCCGCTTACTAATTCGTGAAGGACGGAATGCGGCGCGGCGATTGCGTCGCTCGCGCTCTTTGGCGTTAAGCCCAACTTTGCGCAACCGTACGGCCGCCGGACTCACCTCGACGCGTTTGCGCGCCGCGTGGTTGTTCATCACCAGATGCGGGGTCCTGATCGGGGCGCGGATAGAGAAGATCATGAGGCCGACGGATCCGTGCTTCGGCCCTAGCTGTGCCAACGCTGCGAGACGTTGGTTGATGTTCCGCATGCGCGCCTGACGCAATGTGGCCAAGTGGCGGTCGCAGAGAGTCGAAACGTCGGGCCTTGCTCCTTGACAACTCGAAGACCCCTTGCCGTGTCTGTTGAACGGTGGTGCAGCCCGGTCGAACGCTGCAGGTGACCAGCCCACGGTCAGTCAAGGATCCTCAGGAGGTCGCGGAAGTCGGTGATCGTGTAGTCGGGCACGCAATCGAGATGAACCTTCGTCCCCTGTTCGGAGTCGAACATCACGGTCCTCATGCCGACTTCCCGCGCTCCGAAGATGTCGCAGTGCATGTCGTTGCCGACGTACAGCGCGTTCTCGGCCGCCACCTTCATCCCGTCGAGTGCTAACTGAAAGAGCCGCCGATCGGGCTTGCGGTACCCATGGTCGCCGGAAACGATGATCGGGTCGAAGTAGTCGAGCAGACCGACCTTGTACAGTTCGCTGCGAGCGTAGGCGCTCTGTGCATCGGTGACCACGGCAAGTGAATAGCGCTCACGCAGCACATCGAGCACCTCGCGCACGTGCGGGAAGAGACTGAGCCGATGGCGTGAGATGCCGCGGGACATCTCCGCCAGGAACAGTGGCATCTGCTCGAGTTTCTCGGCTGGCAGCCTTCGGGTGAAGTCGGTCTGGTGCCCATCGATGATGCGGCGCCAAATGCCGACGGCGTCGAATTCGGGATACCTTTCCGCACTGGTCCTCTGCTGCTCCTTCATGATC
Organism: Actinomycetes bacterium; assembly: GCA_036560395.1. Lineage (GTDB taxonomy): Bacteria > Actinomycetota > Actinomycetes > JAKEEW01 > JAKEEW01 > DASYTV01. Next base: position 14,435 of record DATBRJ010000359.1, on the reverse strand, counting down.
TGGAAATAGAGATCCCGGACCTGATCGCGGCGGAGGTCTATGCCCTGGTAGGACAGGAAGTGCGCGGCGGACCGGAAGATCTGATCCATGCCATCATCGGTCAGGATCTGGACCAGGGTGCCATTCACGTCGAAGGCAACCGCTCTGATGTCCATGCTTGCCGTCAGCACTCCTTGCTCGACAAGGCGAAGGCGCGAAGTCGTTGGCGTCGGGGAACCCAGGCAGGCTCATGATACGAAGAGGCAGGCGCGGCTCGTCGCCGCACCAGCGCATCGAACGAGCCGTGGGTGGGCCCGACATCTGGCCGCCCTCAGCCCAGCGGTTGGAACCGACCATCCAGTTGAGTCCGTTCGCCCCGCCGCAGGCGCGGTTCGCGCGTCACCCCTGTGTGCTCGATGATTCCGCTACCGCGAGCCGCTCAGGCAGCTCGGAGCAGCTTCTTCGCGCGCGACACGAGCCTGCCCCGGTACTCCCAGCCGATGTAGTCGTTCCGCGCGATCCGCAGCAGGTTCAACGCCATGTAGTACGGCGCCCGTGCGGTGATCGACTCGAATGTCCGCCGACGGTCGGGGAAGTGACAGCTGTACTCCCAGAGGAAATGTCCGATGAACGGCTCCGCCCGGCGCCAGTCACCGACTGTGCGCATGAAGGCGTGTTGGAGCTCGCCGGCGACCCGCCCGACATCAAACATTCGATCTCCCCGCTTCATGCGTTCCAGATCGATCGCGGCAACGTCCATGCCATCACCAAACAGGAAGTTCGCCGGGGTCGCGTCGCCATGGAGCCACACCTGCTTGTCACACCACATCTGCGGCCGGTCCCGCCAGCGGTCGCGCAAGAACGAGAGTTCGTCGATGTCCCACTGTCCGATGCGGTTGGCCTTTTTGAGCCTGCTGACGATGCTATCGAAGTACTTGCAGTCGTGATCGAAATCGACGCCTGCCCCGTTGGCCGTGCGAATGTGCTGCGTGGCGAGGAAGTATGCGAGCGCCTTCAGCCGCCAGTAGAGGTGCGCGTCGTCCCCCTGGTGCGTCGCGCGCGCGATCGCGTGGCTGAACTCCTCGCCAGCATAGTGTTCAACAGCCAGCACAGCGTTGATATCGCGACTGAACCCGAACGGGCGAATCACATGGTGCGGCGACCCGACCAGGTTGTATCGGCGCAGCGTCTGGAGCCCCTCGAACTCCTGGCGTGCCATTAGGACTGCCTTGTCCCGGTCCGACCCGAACCTCGGCCCGTAGAACTTGCAGATGATCTTCGCCCCGCTGGACTTCTCCTGGTACGCGTAGACCACGTTGCTGCCGGACAACCGGAAGGCGCGGAACGCCGGCCGCGGCTCGTGCACCCTCATGTCCTCGCGGACGATCTTGCTTAGGAAGTCGTGCAGCGGGTCATGGTCCGCGACGAATCCGACATATCCGCCGTTCATCGGGAGCCCCTCCTCGGGCCTGCTCCGGTCACAGGCTGGCGGCAGAACCACCTTTCGCTCCGCTTGTCACCCACGGATCCCCCAGCTGCGCGGCGCACCTCGGCCCCCGGCCAAGTGCTGTGAACCGCCTCTTGCTCACGTAGAGGCGCACGCCTCGCTCGTGATACGCACAGGTGTCGTACTCGTGACACGCCGTCGGACGATCGCTGTACGAGTCGCCGTCACAGCGCCTCCGGGCAGGGTGGGCATGGTCAGGTCGCGCCGTGCGCATAGCAGCTCGACCGCCTGCCAGCCGTCGCGAGGCGCATACGGCAGGTCATCGTCTCGACCGGGCATTATGGGCACCTGCACCGTGCTGTCGTTAGCAGGGGTGAACGGCGCTGGCCGACTCGTCACCCTCATCCCGCTACCTCGGCCTGGCCGCCGACATCCTCATCGCAGCCGAAGACCTCTACGGGAACTTCATCTCCCGCCGGCCATCCGTGCTTGGACACCTCGGAAGCCCCCCACCGATGGCTAGGCTAGGCCTCGGTTGGGCCGGGTTCCTGATTTCGCGTCAGCAATAAAGCCACTGCGATCAGCAGTAGAGCAGGTTCGTAAAAGAGCGGGGCCTTGATTATGGGGTAGGACTCGTATCAGGGTGACGACTGACCAAAGTACAACGATGATTCCAATCCACCGCGCAAGCACTTTGGTGCGCAGGATTCCCAGCCCGTACGGCTCATGGTCGGCTCCGGTACGGACATAAATAGAGCCCAGTCCGATGCCTGGATCTGCCGTTTCTTGGATCAGACCCTGGCGTCTAGACAAGTCGGAGTTCGACGTGGAGGAGGATGTCGGTGAGTTTCTCCGGGTGCAGGGCGGTTGGGTCACCAGGTTGTGGGTTGTCCCGGGAGAGGTCGCCGGCGTTGGTCAGGGTGAGGGTGTGGTCGCCGGTCAGGCCGTCGGCGAATGCGGTGGTGACGTCGGCCGCGGGGAGGTTGCCGAGGTCGGTGTCAGGAACGAACCCGCTGACCGCGGCGCTGTTAACAGTAAAGGACGCGGTGCCGACTGACTGCCCCGTCCTGGTGCGGAGAAGAAGCCTGGCTGCCGTCACGGTGATGGCTCTGCTCCGGAGGAAGACCGGGAGGTGTCGTTCGGTGAGCCGCAGCTTGACGGCCGTTCCTGTCGGGCTGTTCATCAGTCGAGGGACGTTCTTCGGCAGTTCCAGTCGCCAGTCGGAGACCGCGCCGGCACCTTCGCATGGCATGTAGCGTTCGTCGCGGAAGCTGAACTCGAAGACGCCCGCGTCGTTCTGCCCGGTGGATGTTGCGACTTCTGCGCGGTCGCGCTGGTGACCCGGGTGCTGGGGCCACACTGTGGCGCCGAGTGCCGCTAGGACGGCATGGACCTCAGCCCAGCCTCACCCAGGGCACCACGCCCTGAGGCCGTGCGTTCTCCACCGCCTGGCCTCAGATCGAACAGCGTGAGCCGGACCTGGTGGCGGCTGACCTCCAGCCCGCCACCCAGCGTCGTCGCCCGGTCAGCGAGGTCGGCCAGGCCCGTCGGGTCGAGCTGCGAGTCCGATCCCTCGTCAAGGGCCGTGACCCACACGTGCAAGACGCCCGCCTCCACCCGAATCGCGACCGCTGCCGGGGTGTGGGCGCTGGCCCGGTCGACGACGGCGTACGCGGTGGTCTCGACGACCGGGCGGAACCTCTCCGACGTCACCTCGTCCACCCGGATCGGCCGCGACTCGGCGAGCGCGCGAACCGCCACGCCGAGCCCTGCCTCGCTGAGGAGCAACGGCGCGAGCCCGCGGGCCAGGCCGCGCAAGTCGTCGATGGCCTCTTGAAGCTCGTGGGTGGCCTCCACGACGGCCGGGGGGTCACCGGTCTGCGAGGCCAGCAGCCTCAGGCCGAGCGCCAGCCCGACCAACCGCTGCTGGGCTCCGTCGTGCAGGTCCCGCTCGAGCTGGCGCCGCTCGTCGTCGCCGGCTTCGACGAGCCGGACACCGGAAGCGCGTAGCTCGCCGACCTGGGCGAGCGCCTCCGCCTGCAACCGCGTGTGCTCCAGACCTAGGTGGATCGTGGCAACGAGGTCGTCGACCGACTCGCGGCTCCGAGCAAGCCGCGACGGTGGACGAGGGTTGCCAGCCGACGCCCGGCGTACCGCAGGTCGGTGGCGACCCGATCGCTGGAGGCACCGAGGTCCACCGGCCGGGCGCGTTCGTCGACCTGCTCGCCGTCACGGCCAACAGGGAACGCCAGCTCGAGCCCGGGGTCGCCGAGACGTGCGGCCAGGGCCTCGCGCAGCGAGCCGACGGACGTGGCCCCCGACAGGTCGACGACGAGGCGCGCCAGCGCCCGCTCGGCGCGCCGCTCTCGCAGGACCTCTGCTGCCATGGCAGTGCCGACAATGCCCAGCGCGACGGCCTGAGCCGCCCAGATCCGCCGGTCGACAGCGTCCGCGCCGAGGAATCCGCGGCCCAGAGAGTGCACGTACGACGCGACGGTCAGCACCAGGAACGCGAGGGCTCCCAGCCACCGAGGACCGTCTGCACGGCGACGCGTCGCGCTCGCGCGGGCCAGCACCACGAGGAGCACCACCGTGGCGAGTGCCGACCAGACGAGCCCGGCGCGCACGCCCGCGAGTTCGACAGCCGCGAGTCGATCCGAGGGGCCGGCGCTGTTCCACAGGTTGTCCGCACAACTCGCGCACCCGGCCGCCGCCGGGTCGGAGAGGACCGCGAGGTAGACGCCCTGGAGGCCGACGGTGACGGCGTACCCGAGAGCCACCACCAGCCTGCCCGCCCCGTTGTCCAGATGGCCCCGAGCACTGCTGAGTGCGGCGTGCAGCACCACCGCCGGTGCGGACGCGTAGCAAGCCAGGCCCAACGAGAACACCACGGCGGATCTGGCGTCCGGGTTGTCCCACTGCGCAAGGGCCCACGCGGCAGCCGCCGCAGCTGCCAGCGTCCCGGGGCGCCATCGGTCCGGGTGTCGCCACCACCGACCGACCGCCGCGACCAGGCACGCAGCCGCCGGGGCGACGAAGAGCAGGGGACCGTCGGACACCGACCCCGCCGTCGAGAACCCGGGGCTGCGCACCGCGAGATCGACGGCAATGACGCAAGCCGCGGCGGCCGCAGCCACGGCGGCGAGCACGACCCACGGGGCCAGGGTCGTCCGGCGGGCGGGCATGCACATCAGCGTGCCGCACCGGAACGTTGCCGCGCACCCGGGCTAGCACGGATGCTGATGGCAAGACGACCGGGAGGCTCTCCCGGATGTGGGCGCTCTCGCTCGTTCCTAGCGTCGGCGGCATCACCTGAGGAGGTGCCCGATGAACAGTTTCCCGACGATGCTGACGCGATGCGCGACCGTTACCGCCCTCGCCACCCTGGCCCTCGGAGCCGCCGGGTGCTCGGCGGTTGACCGGGCCGGCGGCAAGGCCGCCGACCCGGTCACCACGCTGACGATGGCGCAGGCGAACCATGGCGTGCCGACGCAGCTCCAGGCCTGGGCCGACCTGGTCGAGAAGGACTCCGGCGGATCCGTGAAGATCCAGTTCCGCAACAACTGGCGGCGCGGTGAAACCGCCAACGAGACCGGGACAATCTCGGACGTCAGGGCCGGCAAGGTCGACCTCGGCTGGGTGGGCGTCCGAACCTTCGACCTAGCCGGTGACACCGACTTCCAGGCGCTGCTGGCGCCTATGCTCGTCGACAGCTACGACCTGCAGGCCAAAGTCTTCGAGGAGGGCATCCCCGAGGAGATGCTCGCCGGCGTCTCGGACCTCGGCGTGAGCGGCGTGGCAGTGCTTCCCGGCCCGATGCGCAAGGTGCTCGGCATCACCAAGCCGTTCCGGGCCCCTCACGACTTCCGAGGGACCGTCGTCGGCATGCAGAGCTCCGCGCTGAGCCAGCAGTCGCTGGAGGCGCTCGGCGCGACGACCAAGGCCGAGCCCAGCGGCGCGAGCCTGGACGGTCTCGACGCGTACGAGCAGCAGCTCGCTTCCATCAACGGCAATGGCTACGCCGCGGAGGCCAAGTACGTCACCGGCAACCTCAACCTCTGGCCCCGTCCGCTGGCGATCCTCGGCAACGCTGAGGCCATCGCGGCGCTGAGCGACAGCCAGCGCGCGGCCCTCGAGCAGGCCAGCGTGGCCGCCGTGATGCCCGCCCTCGACGCCTCGCGTGCCGAGGACGCGGACGCCGGCCAGCAGCTGTGCCAGCAAGGCATGCAGATGGTGGACGCCAGCGACGCCCAGCTGGCGGCGTTGGCCAAGGCCGAGCAGCCGGCGTACGACGAGATAGCGGCCAACTCCAGGTCGGCCGAATGGCTGCAGCGGATCCGCACCCTCAAGAGCACCCTGTCGGTCGGTCCCGACACGGCCTCGTGCGACGACACGTCGTCTGCACCGGACGACGCGGTCTCTGGAGACTCGGATGAGCTGGCCGGCACCTGGACGACCACGCTGAGCACCAGCGACTGGGAGGACGCGGCGATGGACGGTCCCGCCGGCAAGTTCACCCTCACCTTCGCCGACGGCCAGGTCACCGTGACCGAGCCCAGCGGAACGATTGGGTACCGCGCGGCGTACGACGCCTTCCGAGGCTTGGTCCTGTCTAGCGGGAACGAGGACGAGCTGCGAGCCTCCTACCGTGTCGACGTGGACCAGCTGGTGATCAGCGACCTGACACTGAACGGCTCCGACGAGCCGAGCCCCTACACCGTGGTGTGGACGACGCACCCGTTCTCGCGCCAGCGCTGACGCTTTCACCAAGGCCCGCGCCTCCGGGTCCACCCGGAGGCGCGGGCCCGCGATCGCTGTCACGATGGAGCCATGGCGACCACGCTGCTCATAGTCGACGACCACGCGGGCTTCCGCGGGTTCGCGCGGCAGCTCATGGAGGCCGGAGGACTGCTGGTCGTGGGAGAGGCGGCCGACGGCCCGTCGGCAATCACCGAGACCGCCCGGCTCGACCCCGACGTAGTCCTGCTCGACGTCATGCTGCCCGGCCTGGACGGGTTCGAGGTCTGTGAGCGGCTCTTCGCGGCCGGGGCCGACCGGCCGGCCGTGGTGCTGACGTCCAGCCGGGACGCGTCGTCGTACGCCGACCGGCTGGCCCACTCGCCCGCCCGCGGCTTCGTCGACAAGCATGCGTTGTCAGCGCAGACCCTGGCTGCCCTCCTCGAGCCCGGTGGGTGACGCCGTGCTGGCGGCGCTGGACCTCCTCACCGGACTGACGCTCCTGCTCGCCGGTGCGGTGGCATGGCGCGGACGGCCCCGCAGCCGCGTGGGGCTCCTGCAGGTGGTGGCGGCGGCCTGCTGGTTCGCCGGCGGCGTGATCGGCGCGCTCGCCTTCGTGCACCGTGGGCCGCTGGTCCAGCTGCATGTCAGCTACCCGACCGGCCGGTTGCATCGGCGGCTGGCCGGCGCCGTGGTGCTGCTCGCGTGGGGGTGGGCCTGCTCGAAGGGCTGCGCCCGGTGCCCGGGCTGACGCTGCTGCTCGGCGCGCTGGTCACGGTGGCGGCGCTGGACATCTACCTGCGTTCCTCGGGCAACGCGCGTCAGGCGGGCGCGCCGGCGCTGGTCTCGGCGCTTATGTTCGCCGCCGTGCTCGCGGCGAGCAGCGTCAACCGACTGCTCGACCTGCGCCTAGACGACACCCTGGCGATCAGCTACGACGCCGTCGTCATATTGGTCGCGGCCTGGCTCACCCTCGACCTCCTCACCGGCCGCTGGACCGAGGCCACCGTCGCCGACCTGGTCACCCAGCTGGGCGGCGAGCCCGACGCCCGGGGTGTGCAGTCGGCGCTGCGCTCGGCTCTCGGGGACCCCACGCTGGTCGTCGGCTACCACACCCCCGAACATGCGACCTACGTCGACGAGGACGGCCGGCCGCTCGACGAGCGGCCGAGCGGCGACCAGGTGGTCACCGCCGTGGAGGATGCGGGCAGTCCCGTCGCGGTACTGGTGCACGCCGCGACGGCGCTGGACGACCCCGAGCTGATGAAGGCCGCGGTCGCAGCCGTCCGTCTCGCCGTCGGCAACGCCTCCCTCCGGGCGCGGGTGCAGCAGCAGATGGACGAGCTGTCCACCACGCGTCGTCGTCTCGTCGAGGCAGCCGACCGGGAGCGGGCGGCCATCGCGAGCCGGCTCGAGGCGGGGGCCGACCGCCACCTGGCCCGCGTCGACACGCTGCTGGCCACGCTGCCGGCCAGCGAGCTCCGCAAAGAGCTCGCCGAGGCCCGGCGGGACCTGCGTGACCTCGCAAGCGGCGTCCGGGCGCGTGAGCTCGAGCCCGGCGGACTGCCGGGAGCCGTCGCGGTGCTGGCCGAGCGGTCCCCCGTGCCCGCGGCCACCGACGTGGTCGTCGGGCGCCTGGCCCCAGCCGTGGAGTCGGCCCTGTACTTCGTCTGCGCCGAGGCGCTCACCAACGCCGCCAAGCACGCCCGGGCAACCACCGTGCGGATCCGGGCCGAGGAGCGCGACGGCCACGCGGTGCTCACCGTGAGCGACGACGGAGACGGGGGTGCCGATCCGGCTGGCTCGGGGCTGCGCGGCCTGGCCGACAGGGTGGAGGCACTCGGCGGGACGCTGGAGGTGGACAGCGGCGCGGCACGCGGGACCACCGTGGCCGCGCGACTTCCGATCGTCAGGGAGGACGGGCCGTGAGATCGCTGCGGATCGCCATCGCTGACGACTCGATGATCGTGCGCGAGGGGCTGGCGCGCCTGCTTGTGGAGGCCGGCCACGACGTGGTGGCGACGGCCGACACCGCCGACGCCCTCCTCCGCGAGGTCGTCACGAACCCCGACCTGGACGCCGTCGTCGTCGACATCCGGATGCCGCCGACCCAGACCGACGAAGGCATCGCCCTGGCGGCGCGGCTGCGTCAGGACTTCCCGCGGCTAGGCATCCTCATGCTCTCGCAGTACCTGGAGTCGCACTATGCGACCACGCTGCTGACCGAGTCGCCCGAACACGCCGGGTACCTGCTGAAGGACCGGGTCTCGGATGTGGCAGTCCTCGTGGACGCCCTCGTCCGGGTGACGGAGGGCGAGTGTGTCGTCGATCCGACTATCGTGCAGCGGCTGCTGCGCCCTCGGCCAGCAGCGAGCGCCTTGAACCGACTCACCCCCCGAGAGCGCGAGGTGATCGCGATGATGGCCGAGGGCCGGTCCAACGCGGCCATCGCCCTGCGGCTCAGGATGGGCGACCGCACCCTGGAGGCCCACATCCGCCAGATCCTGCTCAAGCTCGGCCTCGAGCCATCTCCCGACGACCACCGCCGGGTGCTTGCCGTACTGCGCTACCTCCAGGACGGGTGAGCCCTCGAGCCCGTTCGCTCCGGTGGAAGGACCCGGGCCGCGCCGAAAATAGTTACGGCACGGCGCCGGCGAGCGCGGACTCAACGTCTCCTCTGAACCCTGCTTTCGCATCAGCGACCGGTCGAACCCTTGCAATCGTCTCCGACGTCAACCACTGATAACTCCGACGACCCACCGCAACCTCCTCGATCATCAGTCAGAGAAGTGTTGCGTCGACCCTTGAGACCACCCCGACGAGCGGATGTTGAGTCAGACGAGAGTCTCCAGCCCACTGGCCCAGATACACGCTCAACGGTCCGGCGGCCAATGTCGAACCTCGTCCTCTAGCATGCGCGCATGCTGGATTTCAGTGATGGCTCGGCCGAGGCAGGGAACCTCGAGGTCAGTTGGCACGCGGGCTGGCCGTCGGCCAAGCACGATCCGGCACCTGAGATCCAGATGCACGCCTACGACCCGCACACGGTGATTCTGCGGCAGAACAAGTCGGTCAGCCACGAGGCGGCCCCGTTCATGTTCCTGCTGTTCGGCAACTCGCAGGCGCTGTTGCTGGACACCGGCGCCACGGCTAACCCGTCATACTTCCCGCTGCGCCGGACCGTCGACGAGCTGATCGCCGCCTGGCTGGCCGACAATCCCCGCGACGGCTACGGGCTTACCGTCGCCCACACCCACGGCCATGACGACCATGTCGCCGGCGACGGTGTCCCGAGACATCACAGGGGTCGGGGTGGCGGGATTTGAACCCATGACCTCTTCGTGTTGCTGCTTCCATTCTCCGGGAAGCCGATCGATGTGACGTGTGCCGGATGGTGCAGCGGATCGCGAAGGCCGCGCGGATCCCGCGGCATATCAGCCCTCACTCGCTGCGGCACGCCGCGATAACCAATGCGCTGGATGCCTGCGTCCCGCTGCGCGATGCGCAGATCCTGGCCCGCCACGCCGACCCCAGGACCACCGAACATTACGACCGCGCCCGCGGCAACCTCGACCGTCACGGCGTCCACTTCCTCACCGCCTACGTCGCCGGCGTCTGAGGGGTGCCGTGCCCGCACCTCCGAGCGCGGAGTGGATGCATCAGTTCCGCCCAGATCGGGCAGGCTAGTCGAACGGGTTGATGATGGGCAGCCCGGCCGTGGTGGAGAAGTCGCTGACGTTGCGTGTCGCCAGCTCGTAGCCGCCGGCGAAGCGCGGGTGCTGCTCGACGTCTTCAGTCACACCGCCGCGCTCGGCCGCGCATCGGCGGCCATCAGGCCGGGAGTGTCCACCAGGTGTCCATGCGGGCGACGGCCTCAGCCTCGCGGCCCTGTTCGAGGACCCGGGCGAGACGGTACAGGTAGGCGGCGATGCCGGCCGCACCCTGCATCCAACCCGTGCCGGGCGGCAGCAGTGGATCCTCGTTGCGGTGTTCGACGAAGCGCCAGAAGGCGTGCGTGCCATCATCGAGAGCGCGACTGACGAGGGCGTCGCCGAGGGTGAGGGCAAAGGCGAGGTCAGCATCACGGCCGTGGCGTTGCCACACGTTCAGCATGACATCACCGGCGCCCGCCGTTCCACAGCAGCGGCCGTCGTTGTCCCAGAAGCCTGGATAGAGCCGCTCGGGAATCCCGGAGACCTGCAGTGAGTGCACGCACGCCGCTTCGAGTTCGGCCGGCGTGCGGCTACCGACGGCCGAAACTGCGGCCCTGTCGAGGGCCGCGAACAGCAAGGAGGTCCCCGTCGGTCCGTGACACCAGGAGTAGGTGAACGTGTCCAGGTCGGGGAGTCCGGGGATCCGGTGCGGCAGACGCAGCCCGCCGTCGGTGGTGTCGGCGAGGGTCAGCAAGTACTCGGCGCCCGACGTGGCCAGGGCGACCAGGTCGGGTCGGTCGAGCGTCATCCCGGCAGCCGCGAGCGCGGCAGCGGTCCCCGCTTGACCGTGCGACCAGTTCGGCATCTGGACGTCGTCGCCGAGCAGGAAGCGCAACGGTACGAACGGCCAGTACGCCCCACCGTCGCGCGGCTCCGTCTCGGCGACCAGGATGTCGACGGCCTCCGCGGCAAGCTCTGACGCGTCCGGCACCTGGTGCCGCTGCGCCCACAGGGCGCCGAGCAGGACGCCGGCCGTGCCCAAGGTGGCGTCGTTGCAGCGTCCGTCGACGGTTGCCCGCGGCGGCTCGATCCACGACGATGGCCACCCGACCGGCGTGGCGAGCTCCCGCAACCGGCCGACCGCCAGATCTGCACCTTCGGCATCCAGTGCGATGAGCACGCCGATCGTGCTGGTCAGCCCGTCGAAGTAGTCGTATGCCGTCTGCTGGGAGATGCGGTCGACGAGCGACTCACAGATCTCCTCGCCAACGGCGAGCTCTGCGGCCGTCAAGGGCCGAGTCAGCCGGATCTCCGCCATCGCGTGCGCCAACCCGCCCACACCGGAGTGCATGCCGACGGCGAACTCCCCTCGCATGGTCTGCTCCGGATGTTCGGCGAGCCAAACCCCCTCAGCGTCCCGACGCACCTGGGTCAGCACCCAGGCCCAAGCACGCTCGGCCAGCTCCCGGTAGGTCGGCGGATCGGACGGCACTCGACGATCGTGGCACCCTCATCGCCCCTGCGACCACTCGTGAACCTTGAGTCAATCCGCCACGTCAGCGGTCACCGGCGCATGAGTCAGTCGGCGAACGCTTCGTCGGGGAGGCGAACTTGAAAGAGCGCGGGCTCGGCGTAGGAGACCGCCGTAGGGCCGTCCAGTTCGCACCAACCCGGCTCACCGAGAGCATCCGTACGACGACGAGACGCCAGTTCACATCCACCCGCGCGGCCTTGTGCTCGTTCGCCGTCAGGAAGGACCGGACCAGTGAGCCAGCGACTCCCTTCACCTCCACGTGGAGCTCCTCGTTGCCGCGAGCGGTGGTGAGGTCCCAGCCGCAGCGCGCAGCCTCGACGCTCGTAACTTGGTAGCCCTCTGCCTCGTAGGCGTCCGTGACGTGCTGGACAGCGGCCTTCTCGACCTTCCGGTTCTGCTCTGCAGTACCAAACCCGGCGCCTTGGACGACTGGTGGAAGAGGAGCCGCCTCGGTCGCCTGTCCGAACCAGAGTTCTTCGAGGGCCGCGCCATGCTCGGTGATGTCGCGCCCGGAGCTGTAAATGTTGTCCCACTTGACCGCGGGTATGGCTGCCTTCAGATCGTGGATGTCCACTCGCTGTACAAGAGGTACCGCTTCGAGCCAGGTCACGTAGACGTACTGTGCTGTCCCGCCGTCGTCAGGTCAGGAGTCATCGGTGGATGGCTCGCTCGTGATGTCACCGATTGCGACGAGCCCGCGCCCATGTGTGCCCTGCCTGAGTAGGTAGGCGCGGTCGCCGGGCTCGATGCCCTGGACACGGTTACCGACGCTCCAACGGCCGTCGTAGGTCCGGCTTTCGGACGTGCCGTCAACCATCTCGATCTCCCACTGCTCGGGAGACCACTGCTCGTCGTTATGTAGGCCCGGATTCCACGTCGGAAGGATGTGGCGCATGGGACCGAGTCTGACAGCGGACAGATCGGTTGGCTTCAAGAACTCTCCCGAAGTAAGGCGACTTACCTGCCCTCCGTCAAAGCGCTGAGCACTGCAAACAAACGGTCAGGCAGGACGTGGATCGGGCTCCGCCGCATCATGCCGGGGCAGCAGCCCGTGCGTCATTCCGCCGCGTATCCCGTCGAGACTGATGCGCCAGCGCCGGAGTGATCCTCAGGGGCGCAGTCCCGGCCGCAGGGCCACGGCACAGGCTGCAGCGCCGCTGAGCGCGACCCCCAGCCACACCGTCCGCACGGGGTCTGGGAAGTCGCCTATCGGGTAGAGGGTGCCCCAACTGAACAACCCCGCGAACGTCACCGGCGCCACCACAGCCACAGCCACCACCGGCGCGAGCGCAGCGCCGGGCGCCGGCACGAGCCGGCGCGATGCCAGGGCCGCCGAGCCGGCGACGAGCAGGACAGCGGCGCCGCCCACCAGCCACCACCCCTGCCGCGCGAGCGGCACGTCTCCCGGTCGGAGTGCCACCACCACGGCCCACACCGCCAACGGCACCAGCGCCGCGGCGAGCCGGTTGGCGCGCCGCCAGCGCGTGCCCCGTGGCGTCACGGCCACCACCGGCAGGGCGTCCTCGTCGTAGACGAACGCGGCTGCGGCCGCACAGCAGGCGAGGAGTGCGGGTGCGAGTACGACGGCCGCGTCTGGCCACCGCGCCAGGAGCAGCGCGGTGATGGCAGCGACGCCACAGCCCACCAGGACCGGGAGCCACGCGACTCCGCGCCGTAGGTACCAGAGCCGAGCGCTCAACTCTTCACCTTGAACGGGATTGGTTCGGACACCCGGTTGTCGTGGTTGCCGGTCATGACCCCGAGGGCGAAGAGTGCCAGCGCGGTCGTCGCGAGGGCCGCGATGACCGTGTGGAACCTCGGCGTCCGGGCCGTGCGGTCGTGCCACATCGCCGCCAGGACCGCGAGGGCCCCCAGGGCCAGCAGGTAGCCGAGGTACGCCCCGGGGTTGCCGGCCAACAGCGTCTGGGTGCCGTCCGCGTCGGTGCCGGAGTGGAACATAGCCCACGGCACCCAGAGCCGCCATTCCGAGCTTCCGGTCTCGAGGAGCGGGACCTGCCCGAGCAAGCTCACCACGATGAGGGCGACCACCACGACGGCCGAAGCGCCCCGGAACCTCAGCCAGCGGCCGGTGAGCACGCCCAGCAGCGCACCGCCGAGGCACGCGGCCGGACAGAGGAGCACAATGCTCCACACCTGCCAGTCGGGCAGCGTGTCGAACCACCACTCCTGCGCGGCCACGCCCTGCACCTGCGCGTCGATGACGACAGCGGCCGAGAACGCCAGCCCGGCCAGGAGCGGTGGGATCCCGGCCGCGGCGAGCGCGAGTGTACGGCGTGCCTCTGTGCCAGGCGCGGTGGCGACCGCCTCGACGGCGACCTCGGTGGAACGGGTGAGCCGCGCGGCGGCGATCACGCTGGTCAGACCGATGTAGAACGCGCCCAGCACCGGGAGGGTCAGCACGTCGGGGACCACCTCGTCGTCGTTGAGGGCCAGAAAGAGCGCCAGCACGACGTAGGCGAGGACGACACCGAGCAGGAAGACGGGGTGGCGGGCCATCCGGCGTGCCTCGATGATGGCCATCGCCCGGTGCCCGGCGATGCCGGACGCGGACACGGAAAGACTGCTCATGGTTTCTCCAAGCGTGGTGGGGCGTGAGTGACAGAGAAGTGGCGACAGTGCCGGACTGGCAGGTCAGGCGGGTGCGCGGACCCGCCGCGCGTCGGGCCCGAGCATGAGCAGGTAGGCGTCCTCGAGGGTGGGCTCGGCGGGGTCCGCGCCGGCCGGCGGCGTGCCGCCGACGACGTGGTGACGGCCGGTGCCGGTGCGCCAGCTGACCAACGCGTCGTCACCGGGCTCGTCGGCCAGCCAGACCCTCCCCACCGCGGTGGCGACCAGGTCGGTGACGGCGCCATCGAAGCGGATGGCCCCGCCCGCGAGCACGACCACCCGCTCGCACAGCGCCGCGACGTCCTCGGTCTGGTGAGTGGAGAGCAGCACCGTCGAGCGGTGGCCGAGGGTGGAGAGCGTGCGCCGCAGGTCGGCGCGCTGCGCCGGGTCGAGGCTGGTGGTCGGCTCGTCGAGCACGAGCAGCCGCGGGTCGCCGAGCAGCGCCTGCGCCAGCCCG
>DATBRJ010000358.1:0-2369 GCA_036560395.1 Actinomycetes bacterium | reverse complement strand
GCAAGGGAATCGCCGCGTGTCGCCACGACGCGTGATGCTCATAGCCATGACCGCACTGAGACAGCACATTGTCATCGACGCGCCCGCCGACACCGTGTGGGAGGCCATCGCCCACCGGTTCGATCGCATCGGCGAGTGGGCCGCGGCCATTCCCGCCTCGGCCCCAGCCACGGCCGGTCCTGGCGTCACCGACCCGGCCGCTCCGGTCCCGGCGCGAGTGTGTGAGACCGGCATCCGGGCATTGCCGCGGGTCACTGAAACCATCGTCTGCTTCGACGTCGCGAACCGGACCCTGACCTACCAAGCCACCGCGGGGTTGCCCGCCTTCGTCACCACCGCCCGCAACACGTGGACCATCACGGCCTTGAGTGCCACACAGTGCCGGGTCGACATCGCCGCGGAGTTCACTACCCATGGCATCCTCGGCTGGCTCGCCCGAACCGTAATCCTCGCTCGTGTCCTGCGTGACGGTCGGCACCTGCTCGACGACCTCAGGCACTACATCGAGACCGGCACACCGTCACCCCGCAAACTGTCCCGCCAACACCACTGACCGCAGGTGCCACACATCCGGGCCGGCGGGCACGGTCGATGTCCAGCGCCGCCGGCCAGCTCCGACCGTAGGGTGAAGGCGCCCGGAGGGGCGCACCGACGACAGGAGCAGCCCGCGATGAAGTACCTGATCATGATGACGCACTCACCCGGCGACCCGGTCCAGGAGTGGACATCGGACGACGTCAAGGCGAGTTGGGCGCATATGCAGCAGATCCACCAGGAGATGACCGAGGCCGGCGAGCTGATCGCCGCGGAGAAACTGGCCGGGCCGGAAGCCACGAAGATCGTCGCCAGTGACGGGGTCAGCGCTCCGGTGATCACCGATGGCGTATACCCGGAAGCCAAGGAATTGCTGGCCGGTTTCTGGATGGTCGATGTGGACAGCGAGCAGCGGGCCATCGAGATCGCCGCGCGGACCTCGGCGACGCCCGGCCCGGGTGGGACGCCTACCCGTAAGCCGATCGTGGTTCGGCCGATCATGGACGCCCCGCCGCCGGAGTGGTGAACGCCAGCCTCGACGTCGAGGACCTGCTGCGCGAGCTGGCGCCGCAGGTCCTCGCCGTGGTGGTACGCCGCCACGGCGACTTCGCCGACGCCGAGGACGCCGTGCAAGAAGCCCTCCTCGCCGCCGCGACTCAGTGGCCGGACGAGGGCACGCCCAGCAACCCGCGGGGCTGGCTGGTCACCGTCGCCGCCCGCCGGCTCACCGACATCTGGCGCGCCGACGAGGCCCGCCGCCACCGCGAAGACCTCGCCGCCGCCCGGGAACCGGCCGCTCCGGCCGAACCGTCCAGTAAGGACGATTCGCTGGTGCTGCTGTTCCTGTGCTGCCATCCCGTGCTCACACCCGGTTCGGCGATCGCGCTCACCCTGCGCGCCGTCGGCGGGCTGAGCACCGCGGAGATCGCGACCGCGTTCCTGGTCCCCGAAGACACCATGGCCAAACGGATCAGCCGCGCCAAGCAGCGCATCAAAGCCTCGAACATCCCGTTCCGGATGCCCACCGGCGACGAATGGACCGAGCGGCTGCGCACCGTCCTGCGAGTGCTCTACCTGATCTTCAGCGAGGGGTACGCCGCCAGCACCGGCCCACAGGTGACCCGCACCGACATGTCCGGTGAGGCGATCCGGCTGACCCGCGCCCTGCAGCGGGCGCTGCCCGACGAGCCCGAGGTGACCGGGCTGCTCGCCCTCATGCTGCTCACCGACGCGCGCCGCCCGGCCCGCACCGGGCCGCTCGGCGAGCTCGTTCCGCTCGCCGAGCAGGACCGCACCCGCTGGGACCAGGCGCTCATCGCCGAGGGCGTCGCGCTGCTCACGGCAGTCCTCCCGAGACGGGCGATCGGCGAGTACCAGCTGCAGGCCGCCATCGCCGCCATCCACGACGAAGCCGCCACCGCGGAGCAGACCGACTGGCCCCAGATTCTCGCCGTCTATGGCCTGCTGGAACGCATGACCGGCAACCCGATGGCCACGCTCAACCGGGCCATCGCACTGGCCATGGTCGACGGCCCTCACGCCGGTCTGGCCGCGCTCGCCGGCATCGACAGTCGCCTGCCCGGCCACCACCGGCTCGACGCGGTACGGGCGCACCTGCTGGAGATGGCCGGCGACCCCAACGGTGCGATCACGCACTACCTGCGGGCCGCCGGCCGCACCACCAGCCTCGCCGAGCGCGACTACCTCACCGGCAGAGCCACCCGACTACGCACCCTGTGACATCGCTTTGCGCAACTGTTCCGCGTCGTAGATCAGCTCGCCCCGTACGATCTGCCCACCGCGGATCTCCAGGATCTCGGCGGCGGTCAGCACCC
>DATBRJ010000357.1:0-6637 GCA_036560395.1 Actinomycetes bacterium | reverse complement strand
CCCAGCAGGCGGATCTGCACGTTCGACCTCCGTGTCGAGCGTAGACGCACTGCGGGGCACGGACCTGCCTACATGGCTAATCCTGGCCGCGAATCGCCTCGTCATGCAGAGGCTGCCGGAGCTCCCCAGCACCCACGGCTGGGTCGCTGACGAAGGACTCGTCCTCATCCAGCCCAGGCGGGCCCCGACGAACACCAGCCCGTTCTTCCAGTCCCCCTCACGAATGAGCGGCGCTCTCGGGGCCGCACGCACGAGTACTTGATCAGCGCGATGACTACGGCTGCCCGTACGCCTTACGTAGCGCAGTCCGGCGGCGCCGACTCGTCGATCCGGAGAGGAGCGCCCACCGGAACGATGAAGGTGACGTACGTCTCGGCCGGTTCCGAGCCCTTGTTCAGTGCCACGTGCACCAGCGTCGGGCCTTCGGCGAAGCCTTGACCGGCGCTGAAGCTTTGGGGATTGCAGCCGTCCGCGTTGACACGGGTCACGGTTCCGCTCTTCACCGCAACGAGCGTGGCGCCGAGATGTGAATGCCAGCCCAGAGTGCCGCCTGGCTGGAAGGTCACGTGGACAACAGCAACGTCCACCAGCCCCTTGAGCTTGATCTTGAATCCTTCTACCTGAGCCGTGTAGCCGCCGGTGATCGTTGCACGGGCGACAAGCTCCGTTGTCGTGCCCGAGGGTTCGGTTGCGCTGGCCGACCCGCTGAGGATTGCAAGCGCTGCAAGCCCTGCGATTGTGGTTACCGACACAGGCAACAGTCGCGTTCGCATGGTACAGCCCCTTCTTGATCCACCCATCTCCCGGTCGCTCGGGCGGACGGCCTATGGCAACGAGACGAACTGTCCTAGGAAGCCCCTCGCGGAGGGTGTGTCCAGCCGATAGTTGGAGCTCATTGCCTCGCACTGGGCGTCCCCCAACGTGGTGATGGCGACTGCGAGGTCCTGCCCATTGACGTTCAGGAGCTTGGGGCTGCCGGAGTCGGCATAGCAGACGCCGCCCTCGCCGGTTGCGTTGTTCTCTCCGAGCAGCTTGAGCATGTTCTGGGACAGCGACATGAATGGAGACATCGCGACTCTGCGCACCGCTTGGTCGAAGTCGATCGGCTGCGGCGGCCCTCCTCCGTTCGTCGTGCCAACCACGCCATACCCGACGACTGTGAACTGCTGGCCGCGCAGGCCTCCCTGTGCCGCGAGTTGGTCAAGCAGACCCGCCGTGGGTAGCCGGACAGGTGCGGTCGCCACGCTTGCCCCGAGCGTGATCACTCCCATGTCATGCCGATCGCCGTTATCCCTGCCCGTGAATTGCGGGTCCACCGTGAACGATGCTGCCGGGACAATATTGACGGCGGTGGGGTCGAACACTGGGTCGAAGGTGACACCGTCAAGAATGAGGCCGGATCCAGGCAGGAACGCCAGGCAGTGTGCGGCTGTCATGAACTGATTTGGCGCGATCAGAAAGCCTGAGCACAACCGGAAGAGACCCTCACCGGGCTCATGGAGAACCATGAGTCCGACGCTCGGGTGGCCGTTGCCATCCGGCTGTCCGTTCGTGATCGCCTGGGCCTCCTGGGTGCTCGCGAGCGTCAGTGCGATTGCACCGGCCGCTGCGAGGGACAGGGCTCTACGCAACCCTCGGATGTGGTGGGACATGACTAGCCTCCGAGACGTGATGATGTTTCGTTCAGGCGTGCTGGGATCCGATCAGTGGCCACTCGCTCGGTGCGGTCGGTGCGGACCGACTGCCACGCGAGGGTGACCTCGATCCCGACGGACATGGCGACGAGGGCGAACACCCACAGCGGGGTGCCGTCGTGAATCACCTTGGTGACAACGGTCGGGTTTGGCGCGATCGGGTAGTTCCCAAAGCCAGGGGCTGGATTCTGGGTCGCTGACGCTGTGGCTGCTGATGTCAGCATCCACAGGGTCGCGGTGATCAACGCCGCTATGGCGCTGAGCGTGGGGCATCTAGTCATGCACACGCGCCTTCGTGGAGATCGGCTACCGACCGGGTTGGCCGCGGAAGAGCCGCGTGGCAATGGCACACCGGCGGCCTTGACAATCGCTTGTGTTGGGCCGGTCCGGGCTTGGAAACCGCTTGGAAGATCGGGCGCAAAGCGGCGCCCGGATGCGTATTCTGGCGCTGAACATTGGGGGATTGCGGGGTCCGCGATGGCGCCGGATGCGGGCGTTCAGCCTGGCGGCTTGTCGCTGCAGATACTGGGTCCACTCACCGTGGAACGGTCAGGCGAGCCGGTCCCGCTCGGTGGTCGGCAGCAGCGGGCGGTGTTGGCGTTCCTGTTGACCCGCGGTCGCGCGCCGGTCGGCGTGTCGGTACTGGCCGATGTGCTGTGGGGTGAGCGGGTCCCGGCCGGCTCCGCGCAGACGGTGCAGACCTATGTGTCGCACCTGCGGGATGCGCTGGAGCCGGGGCGGGACAAGAGCGCCCGGAGTCGGTACATCCCCACCGATCGCAATGGCTATCGGCTGGTCCTGGACGGCGACCGGGTGGACGCGGTGGAGTTCGAGGACCTGGTGACGCGCGGTCTGGCCGCGGTCGAGCGGGCCGATTTCGAGGTTGGGAAGGCCGCGCTGACGGCCGCGTTGGGGTTGTGGCGGGGCGAGGTACTGGCCGATCTGGCCGACTACGGGTTCGTCCCGCCAGTCGCGGCCCGGTACGCCGAACTGCGCGCGGCGGCGACCGAGGCGCTGATCGACGCCCGGCTCGGGTTGGGTGAGCATCGGTCGCTGATCCCGGACCTAGATGCGTTGATCGCCGCCGATCCGCTGCGAGAACGGCTGCACGGGCAGCGGATGCTCGCCCTGTGCCGGGCTGACCGGCAGTCCGACGCGCTGGCCGGCTACCGGACGCTGCGCGCGCTGCTCGACAAGGAACTCGGCATCGAACCGGGCCGCCCGATCCAGCAGCTACACGCATCGATCCTGGCGCAGGATCCGGCGCTGGACTGGCACCCGCCCGGCCCCGTCCGAGAGGCCGCGGCGGGCGGCCGCGCGTCGCCGGCCCGACGCCGGCGGCGGCTGGTCTGGGCCGCGGCCGGAACGGCGCTGCTGGTCGCCGCGACGCTCACAGTCATGGTGGTGCGAACCGCGACGCAATCGACGCTGGCGGCGCTTCCCGCGAATGGCATCGGCGTGTTGCACTCGGATGGCACGTTGACCGACGGGCTGCCGACTGGGCTCGCGCCCGAGGCGATCGCGTACGGCGCCGGGTCGCTATGGGTGGCCAACCGCGCGGATAACACAGTGGTCCGGGTCGACCCGAAACACCGCCGGATCGTGCAGACGATCCCGGTGGGCCTCGCCCCGACCGCGCTGACCGTGACCGGACGGGATGTGTGGGTCGCGAGTTTCAACGCCGATTCGGTGTCACGGATCAACGCCGACAGTAACCAAGTCGTCCGTACCATCCCGATCGGCACCCGGCCCGCAGCGATCGTCGGCGACGACACCGGGGTGTGGGTCGCGAACTCCGGCGACAACACGATCCAGCGCATCGACCCCATCACCGGCAAGGAGGACCCTCCCATCGGGGTCGGTAACGGGCCGGACGGGCTCGCCCTCGACGGCAAAACACTGTGGGTGGCCAACGCCCGGGACAACACCGTGACCAACATCGATACCACTACCGGCAAGGAAGCCTCCGCCGGGGTGCGGGTCGGTTCCGGCCCGCGCGGCATCCTCCTAGCCGCGGGAACGGTTTGGGTTGCCAACTCGCTGTCGCAATCGGTGTCCCGGATCGATCCGGTCACCAACAACATGACCACGATCCCCGTCGGCGACGGGCCGGTGTCGCTCGCCGCCACCAAGAACACGATTTGGGTCGCCGACGAGTTCGATGGCACTGTCGCGCGGATCGACGCCCGGACCGGACAGCTGAAGGGCAAACCGTTCTCGGTCGGCGCTGCACCGCACACGATGACGACCATCGGCGGCAAGCTCTGGGTCGCCGCGGGCGCGTTCGCCGACCGGGCCCACGTCGGCGGCACCCTCACGATCGTCACTCCAGTGGTGCCGGGCGACTTCACCGGCATCGATCCGTCGGCAGTCCCGGCCCCCAAGGACACCATCGAGGCCGAGCGGCTGGTCTACGACGGGCTTGTGGCGTTTCGGAACGTGGGCGCCCTCTCTGGGTGGACCCTGGTGCCGGACTTGGCACGGGCGATACCGGCGCCGACCGACCACGGGCTGACCTACACGTTCACGCTGCGCAGAGGCATCCGCTACTCGGACGGGACCACTGTCAAAGCGAGCGACTTCGTCCTCGGGCTGCACCGGCAGCTGATCTCTAAGGAAGACAATCATGCCTTCTTCTGGAACGTCAGGGGCGCGGAGACCTGTACGAAGCAGCCGAAGCACTGTGATCTCGCCCAAGGCATCACCACCGACGACAGCACGGGCACGGTCACCTTCCACCTCACCGAACCGGACCCAGACCTGCCCTACAAGCTCACCCTCTTCCTCTATCCGATGCCGCCTGGCACGCCCCTCACCGAGGCGACGACCCCAATCCCCGGCACCGGCCCCTACAAGATCGGGGGCTACCAGGAGCTGAAGCAGACCGGCGGATACCGCAAGGCGGCCGGATTCGACCTGGTACGCAACCCATACTTCACGCAGTGGTCCTACGCCGCGCAGCAAGCGGGCTTCGTGGACCGCATCCACTACCAGCGCGAGGACCTCGCTACCGCCGAGCGACTGGTCGAGCAGAACAAGGCCGATCTGGTGCAGCTCGCCGACAGTCCAGCCGGCAGGCTCCCGGGCGGTCTGCTCGATTCCGTCCACGACCGCTTCCCCACCAGGCTGCACCTGCAAGAGCAGCCGATCACGCACTGGGTCGTACTGAACACCCGGCTCGCACCGTTCAACAACCCCAAGGCCCGCCGTGCGTTCAATTACGCTGTCGACCGGGACAAGTGGGTACGGCGCAATGGCGACAGGCTCCCGACGAGCATGCCCACCTGTCAGATCCTGCCCCGAAACTTCCCCGGCTACCAGCCGTACTGCCCGTACACGGTTAACCCGGACAACGGCGAATATCACGGCCCCGACCTGGCGACCGCGCGCAAGCTCGTCGAGGAGTCCGACACGAAAGGCATGCACGTCACCGTGCACGGGCTGGCCGAGCCGTCATGGCACAGGACGACGCTGTTCCTGAAATCCGTGCTGACCGACATCGGTTACCACGCCGACATCAAGGAGTACGAGGCGAAACCTGAAAGCCTTCGCTACTTCAGCACCCCTGATCACAAGGCCCAGGTGTCCTATGGCGGGTGGGAAGCAGACTTTCCGTCGCCGTCGAACTTCTATTACAACGGCGACGACTGTGCTTCCGTCGCCGCCGGTGGGTGGGGTTACGCGACCGCGTGTAAGCCCGCCTTGGACGCCGCCGCAAACAAGGCGGTCACCCTCGAAGCCAGCAACCCCAGCGAGGCCGTCCGGCTGTGGGCCGACATTGATCACAAGCTCGTCGACCTGTCCTTTGTCGTGCCGCTGTCAAACGACACGACGCCCATCTTCGTGTCCAACCGCGTTGGCAACTACCAGAGCAGCCAATTCAACGGCCCGGTGCTTTCTCAGATGTGGGTCAAGTAGTGAGGCCTAGTTGTTCCGGATAGATCGAATTCTTCGACCGCGGAACGTGCGTCCGGGCCGTGCCGGCGAAAGCTCTAGACCCAAGGCCGAGAACGAGGAAGCCGAGGGCCTCGAACAGCGCTCTCTAAACCTCGCATACCTCAGCCGAGCGCCTGACGGCCAAGGCTCTAGGCAAAGGCCGCCGATCAGCGCAGGTCACGTACGAAGATGTCTGCTTCGCCGTTGGTGTCACCGCGGACCAGATTCGACGCAAAAGAAAAGAATGCGATGTGCCGGCCATCAGCGGAGATATCGGAGCCACCGTGCGCGTCGTTGGCCTGCGCTCCGCCCAAGCCGACGGTCAGCAGACTGGTCCGCTCCTTGAGGCGGTCGCGAACAAACAGGTTCTCCTGGCGGAACGGATCGCCGGGAACCAACCGGTCGGGAAGCGTCCAGAAGACGACCAGGCGGCCGTTCTCCGACATCGGGCCGGTGAGGCTGTGGCCGTCCAGTTGCCGGCCTGCGTTGTCCACGGAGACTCGGGTCGTACGTCCGGCCCGGCGATCCCGGACGAAGACGTCGAACGACTCGTTCGTATCCCTGGGCACGAGATTGGTCGCGTTCGAATCGAAGGATACGAAGCGACCATTCCGGGAGATGGTTTCCGGAAAGCCGGTGTCGAACGGATCGCCTCCGCGCGCCTGTCGCTCGTCAGAGTTCACGTTGACCCGCTCTGTCGTGCCTCTCCTGAGATCCCGAAGAAAGATGTCGAAGAGATCATTCGTGTCGCCGGGCACGAGGTTGGTAGCGCCCGAGACGAATGCTGTATATCGACCACTGAAGGAGATGACCGGTCCGATACTGATGTTGTTTCCTTGCCGCTCCGCTGAGGACACGGAGACCCTGGTGGTCTCGCCCTTGAGCAGATCGCGGACGAAAACGTCAACGAGACCATTCGTGTCTCCTGGAACGAGGTTCGACGCCTCGGATATAAACGCGACGTACCGGCCGTTGCCTGAGATGTTCGGGTCGAAGCTCAGACCGTT
>DATBRJ010000356.1:0-8292 GCA_036560395.1 Actinomycetes bacterium | reverse complement strand
GGTGAACCGCGAAGGAGTACCAGATGGCCCTTGATGCACGCTCAGACATCGCCGAAGTTCTGGCCGGTATCGGCCGAGCCTGGGGATGGGTTCTGTTCTTCGGAATCGTCACGGTTGGGTTGGGGATCGTCGTGCTCGTCTGGCCGGACAAGACGATCGTGGTCGTCGCAGTCTTGTTCGGAATCCAGCTCATATTGGCCGGCATCTTCCGATTCGTATCGGCACTGGCGATCGATGATGCGCCCGGCGGTACCCGAGTGCTCTTTGCGCTGCTCGGAGTGCTGGCCTTCATCGTCGGCATCTACGCACTGCGGCACGTCAACGTGACGATCGCCGCGCTTGCCCTGTTGCTAGGGATTTTCTGGATCGTGAACGGCGTCATCGAGCTGTTCACAGCAATCGGGCACCGCGAAGTGCCAGGACGAGGATGGACCATCATCCTGGCTCTTCTCAGCATCGTGGCCGGCATCGTGGTGTTGGCCTATCCGGACATCTCACTCGTGGCTCTCGCCATCGTGCTGGGCATCTGGCTCGTCGCGCTCGGCATCATCGAGATCGCCCTGGCATTTCAACTCCGCTCGCTGGGCGGCCCGCCCGGACCTCTCGCACCGGCCTAACCGGCGCGGGCTTCCTTATATCGCGTCGGCGAGTGCCCGCTCGGTAAGCAGTCCGCTCATCGCGCTCTCGGCTGCACCGATGGCCGGTCCGTCTGGGCCCAGCGTGGCCGCGACCACTGGTGGCGCGGTGCCATGGCGCCACGCCATGACTCCTCGTGCCAACACAGCCCCTAGCGGCTTGGAGCCGACCTCCAGCAGGTCGGCGCCCAGGCCGCCGAGGGTGACGATCGCGGGGTCGAGGGCGTTGACGAGGGCGGCGATACCGCGACCGAGTGCGGCGGCCGTCTCAAGGACCGCCGCGCTGGACTCGGGCTGGCCGGCACGGGCCGCCAGCAGCACCTCGTCAGCGAACGTCCGCGGGTCGACGGGCTCCGGACGGCCGAGATGGCGGGCCATGGCCCGTCCGTCGACAGCGAGGTCCCAGCAGCCGTACGCACCGCAAGGGCAGCGCAGGTCAGCCGGCCCCAGCGGCATATGCCCGAACTCGCCTCCCGCTCCAGTGGCACCGAGCATGGGTCGACCATCCACGACAAGGATTCCGCCGACCCCGACCTCGACGGTGAGGTGCAGAGCCACTGTCACGCCGTGTGCGGCGCCACGCAATGCCTCGGCCAGTCCGGCGAGGGAGGCATCGTTCCCAACCGTCAGGGGGAGCTGGACCGGACCGACGTGAGCGAGAACGCCGAGATCGACATCACGCCACCGCAGGTTGCTCGCCTGTACCAACAGGCTGCCCTGGACGCTGCCAGGAACCGACACTGCCACGGCACGCAGCCGTGCGCCGTACCTGCGATGCAGGCCGGCCAGCGCCATCGAGACCTCTTGAAGGAGAGCGCCAGGGTCGCCGCTTCCGTGATGGTGGTGGACCGCAGCAGGGGCGAGCCTTCCGCCGATCTCCGCCGTGGTGACCCGCCACGTCTCATGCGTGATCTCGACCACGGCCACGAGTGGACCGGTGGGGTGTGGGACCAGCACCCCCGTCGGTCGCCCACGGACACCGGTCGCACGAGCGGGTCCCTCATCGAGCAGTCGTGCCGCCCGCAACCGCCCCATAATCTCGGTGGCCGACCCGCTGCTGAGGCCGAGCCTGCTAGCTGCCTCCGCCCGCGTGATGTCAGGGTTCTGATGCGCGCAGCGCAGCAACGCCAGAGCGCCCTGAGCCCGCATCGCGCCGGCGAGTTGGCGCGCTGGTCGCGTCACGGTTAATCCTTTCCTAGCTGTCGTTCTCGACGGCCCTCTAGCAGATCCCACCAGGACCAATTATGCTCGTAGAACGAGTTTATTCGGAGGCGACGGTGCCCAGGCCGCTCGACGAGATCGACGCAGTACTGCTCGACATGGATGGCACGCTGGTCGACTCGGACGCAGCCGTAGAACGTGCGTGGGTTGCCTGGGCCACGGAGTACGCGGTGGCCATGGACGCGTTGAGGCCCATGCTCCATGGAAGCCCGGCGTTGACGACCGTACGAGCGATGTTGCCCCGGGCAGATGATCGGGCAGTGGCTCGCGCAGCGCAACGTCAACTCGACTTGCAGTACGGCGACCTCGACGATGTCCGGCTGGGCGCCGGCGCCGCGCACCTGCTGCGCACCGTTGCGCTCCTGCGCCTGCCATGGGCTGTAGTGACAAGCGCCGACCGGCGGCTGGCCGTCGCAAGGCTCGGCGCGACCGGGATCGCGCCACCGCTCCTTGTCACGTCCGAAGACAGCGCTCGTGGTAAGCCGCACCCGGACCCGTACCTTGTGGCGGCCGCCCGACTGGGGGTGGACCCGGCTCACTGCCTGGTCGTCGAGGATTCCCAGCCGGGCATCGACGCCGGGTACGCCGCCGGAGCTACCATCGCCGCACTCCGCGGCTTGCATGCTGATTATGGGATCGCGGACCTCGGCGACCTGGCGGACCGGCTGGTCAGTGCACGAAGAGCGAACGGCATGATGCGTCCGCGCGCCGATCTCCGGTCGTACTGCTAGCCGAGCCGGTCACCACGCCCCAGAGTCTGTGCGGCCCGTCCTTTTCAACGTGTGCGGTGAGTCGTACGGTCGCGGTATCTGGTGAAAGACGGGCGTGGAAAGGCCGCACAGATGACCGGCAAGACGAAGCGCGTGAAGGACGTTAAGCAGAGCCGAAGGTCAGCGCCGGCAGCCTCAGTCGACGGCCACCGGCCGGTGACAATGGCGAAGAAGCCCTACGAGAAGGAGCTCCTGCGCCTTCAGGCGGAGCTCGTGGAGCTGCAGGAATGGGTGCGCGCCGAGGGCGCCCGGCTTGTGGTGGTCTTCGAGGGTCGGGATGCGGCCGGCAAGGGCAGCACGATCAAGCGGGTCACGCAGTACCTCAACCCTCGCGTTGCGCGGATCGTTGCGCTTCCCGCGCCGACCGAACGGCAGCGGTCGCAGTGGTATTTCCAGCGCTATATCGAGCACATGCCCGCCGCGGGCGAGATCGTTCTGTTCGATCGAAGTTGGTACAACCGCGCCGGTGTCGAACGGGTCATGGGCTTCTGCACGAAGGAGGAGTACATGCGCTTCCTCCATCAGTGCCCGACCTTCGAGCGCTTGCTGGTCGAGGACGGCATCCTCCTGCGGAAGTACTGGTTCTCGGTGAGCGACGCCGAGCAGGAGAACCGCTTTCGGAGCAGACTCGAGGACCCGATGCGGCGCTGGAAGCTCTCGCCGATGGATCTGGAGTCGATTAGCCGGTGGGAGGATTACTCGCGGGCAAAGGACGAGATGTTCTTGTACACCGACATCCCCGAGGCGCCGTGGTATGTGGTCCACAGCGAGGACAAGCGGGCAGCGCGAATCAACATGATCGCTCATCTGCTCTCCACGATTCCGTACTACGGGGTGCAGCGGCCGCGTCTCGAGCTGCCGGCGCGGCCACCGTCGAAGGGCTATGAGCGGCCGCCGCCAGAGATGCAGACCTACGTCCCCGACTACGCCGGATCGGTACACGACGGCTAGCCTCGTGCTTCCGGTGACGCTCCTCCGGTAACTGGAGCCGGCGGGTTCTGCTCGGCACTCCGCTGATCTCGCTCGTTCGAGACTGTCGGTCCGGTGCGGCACGATGGCTGTGGGACGCCGGGTGGCTGGATGCTGCCGGCAGCAGAGACGGGAGCGCCCATGACCGCAGGCATACAGGCCGAGGGTCTAGTGAAGCGGTTCGGAGATACCACTGCACTCAACGGGGTGGACTTCGTGGCCCGCCCCGGCACTGTGTTCGGCTTGCTCGGCCCCAACGGGGCGGGCAAGACGACCGCGGTTCGCATCCTCGCGACTCTGCTGCAGCCGGATTCCGGGCGGGCCACCGTCGGTGGCTACGACGTGGTTCACGCCGCGCATAGGGTTCGCCAGCTGATCGGCTTGACCGGGCAGTACGCCTCGGTCGACGAGACACTCACCGGCGCCGAGAACCTCCTGCTTATTGGCCGGCTGCTCGGGATGCCGCGAGCGGACGCGAAGCGGCGCGCACGCGACCTTCTCGCCGACTTCCAGCTCGAAGCTGCCGGCGACCGGGCGGCGAAGACCTACTCAGGTGGCATGCGCCGCCGGCTCGACCTCGCCGCCAGTCTTGTCGGCCGCCCACAGATCCTCTATCTCGACGAGCCGACCACCGGCCTAGACCCCCGGGCCCGCACTGAACTATGGGCTCTCATCCGCGGCTTGGTGGCGGGCGGGGCGACGGTGCTTCTCACGACGCAATATCTCGACGAAGCCGACCAGCTCGCCGACGACATCGTGGTCATCGACCACGGGCGGGTGATCGCCACCGGGACTCCGGCCGAGCTCAAGGCCAAGACAGGGGCCCAGAACTTGGCTGTCCGGCCGGTTGATGCTGAGGATCTGTCCCTTGTGATCTCGGTGGTTGGGGACTTGACCCAAACCGCACCCGAGGTGAGCGGACAGCTCGTCACGGCTCCCATCGCTGACCCTGCGGTCGTGCCGGCCGTGGTCCGTCGGCTGGACGACGCCGGTGTCCTGCTTGCCGGGCTCGAGCTGCGCGGCGCGAGCCTCAATGAGGTCTTCCTCTCGCTAACCGGACATCCGGCCGAGGAGCTGGAAGACGAGTCCGAGGAAGCCGGAAGGGGTTCGCGATGACCGCCATTCCTGCAACGACGACGCCGTCCGCTCTCAGCCCCCGGGTGAGCCCGGCGGAGGGCGTCCGGCAAACCCTCACCCTGGCCTGGCGCACGATCGTCCAGGTTCGGCACAACCCCTGGGAGCTCGGCGACTTTAGCATCCAGCCGATCATGTTCGTGCTGCTCTTTACCTATGTCTTCGGCGGCGCCATCGCCGGCTCGACCGGCGAATATCTGACCTTCGCTCTGCCCGGCATCATTGTCATGAACATGCTCTTCGTCACCATGTACGTCGGTACGGGCCTCAACACCGACCTGACAAAGGGAGTCTTCGACAGGCTGCGTTCGCTGCCCATCGCGCGATGGGCTCCGCTGGCAGGCCGGATCATGGCCGACCAGGTCAAGCAGGCATGGTCGATTGCGCTGCTGCTCACGGTCGGCGCGATCCTCGGCTTCCGGATCGGCACGTCCGTCATGGGACTGATCGGCGCGGTTGCCTTGTTGCTTACTTTTGCCCTCGCCTTCTCATGGGTGTCTGTGCTCGTCGGCGTGATCGCCAAGGATCCCGAGCATGTACAGATCTTCGGATTCACCGCGCTGTTCCCGGTCACGTTCGTCAGCAACGCCTTCGTGGAGACCGAGACGATGCCTGGCTGGCTGCAGGCATGGGTGAAGATCAATCCGGTGACCAAGCTTTCCGATGCCACACGTGGTCTTCTCGTCGGTGGGCCGGTTGCCGAACCGCTGATGGCGAGCCTCATGTGGGCGCTCGTCATCGCCGGCGTCTTCGCCCCGCTCGCAGTGTGGGTGTTCAAGCGCCGGGTGTGACTCCGCCGATCGTTTCCATGGCACCGGCTGTGGGGTGGCGGCCTCACCGTACGGGCATCACCTTGCTGTACGAAAGACGTGTCGTGCTGCTGGGCGGGATGCGATGCCAGAGGATGCGGCCGCCACTTCGGCCGAGCTTGCGACCGTCCGTGCCCACCGAATTCGGCTGCGCGAGGCTTCGCAGGAGTTGGAAGCCGCGCTCGCCGCACCGCTGACCGGTCGGCTGGATGGGTGGGTACGGCAGGTCATGCCAGCGGTGCAGCGCATTCGCGAGGCGTTCGCTGCACATGTCTCGTTCACTGAGGGTCGCGGCGGGCTGTTCGATCAGATACGTACGGATGCGCCGAGGCTGGTGACCGCATTGGCCAGGCTGCATCGAGAACACGGCGAGATCACCGCCGGCCTGGCCGCCGCCGAAGAACAGTTGGAGGCCCGCGGCGAGGCCGGCATGGCACGAGTCCGCGAGCAGTTGACCGCGGCGCTGACGGCGTTGAGCCTCCATCGGAAGCGGGGAGCAGATCTGCTTTACGAGGCGTACCAGGTCGACCTCGGTGGGGAATGATCACGCACCCGCGGCCACGCGCTCCCGGATTGATCTGTTGAGTGTGGCGAGGTTGGATCTGCTATACCGCATCGGACTGTTGGAACCATCGAGCCCGCCGGGAGGTGCCGGGACATGACAGGGCACGATCGGGGAGCTGTCGCGCGGAGCGTCATCGATACCAATCTGTACATGGTGCTGGCCACCGCCGACGAGGCCGGACGCCCCTGGGCTTCGCCTGTCTATTTCGCGAACTCCGGCTATGCCGAGTTCTTCTGGGTTTCGTCGCCAGACGCGACACATTCGCGCAACATCGCGACGCGACCGCAGATCAGTGTCGTGATCTTCGATTCGCAGGTGCCTATTGGTACCGGCCAAGGTGTGTACATGCCGGCTGTCGCGGAGGAGGTCGCAGGAGCGGAGCTCGATCGGGGGATCAAGATCTTCTCTCAGCGGTCGCAAGCGCACGGCGGTGTGCCGTGGAGCCTGGACGATGTACAGGGCGAGGCGGGGTTGCGTCTGTACCGGGCGATCGCGGAAGCGCACTCGGTCCTCGCGAAGGACGGCAGTCCGGATTACCGGGTCGCCGTCGACGTGGCCCTCGACTGAGGCGTCCCACGCGGAGAACCCACCAAGCGTGGCATGGCGCCGACTCCCGCCAAGCGCGAACGGCCTTAACGCAGCACCCGCGCCAGGAATCGGTCAACGGTGGCGGTGACCTGCTGTTCGTGGGGGCCCATGAAGAGGCTCACGCCGTGATCGGTCCCGGACCAAATCACGACTTGTTCGCCACCTGGGTGTGCGGCAGCGATCCGGCGCGTCACCGACGCTGGTGCGAAGCTCTCGTCTCGGCTGCTCATCAGCAGCAACGGGCCTCGGTACGTGACAAGTGAGGTCACCGTGGGGTAGCCGTCGACCTCGGACGGGGCCGCACCCACTGACACGACGCCGACGATCCGCGGACGATAGGTGTGTGCCGATCCGAGGGCGACGATCGCGCCACGGGAGGCGCCCACCAGGGCCACCCGGGAGGCACCGGCAGTCCGCACTACCGTGACCGCGTTGGCCATGTCCTCGTCGTACCGATCGGACCAATAGTCCATCGCGGCCGTGCGGTAGCCCCGCGCTGCGAGGTGTCGAGCGAGGAACAGCCACTGGCAGATGCCGCCATTGGTCTGTGGCGCGAGCACGACCCCGCGAGTGCCTGTGCCTAGCAGCAGGATCCGTGTCTGCTGTCCATTCGACGTGGGCCGGACCACGATCCTGCCTTCACCCGGATCCAGGCAGGCCGGTCGCTGGGTATCCGGCGCCGCGGAGCCGGACTGGGTCGGGGTAACGGTGGGCCGGACCGAGGATGTGGTCGTGTTGCCGCATGCCAGCAGACCGGATGCGAAAAGCGCCGCCATCATCGCCCGCCCCATCAGACGCCCGTGGCGGCTCACCAACGCCTCCTCGACCTTTGCCCTATCGCAACTACTTCGAGTCAGAACTATATGCTTCGGATTCGAACTAGTTCAATGAACGCGAGGAACGGCTCCCTTGCCGCCTACCCGAGCAAGAGAGGCGAGACTACGCAGGTGGAACCGCAGCAGCAGGACGAGCCGAGCCGCCGACCCGAACACCAGCTGTCGCTGCTGTTCGACATCATGGTCATCAGCGATCGCGCCGGTGAGCTGCTGAACCGA
Organism: Actinomycetes bacterium; assembly: GCA_036560395.1. Taxonomy (GTDB): domain Bacteria; phylum Actinomycetota; class Actinomycetes; order JAKEEW01; family JAKEEW01; genus DASYTV01. The sequence continues at coordinate 546 of DATBRJ010000356.1, read as the reverse complement.
GGGCTAAAGGGAACCGGACTTCGGGCCATCGAGTACGGGATCTACAGCATCCTGCGGCGGCAGGGAAGCACGACCCCCAGCTTGATTGCCCGGCTGATCGGCATGCCACCGTCCACGCTGTCCAGCTACCTGAACGTGATGGTGAGCCGCGGCCATGCCCACCGGGTCACGAACACGCTGGACGGCCGCTCCAGCCTGATCGCACTGACGGCGGCCGGCGTCGACACCCATGAACGGGCTCGACTCAAGGTCGCCGAGGTCCATCGCACGCTCGCGCAGCACCTGCGCCGGCCGCCCGATGAATTTAGGGAGACATTGGCCAATCTCGCGGCCTCGCTGCAGGACGCGCTCGACGATCGAGGGAACCCTCGCTCCATCCAGTAACGCCTGAAGGGCACCTTCACTCCGACCTATCTGTGAGAGTCGTGGCGGCGGTTCGGTTTGGGCTGCTGTCAGGATCGGTGCCGGTGATTCGGGCTGACTCACGACCTATCTGGCCGCTTGTGGGCGTGCCTTGCACTCGACCTGTCGCCTGGGTTGCCGGCA
>DATBRJ010000355.1:0-5753 GCA_036560395.1 Actinomycetes bacterium | reverse complement strand
GATCGCCGACATCGAGGCGGTCGTCGATGATGCCGGACTCGATCATTTCGCCTTGATGGCGATGTCACAGGGTGGGCCGCCGTCGATCGCCTATGCGGTACGCCACCCCGAGCGGATCTCACGGCTGATCTTCTATGGCAGCTACGCTGCCGCATTCCGTGATCCGACGCCGGAGGATCTCGAACTCGATCGGGTGTTCGAGCAGTTGATCAAGGTCGGCCGGCCGCGCCCCGACTCGGCATTCCGGCGCGTATTCACGTCGATGATGATCCCCGGCGCCACCGAGGAGCAGATGCGCTGGCTCGACGAGCTTCAGCGGGTCGCGGTGTCGGCCGAGAATGCCCTGGCCTCACGCAGGCAACGGAAGCGGGCCGATGTGGTGGATCTCCTACCGGAGCTGAGCGCGCCGACGCTGGTGCTCCATTCGCGGCACGATCGGATGAACGACTTCGAGGACAGCCGCTTCCTCGCATCCATGATCGCCGGAGCCCGACTGGTCGTGTTGGAGAGCTCGAACCACATCGTGCTCGGCGACGAACCAGCATGGCAGGTCTTCCTCGACGAGGTCGCCCCGTTCTTGGCAGCCGACCGCGACCCGACGAAGCCCCCTGCAGGAGTCGATGCCGCTTCTGTGCTGTCCCCCCGCGAGCTCGACGTGCTCAGGCTGGCGGCCGAGGGACAGGACAACGCAAGCATCGCCAAGTCCCTGACGCTCAGCGTTCGCACGGTAGAGCGGCACCTGCACAACACCTATACGAAGCTCGGCATCCAGGGGAAGGCTGCTCGCGCGGCCGCGGTCGCCCGGTTGATGACCAGGACCTGACCGCTACGCGTATCCCGCCAGCGATGTGACCGAGCCACGGCTGAAATTGCGCGCACGCACCGACGCGGAGGCCACCGTGGCCTTCGTACGTTCGACCCATGACCACGATGGAGATCGAAGGCACGGGGTTCCTCGCGATCCCGGAACCGACCGCCGCCGTCCAGCGCCTCTACGACAGCGACATCGAGCAACTCGGCTTCGTGATGAACCTGTCGGGACTCTGGGCGCACCAGCCAAGCCTGCACGGTGCGCTGTTCGACATGATCGATCGGGCGGCCCGTGCGGCCGGACTGACATTTCGGCAGCGCGGAGTCCTGGTTGCCGCCGCTGCCGCGACCTTGGGTGACTCGTACTGCTCTCTTGCGTGGGGCAAGAAGCTCGCGGGCGTGGCCGGCGCTGATCTGGCCGGAGACGTGCTGCGCGGCGACGATGCCCGGCTGGACCCGGACGAGCGGGCGCTAGCAGGCTGGGCTCGAAAGGTCTGCCGACACCCCAGCTCGACCAAGGCCGAGGACGTCCAGCCGCTGCGTGACGCCGGTTACGACGACGCGCAGATCTTCGCGATCACGACCTTCATCGCTCTCCGTGTCGCCTTCGCGGTCGTCAACGACGCATTGGGCGCCCGACCTGACCATGAGCTGACCGAGACTGCTCCCGCACCCGTCCGCGATGCCGTCACATACGGGCGCCCCGCTGCCCGGAAGGCGTCGGTCACTGCGGGACCGGCGCGTCCGCGATAGCGAATCCGGCCTGCATGCTCCGGCAGGCGGCCTCGTGGCGGTAACCAACCCAGCCCGCGCGCCACGGAAGGTGGGCCCACAGTCGCGGCAGCCAACGCGGCCCGCGTGCTCCGGCAGGCGGCCCGTCGCGATAGCGAACCCGTCAGCCCCGCACCCTCCCGCCGCAGGCGGTGTCCGTCGCGCCGATTCGCCGGCGCCCTCATCACTACCACAGCACGCCATTTGTCCTGACCGACCGCGAGCCAAGGAGCCGACACATGCGGAGCAGCCGGCGTACCGAGCCCACTTATGACGTGGTGATCGTGGGCGCGCGCGCCGCGGGCGCCGCGACCGCCTACCTGCTCGCACGCCGCGGGCTGGACGTACTCCTCATCGACCGCGGCCGCTACGGCGCCGACACCCTGTCCACCCATGCCCTTATGCGCGGCGGTGTCCTCCAGCTCTCCCGCTGGGGTCTCCTCGACAAGATCATCGCCGCTGGCGCTCCCCCGGTGGGACGGACGACGTTCCGGTACGCAAGCGACGTGGTACCGATCAACCTCAAGTCGTCCTATGGCGTGGACGCGCTGTACGCACCGAGACGCACGATCCTCGACCCGATCCTCGTCGACGCCGCCGCCGGCGCCGGCGCGGAGGTGCGCTTCGGCCCCGCTGTGAGTGACGTGGAGCGCAACCACCTGGGCGCAGTCACCGGCATCATCGGCCGGACCAGAGAGGGCCAAGACTTTCGTGCCGGGGCTCGCATCGTCGTCGGTGCCGACGGTTTCCGCTCCACGATCGCCGAGCGGGTTGGCGCATCCTTCGAACGCATCGGCACGTCCGCTTCCGCCGTCACGTACGGCTACTGGTCCGGCTTGGAGACCGATGGCTACGAGTGGAACTTCCGGCCCAATGCCGCCTCCGGCGCCATCCCCACCAACGACGGCCAGGTGTGCGTATTCGCCAGCGCATCGCCCCGACGCAGCGGCCGAGGAGGTCTAGACGCATTGACCCGGATCGTCGCTGAGTCTTCTCCGGACCTCGCCGCCCGGCTCGCCGGCGCGTCCCCACCGTCAGCGCTGCGCACTTTCACCGGTCAGCTCGGATACGTTCGACGATCGCGGGGGCGCGGCTGGGCTCTCGTCGGCGATGCCGGCTACTTCAAGGATCCACTCAGCGCACACGGGCTGACCGACGCGCTGCGTGACGCGGAGCTGCTGGCTCGCGGGCTGGTCGACGTCATCATCGACGGTGCCAAGGAGCGCGACGCTCTCGCTAACTACCAGGCGACGCGGGACGCTCTCTCCGCCGAGCTGTTCGACGTGATCGACGTGATCGCCGGCCACCGATGGACGGACGACGAGATCCCCGACCTTCTGCTCCGGCTCAACGCGGCGATGGCCTACGAGGTCGAAGCCGTGGCAGCGTTCCCGCCATTCACCACTCCCTCGTCGCTGCCACAGTCCGCGCGCTCTGCATCCCCGTTCGAGCTGATCAACTCGGCCGCCGTTCGCTGTTGAGGGTACGGCGAGGTACGCAGACCTGTGCGCTCGGTCGGACTCCACACCCCGGCGCATCGTCTCCCGCCCGAAATGTCCGATCCTCCAGTGCTTTCACGGCGCGGAGTGATCCACGGAGGCGTCGAGTCGTAGCCCGGGTCCGGCCGGACCGCCGCGCAGGCATGCGCGCGGCTCCGCAGGTCGATGTCGGTCTTGACACGCTGGTCCGCCAGGCGGACGGCACCCAAGGAGGAATCGGTCTGAATCGCCCGTAGGGCTGCGCCTCAGTCGAATCAGCGCCTACACATGTATCGATGCGACATGGCGCGCTACGTTAACCATGTGAGTTAGCCCTAGGTGGGCGCGATCATGGGGCGCCTCCTTGGAGGGCACGGCCGACCGAAGGGGTGGCGGACATGGCCGATCAGACACCGACCCGACTCCCGCGCAAGATCAGGCAGCTTGGCCTGGTAATGGCCGCAGCCGCGGCGGTTATCGCCGGATTAGCGGCTCCGGCCTACGCGAACAACCCACACTTCAAAAGCGCTTCGGTGAGCCTGGCGACCAGCTCGGCGGCCGCTGCCGGTCTCGGCGCCACGTCGGCCAATGCCGCGACGGGGCTGCCGGACCTGCTGTACGCGTGGACCGAGGTCGGCGTTGGCACGCCGGACGTCGTCTACCGGCTCGAGACGGTTGTGACCGCCACCTTCGGCTGCGTGAACGGCGGTGCCAACCGCCCGAAGGCCTCGAACAAGGTCACGGTGACGTCGCCGCTCCAGACCACTGTGGAGCTTGCCGCAGACCAGAACGGACGGATCACCGGCAGCGTCGTCCTCGCCACCGGCTCGGTGTTCCCGACCGGCTTCTCGTGTCCGACCGGACAGACGCTGGTCGCGCTCTCGGCGACCTTCACCAACAACACGATCACGGACACGACGAACGGTGTGACCGCCACGGATGACGACATCTCAGTCACCCTCGGGCCCTAACCCAGAGTCCGCGGCTGCGATCCGTTGCGACCGCTGCCAGGAGCAGACGGCACGGCCGGCTCGCTTCTGCCGGCAATGCGGCGCCCCGCTGCCCGCTGATCGGATCGTGGCTGCGGCCGCCGCCCAAGAGGTGCGTAAGACCGTCACCTGCATGTTCTGCGATGTTGTCGAGTCCACCGCGCTCGGCGAGCGGCTCGATCCAGAGGCCGTGCGCCGGGTGATGTCGCTCTACTTCGACGAGATGCGTCGGGCCGTGGAGCGGCACGGCGGAACGGTGGAAAAGTTCATCGGCGATGCGGTGATGGCGGTTTTCGGCGTACCGAAGCTGCACGAGGACGACGCGCTGCGGGCCGTCCGAGCGGCGCAGGAGATGACCGCCGCCGTGCAAGACCTCAATGAGGAGGTCGGCGCTGCGTGGGGGGTGACCATCGCGGCGCGCATCGGCCTCAACACCGGTGAGGTCGTCACCAGTGAGGCCGAGGCCGATCAGCGGCTCGTCACTGGAGACGCGGTCAACGTGGCCGCCAGGCTGGAGCAGCACGCTGCAGCGGGTGAGATCTTGCTCGGCGAGACCACGTATCGGCTGGTGCGAGACGCCGTTGTCGCCGATCTCGTCGTCCCCATCGCCGTGAAAGGCAAGGCGGCTCCGCTGACGGCCTGGCGGTTGCGCCAGGTCACTCCGGACGCTTCATGGCTCCACCGTCGGCTGGACGCACCGATCGTCGGCCGCGAGGAGGAGCTGGCGACACTCGACGACCTGTTTCAGCAATGCCTGCCGGCCGCGTGCCGGCTGGTGTCCATCGTTGCACCCGCCGGGCTTGGAAAGTCACGTCTCGTCCGTGAGTTCATCCAGCGCACTCGCGGCCGGGCAAAGGTGGCCCGAGGCCACTGCCTGCCGTATGGCGAGGGGGTCACCTATTGGCCGATCGCGGAGCTGGTCCAGGATCTTGCTGGGTTTGCCCCGACCGATGACCTCGACCACGCGCGATCTCGCATCCTCGCCCTTGTTCAAGCAACGGGGCCCGCGGGCGGTCACCACCACGAAGCCGAGGCCGAGCATGTCGCAGAGGTCGTCGCCGGTGCCGTCGGCCTCTCCACAACGACAGCAGAAACCACCGAGATCGCCTGGGCGGTACGCCGCCTGCTCGAGACGACCGCGCTGGCCGGCGGCCCACTCGTTGTCGTGATCGATGATATCCATTGGGCCGAGCCCGCATTGCTCCACCTGATCGAGCATGTCGGGACGTTGACGTCGGATGCTCCGTTGCTCATCGTGTGTACGGCGAGGCCGGAGCTTGCGGAGGTCGCACCTGGCTGGTCAGACGCGGTACCTAACGCGTTGCGGCAGGCGCTCGAACCGCTCGGTACGACCGAAAGCGATGCCTTGCTCAACCGCTTGCTCGACGGTATGCGCCTGCCTGAGCGGCTACGAACTCGCATCGTTACCGCATCCGAGGGGAACCCGCTCTTCGTCGAGGAACTCGTCCGCATGCTCATCGATGACGGCATCCTCGTGCGCACCGACGACGGTTGGGTGGCCACGGCCGAGCTGACGAACCTGGTGATTCCCCTTAGCGTCACGGCAATCCTCGCCAGCAGGCTGGATCGGCTCGAGCCTTCCGAGCATGCACTGATCCAGCGAGCCGCCGTCATGGGTCGCGAGTTCTACTGGGACGCGCTCGAGCATCTGTCGGGCGTCACCGCCATTGCGCGCCTCGAGGAA
>DATBRJ010000354.1:0-6415 GCA_036560395.1 Actinomycetes bacterium | reverse complement strand
CACGTCAGCGTCGTTGGGTCCGTGACGCTCGTTGACGACACGGACCAGCACGACGTCGACCGACTCACTCGGCACTACACCGGCCAACCGTGGACCGGGCGAGACCAGCACCGAGTCAGCGCGTGGCTGGGCGTCGACTTCTATCACGTCTGGGGCTTCTAGCCCTCTGTGTCTGGTAGTCCTCGTGTCTAGTGACCCGTTGTGTCGGTAGCCCCCTGAATCGAGCCAACGCTGAATCGAGCCAACGCTGTATCGAGCCAACGCCGCTTCCCTCAGGACAAGTAGCCGGGGTAGAGGAAGGCGAGCTGGCGCGGGTAGTGGGCGATCAGCCGCAGTTCGTCATCTGTCAGTGGGCGGCCGGTAGACGAGCCGCAGAGCTGGACGAGCTGGAACACCAGGTCCTCGTCCGCTCCTGATACGTCAATGCCCAGACCCTCCATCACGTGCCTGAAGCCCGCCTTGCCGCCGTACTCTCCGGTGAGGACCACCCGGCCGGTGCGAGAGTGCCAGTCCTCTGGGAACGGGCCGAGGGCGGCGTCGTCGTACAGCTCGTAGTTGTGGCGGTCCTTCAGCGCTCCGTCGGCATGGATGCCGGACTCATGAGCGAAGGCGTTTCTGCCCACACCCGGCTGGTTCAGCGGCAATGGCTGGCCAAAGGCGTAGCTCGCCCACCAGGCGAGCCGCCGCGCCCAGGACAGGTCAATGGGATCGCCTATCGCGGTCTCCCCGGTGAGGCCGAAGCCGTGTGCGAGCGCGAGAATGCAGGAGAGCAGGTCGGCGTTGCCCGCTCGCTCACCGATCCCGTTGATACACGTGTTGATCCAGGCGTCCTGTCCCGCGTCCAGATCACCGAGCGCGCCCGATAGCGAGTTTGCGACGGCCAGCCCCAGGTCATTGTGGCAATGCGTCTCGATCGGCAGGCCCGCAACGGCAGCGAGCTTGGCAAAGCGCTCCCGGATCCGCTCGGGGGTGTCTCCGCCGATCGTGTCGCAATAGCGCACCCGGTCGGCGCCTGCGTCCTTGGCGGCGAGCGCGAAGTCAGTGAGGAATCCGTCGTCTGTACGGGAACCGTCCTCAGCGTTCACGCCTACGGTCTCCGCGCCGCCCTCCCTAGCCGTTTGTACCGCGGCGACCATCTCGCGGATGACCGCATCTCGATCCAGTCGGCCGCGGAACTTGTTCTGGATCATCTGGTCTGAGGTCGAGATGGACAGGTTGTAGTGGCGCAGCCTGTGCGGGAGCGCGGACTCCACGTCGCTGGCAACCGCCCGGCACCAGCCGGAGAGTCGCAGCGGACCGAACGCGCCGGCCTCCGCCAACGCGACATTCGCTCGTACGTAAGGGACCTCGTGGAACAGGAACGGGAAGCCGATTTCTGACTGCACGACGCCGAGGCGGGCGAGGTAGAAGTTGACCATCGTCTTGCCGAACTTCGACAAGCCCGTGCGGGCTGTCTGAACCCCATCGCGGTTGGTCACGTCAAGAAAGTGGATCGTTGGCACTGGCTGTCCTCGGGATCTCCGCTGCGCCTGGTGGATTCGCTGGTCTTCGTTCGTGTTCCTTGTGACCGGGGGCTTGTGGACCCGCTCGCACCTTGACACGTATTTTTACGCTTATCAACATTGATTTTCATCAATCTCATGAGAGTCGACCGCCCGTGTGGCCGGGCATGCGTGGACGGGCCGACGGCGAAGGGGGGCATGACGGGGGAACGACACGGGGCGACGCATACGGCGGAGACGGTATGGGTGGGGACGCTGTGAGGGGGAGACGGCGCGGGGGGACACGGCGCTTGGGAGGCGGTCGACGGTGGAGACGGCGACGGGAAGACGGTCTGAGGCCGGCGGCGAAGGCGTGAGTGGATGAGACCGGTGAGGGACGGTGCGAGCCGGGAGAGGCCGGTGCGGGGCGGCGTGAACGGGAGAGGCTGGTGAGGCGCGGGGTGAGCGGGGGTGACTGGATCGGTGCGACCGAGGCCGCACGCCGGCTGAGCGTGAAGCCCGCAACGCTGTACGCCTATGTGAGCCGGGGGGTCCTGCGCCGGAAGCGGGCGCCTGACGGGAGAAGTAGCCTGTTCGACCCAGCCGAGGTCGACGAGCTCGCCCGCCGGGGCCGTCCGCGGCGACCCCGCAATCCGGCTGAGCTGACCCTCGAATCGGCGCTAACGACGTTCGTCGACGAGGAACCCTTCTACCGTGGCATGCCCGTCCTCTCCCTCGCCCGTGACCACACGTTCGAAGACGTCGCCGTCCTACTGTGGACCGGCAAGCTACCTGCGGGCGGCAACGGCCGGAGGATGCGCGGACCACAATCGCCCGCCGAGGTCGCCGAGATCTCCGGCGGCCAGGGGAGCCAACTCACCGCTAGCGAGGCTTTCGACTGGCAAGCGACCCCTGATGCCATCGCCGTGGGCGTAGCTGCTCAGTCCGCACTGCCGACGTACGCACTCCCGCTCGAGCGTCTTCAGGTCATTGTCCCCGCCCTTGCAGTAACGGATCAGGTCCGGCTCCACCTCGACCCGCCTGCCGTGGTAACCGCCGGGCAGAGTCTCATCGGCGGCATGGTGGACTGCTTGCCCAACGCCGCACTGCCTGGAGCCACATTCGCTGATCTGCCGCCTGCGGCGCCGTCTGGTGCTGTCGTTCCTGGCATGGCATTGCCTGCTGCAGGACCCGCTGACGCCGCGCTTGCTGAGCGCGCGTCCGGTCGGCTGGAGTGGATGGGGACCGGATCGATCACTGCTCGGCTGTGGCCGAAGCTCAGCCCAGTAGATCCCCACCCGGCGATTCTCGATGCTCTCCGCGCCACCCTCGTACTGCTTGCCGATCACGAGCTCGCGGCGTCAACTTTGGCCGCTCGGGTCGCGGCTTCCGTCCGCGCCGATCCGTATGCGGTGGTCGCCGCCGGCCTTGGTGCGGTTGGCGGGGCGCTGCATGGCGGCGCGTCACTCGGCGCCGAGGCGATGCTCGCCGAGGTCCGCGAGCCCGGCCAAGCGCCGCGGGTGATTGGGGATCGGCTGCGCCGCGGCGAGCGGATCCCCGGTCTCGGCCACTTCGTTTATCGAAACGGCGATCCGCGCGGGACATTTCTGCTGGCTCTGCTACGTGAGGCAGTTGCCGCCCACGACCCAGGCGTGCCTCAGGGAGCAGGCGTGCCCCAGGGAGCAGGCATGCCCCAGGGAGCGAGGGCGCTGGCAGCGGCCGACGCCGTGCTCGCCGAGGCGCGTCGGCGCCGGCTTCCCGAGCCCAACATCGACTTCGCTCTCGCCACCCTCGTCGCTGCAACGGGAATGATCAAAGGAGCTGGCGAGGCCATCTTCGCGGTTGCCCGTGCCGCCGGGTGGATTGGGCATGCCTTGGAGGAGTACGCGCGCAATACCCCGCTGCGCCCGCGCGCCGTCTACATCGGGCCGGTGCCCGCTCGCTAGCTTGCCGTCGAGAGAACCTTCCCGGACGCAGATTTGAGGTACTCCCAAACCCAGGTCGCCAAGCTAGAGTCCCAAACCCAGGTCGCCAAACTGGGGTCGCTCAAACCGAGATCGCACAGCCCCCTGCGTGTCGATCCCGTCCATCAGCCCGTCGACCGATGCAGACGCGCTACGGGACGCTACGACCGGCCGCGTTCCTCGGCGACTCGAGTGCGGACTGCGGGGACTATCTCCTCGGCAAATCGAGGCAGCTGGTCTTCACCCTCGGCCCACAACACGAACGTGTCGAAGCCGTAGCCGACGGCAAGATCTGTGAGCTCGTCGACCCATTGGGTGACCGGTCCCTGCAACATTCCGTCCGAGGTGCCACCAGCGGTGATCTGGCCCGCCACGTTGAGGACCCGCCGGATCTGGGCGGGATCCCGGCCGGCCGCCGAGGCGGCATCGTCGAGCCGGTTGGACATGTCGACCAGTTGCTTGACCTCACCCCGGAACGACGGGACCCAACCGTCAGCCTTCGCGCCGGCGAGCCGCAGGGTCCGGGGCCGGTACACGCCGAGCCAGATCCCGATCGGATGAGCCGGCAGCGGCCCAGAGTTGGCGCCAGAGTGGGCGCCGCCGAGATGGTAGTAGGTGCCGTCGAAGCGGAGATTACGCTCCCCGCCCCATACCTTCCTGATCACGTCGATCGCCTCGTCGAGAGCCGCATAGGCCTCCCCAGGGCTGCGGTGCGGTCCGCCGTACGCTTCGATCGCATCCCAGAAGCTCCCGGCTCCCAGCCCGAGCTCGAATCGCCCGCCGGACAGCAGGTCGAGGCTCGCCGCGGATTTGGCGAGAACGGCGGGCGGTCGCAGGGGCAGGTTGGCGACGTCGGGGAAGATCGTTACCCGTGACGTGACGGCTGCGATCATGCTCATAAGCGTCCACGTGTCGACGAATCGACGCTGGTACGGATGATCCTGGATACCGATGGAGTCCAACCCGCGTCGCTCCACCTCACGCGCGACGTCGAGCAGCGGGTCAGCCGCGTTGGGGATCAGGAAGTACCCGAACGTGACCTCTCGTCCGTAGTCCACCGAGGCCGCCTCTCTCGCATTCCTGCGCATGTACGGTGGCGCACGAGCCGGCATAGCTGATAAGCGACAGTGCGCCGCCCCGATTCCACCCGCCGGCGTGCCCTGGAGAGTGTTGGCGCCGGCTATTCGCTCGAGAATTCAATGTGCAGCCGGAGGGCCTTCTCACGGGCCGAGGTCAGACTAGTCGGAGCGGCTGTAGTGGCTGACCAGCCCAGTCGTCGGGGCCGTGGACCGGGGACGTACCCCGGTGCTGTGATCGAGTACTGCTCAGGGCAGTATCCACGCATGCGCCTGGACCATGTCTCCTATGCCGTAGCGGCGGACGATCTCGCCCAAACCGTCCAGCGGCTCGGTGCGCAGCTTGGCGCCGCCTTCAGCGATGGGGGACTGCACCCACGCTTCGGGACGAGGAACTTCGTCCTTCCTCTCGAGGGCGGCTGTTATGTAGAGGTGGTCAGCCCGCTCGACCATCCAGCGGTGGACCGAGCGCCGTTCGGGCAAGCAGTGAAGCGCCGGGCCAAGGGCGGCGGCGGATGGCTCGGCTGGGTGGTAGCCGTCCCCGACATCACGCCGGTGGAACAGCGCCTCGGCCGGTCGGCAGTGGACGGCCACCGCCACCGTCCAGACGGTACGGAGCTGCGCTGGAAGCAGATCGGCGTCATGGATCTCATGGATGACCCACAGCTGCCCTTCTTCGTCCAGTGGCTCGTCGGCGGCGACCAGCATCCGAGTGCATGGGGGAGCCCAGTCCGCCTGGAGAGCATCGAGCTCGCCGGGGAGGCGGCGACGATCTCGAGCTGGCTCGGGGAGCCGGGCGATCACCCACTCGATGAGGTCTCGGTGCAGTGGCTCGATCCCAGCGCGGTGGACGGCGAGTCGGGGATCGTCGCGGTGCTGTTCGCGACGCCCCACGGGCTCGTCCGGGTGGAGTAGAAGGACCTCCGGGCCACCGTTGGCCGTCATGTCCCGCGCAGATTCCCTTTGATGTAACTGTCTGAAAATTTACCCTTGCGACCTGTACTCGTTTACGTATACTCGCTTCCGGATATACGAACACGAATACCCGAGTCGGGATACGGCAGGGACACGGAGGCGAGGTGTGCTAATGGCGAAGCGACGCAAGGTCGGCAACCTGCTGGCCCTGGCCGTCCTCGGCACACTCGCCGAGCGATCCATGCATCCCTACGAGATCGCTTCCGTGCTGCGCAGGCGCGGCAAGGAGCACAGCATCCAGATCAACTGGGGATCGCTCTACACCGTGGTCCAGAACCTCGAGAAGCACGGGTTCATCGAGGTGTCCGGCACTGATCGGCATGGAAACCGGCCCGAGCGCCGGATCTACCGCATCACCAAGGCGGGGCGCGAAGAGGTCGAGGACTGGATGCGGGAACTCATCGGAGCGCCGGAGAAGGAGTACCCGCGCTTCGAGGCCGCGCTCTCGATGGCCGGCCTGCTACCGCCCGACGAGGTCCTGCGCCTACTAGAGGAGCGCCTTCTAGCGCTCGACGAGACCGCTGCCGAGGAGCAGCACACGCTGGCGGAGCTCAGTGAAGTGCTTCCGCGAGTCTTCCTGGTCGAGGGCGAATATCACGTCGCAATGGTCAAGGCGGAGGCCGACTGGATCCGCTCGCTGATTAAGGAGATCCGGGATGGCACCCTTTCCGGCCTTTCCGGATGGCGCTCATATCACGAGACCGGCCAGCTGCCGGCCGAGTTCGCTGACCTCGAGACGGAGGATGACGACTTTGACCAACCTCCGACCACTAAGCCCTCGGAAGACCGCTCAAGAAAAACGATCGAGGAAGGGAGATCACGAAAGTGAGCCCTTAACCAACGACCCCGGCGTGGCGCGGCAACGCCACAACCGGGGTCATGCACCTCAGAACCGATCCCGCGAACGAGATCTGGCAAC
>DATBRJ010000353.1:0-4497 GCA_036560395.1 Actinomycetes bacterium | reverse complement strand
GTGTGCCGAGGTCCTTGAGCAACGCCTGCCCGCCGCGCCCCCAGAATCGCGGACTCGCTCTGCGCCGGTTCGGCGGCCGCGAACACCACGCCCCGGCCCGCGCCGGGTAGCCGAGCATCGCCCGGCGCCAGCTCGCGCGAGCAGATGCGCCGCATCATTTTGCATACACTGGACTCATGGCACTCGTGCAGATCCGGGATGTTCCCGACGCCACAGTCAACGCTCTTCGCGCGCAAGCCGCCGAGCAGGGCCTCACTCTCGCCGCCTATCTGCGCGCCCAGCTCGACCGGCTCGCCCGGCACCCGACGAACGCCGAGATCGTCCAGCGGCTGGGCCGCCGCAACCGCGCCGGCAACCCGACGGTGGAAGAGACGGTCGCGGAGATCCGCCGGCTACGCGAGGTTTCGTGATCGTTATTGACGCGTCGGTCATGGTGCACACGCACACGGGGCAGCTCGGCTGCAGGTTCCTGAAGCCGTGCCTCGGAACTGTCACAAGTCAATCCCTCAACCGGACCTGACCCAAACCCCCAAAGCAGACAGCGACCCTGCATCACTGGCCGCCCGGCAAGGATCATGACCTGGCCGGGCCGCCGATCGTCTCAGCTCGGGGAGGCCTGCATCGTTCTGCGTGTTAGCACGCATGACTTCAGAGGTCTGGCGTCGGATGATGGGACGAGAACCTCACGACATCGGGCTGGGCCGGATCGCGCCCCGGCGAGAGTCTGGAGCGATCGACGTGAATGGGTGCGGATGACCGGCTGGCAGATTGCCGCGGCTTGTGTCGTCGCGGCCCCAGGGGTGGTCTTGGGGTCGCTGCTCCTGCTGCGCAGACAACGGGTGGTCGGCGCTCTCCTCGTGGCCCTCGGTCTACTGCCCCAGATGCTGCTCCTGCCCGACTCGGCGGTGTCGGGAGGTTCGCCACCGCAGGGTTTTGCGCTCGTTCTTGCAGTCGCCTCGGTCGCGGGCTGGGTGTGGCTCTACCTCCCACCGGCGCTCCTGGCCGCCTGCTTCCCCGACGGCCGGGTGGGACGGGGGTGGTGGTTCCTCCCGGTCGGCTGGGCCGTCTTCCTGGTGCTCTTCCACGTTGCGGTCGCCCTGGATCCGGGCAGCTACGGCAGCGGGCCGGAGAGGATTCCCGGCGCCCCGCCGGTGGAGGTGTCGCGGTGGCTGGACGTCGTGCTCGGCGGAGCCTCCCTCGCCCTGCTCCTTGCCCTGCTGGTCGGGTCGGTGGTGCGGGTGACGGTCCGTTACCGAAGGGGAAGCGTCGTCGTACGTCGTCAGATCAAGTGGTTCGCGCTGAGTGTCCTGCTCTTGCCCGTGGTGCTGGTCGTCACCTGGGTCGCCTACCTCTTCACCGACGTCGCAGACGTCGTGGTGGTGGTGGGGCTGCTCCTGGTGTACGTCAGCGTGCCGGTCAGCGTTGCCATCGCGGTGCTTCGCCATGATCTGTACGACATCGACAGCCTCGTCAGCCGGGGCGTTGCCTACACCGTGTTGAGCGGGGGACTGGTCGCGCTCTACGCGGGCGTGGCGGTGGGCGTTGGCGTGTTGGTGGGCGGGGGGTCGGACGTCGCGGTCGCGGCTGCGACTCTCTCCTGCGCGGTGGCGTTCGGTCTCTTGAGGCGACGGGTGCAGATCGCGGTCGATGCGCGGTTCGACCGAGGCCGGCGCGATGCACTCGCGCGCATCGACCGGTTCGTCGACGCCGTCCGCGACGGTCGGGCCGAGCCGGAGGACATCGAATCGACGCTGCGTCTGGCTCTCCACGACCCGGGCCTCTCAGTCGTCTATTGGCTGTCGACCGACCCGGAGGCGCCGTGGCGCAACGGCATCGGCGAGCCGACGTCGCGTCCCCAAGGGGCGGCGCTGGACGTCGCTGTGGGCGGCCGGTTGCTCGGCTGCGTCGCCTATGACGCGGCGGCCCGACGACCTCGGCTCCTTCGGGAGACGTTGCGGGAAGCTCATCTGCCGTTGGAGCTCGCGCACTCACGGATCGAGCTCCGTGACGCCCTGGCCGAGACCCGAGCCTCGAGGGCGCGGCTGGTCGAGGTGACCGATGCGGAGCGTCGTCGGCTCGAGCGGGACCTTCACGACGGCGCCCAGCAGCGACTGGTGGCGATCGGGATGTCACTGCGGCTCGCCCAGCAGCGAGCCGACCCGGCCGACCCCCTGCACGAGGCGATCAGCCAGGCAGTGCGCGACCTGCAGGACGCCGTCAAAGAGCTGCGCCGGTTGGCCGGCGGGATTCGCCCGAGGGGCCTCGACGAGGGCCTGCCCGCTGCCGTTCGGGAGCTCGCCCGCACCAGCCCCGTCCCGGTCGAGGTCAGGGTCACCGCGCAGAGCGTTCCTGACGCGGTGGCCACCACCGCGTACTACGTCGCCGCGGAGTCCCTCGCGAACGCTCTCAAGCACGCCGAGCCGCACTCGATCGTCATCGAGATGGTCCGCGAGGACGGGGACCTCCGCGTGGTCATCGAGGACGACGGTCTCGGCGGCGCGACCCTGAGTTCGCGCTCGGGACTGGCGGGTCTTCGTGATCGCGTCCTCGCGACGGGGGGCGGACTTGTCGTGGACAGTGTCCCCGGTTCCGGCACCAGGGTGGAGGCGCGACTGCCGTGCGGATCGTGATCGGTGAGGATTCGGCCGTCGTACGCGAGGGTCTCGCGCTGCTGCTCGCGCAGGCAGGTCACGACGTCGTGGCGCGGGTCGGGGACGCTCCCGGCGTGGTGGCCGCGGTGCTCGAGCACGATCCCGACCTGCTCCTCACCGACATCCGGATGCCCCCCACGATGACCGACGACGGCGCGCGAGCGGCCCGAGAACTCAGGGAGAAGCGCCCTGGCCTTCCGGTTGTGTTGTTGTCCCAACACGTCGAGACGACGCAGTCGACCGAACTGGTCACAACCGGCGCCTTCGGGTACCTGCTGAAGGACCGCATCCTCGACCTGGAGGACTTCCTCGACGCGCTGCGCCGCGTGGCGGGGGGTGGGTCGGCGCTGGATCCAGAGGTGGTCGCATCGCTGCTCGCCCCGACGCGACGCGAGCCCGAGTTCGCCCAGCTGACCGAGCGCGAACGAGAGGTGCTCGCACTTGTCGCCGAGGGATGCTCGAACGCCGCGGTGGCTCGGCGGCTGTTCACCACCGAGCGCACCGTGGAGACCCACGTCAGGCACATCTTCGTCAAGCTCGGGCTCTACGACTCCCAGGACGACCACCGACGCGTGCTGGCAGTGCTGACCTACCTGCGCAACAGCTCGTAGGCTCGCGGCGAGGCATCGGTCCTCGCCGACTGACGAAGGAGCGCACGAGCCGCGAGGGCGAAGCCAACGGCCTGCGCGGTTGCCCCGACCGTCTCGGCGAACGGGAAGCCGACCAGGTGCAGGACCGGCCAGGCCATAAGCCCGTAGCCGGCGATCCGCCCCGCCGTGCGAGCCCGGACCAGCGCGAGGCCGAGGAGGAACGTCCCCACGACGTTGCCCAGGACGAACAGCAGGTAGACCCAGAGCGTGAGCGGTTCGTGGAGCACCGCCTGAAGCACCTTCTCGTGCTGGCTCGTCGAACCGCCAACCCCCACCATCGCGTCGGTCGTAAAGCCCTGGAAGACCATGGCGAAGTAGCAGATGTACGCCGCCGCGGTGAGCACACCGCCGACCAGACCCAGCCGGGCCGCACCGGTGCGGACCAGGCGCATGACCCCGAGCACCGCGGGCACGAGCAGCAGCGCGCCCAGCAACGCGGCCAGGCTCGCCCAGCGGTCCAGGGTCAGGTGCTCGCTCGCCAGGGCGAGGTCCCCGCTGGGCTCGAGGTCGTCACCGTGCAAGGTCATGACTGAGTGGGCGGTTTCAGCGGCGACCTGAAGCCAGGGAGCCACGATCATTGCGGCGGCGAGGCCGATGAGCCGAGTCCGCGCTGTACGGGCGAACGGGTCGAGCTGGTCCGGCTCGGCAAATGCTGTCATGGCGACTCCTCGCGATGAGAGGGAATGTCCTCCGAGCGTCGCCTCCCCCGGGACAGGCCCGCGTCGGCGCTACCACGACACCTGGGTGCGTGCTGGCACGGACGTGCCGAGGCAGCAAATTGACCACCGTCAAGCCGGGCGCACCGGTGACTTGGAGCTCCACTGTGGACACCAGCGGGCTGCGTCCAGGCCCGTACACCCTCGTGCTGCGCGCGGCCAACCCGCTACCCGGCGGCATACCGCTGCGATTCGCCAACGCGGACCAGGACCGCGCCCTCACCGGCTGGCTCACCCTCGGCTCGATCATCGTGTCCTGACCCGACCACCATCCGCCCGCGGCGGCGGCCGGCCCGCCACGGCTGCCACCGCGGGACCACTCGCGACACCCATGAGAACTTGATCGACGAGGTCGGCGCGATGCCGGTGGCAGGATGGGCGGGTGGATCTGGGGTCGGGTGCCGGGCTCCTGCACCGGCTGACGTCGTACGGCCCGGACCGGCCGTGGGATGTTCCGGTCGACGACCCGCGGGTACGCCA
>DATBRJ010000352.1:0-7125 GCA_036560395.1 Actinomycetes bacterium | reverse complement strand
ACGAACGGCGTGCTCACGTCCACCCGACGGCCCGAGGACCTGAGCATCCGCTCGACCAGATCGCGGATCTCCTCGGCAGTCAGGATTGTCGTGGTCAGCTCGCTGCAACCGCGCCTGGCCACAAAGACGCGTCCCGGCTCGTTGATCCAGATCTCCTCGACGGCCGGGTCCTCCAAGTGTCGCTGGAGCGGACCGAAGCCGGCGACCGCGTCGACGACAAGGCGGATCGTGTCGCTCGGATGGCTGAGCGGCGGCAGCCCGCTGTCTAAGCTGCGCTTGTCATAGTCGGCGACGACTTCCTCGACCAGCCGGCGTACCGTCGACGGATCCGCGATCGGGTCCAGGCCACGGCGGCGCACCAGCTCTCGGACCTCGTCCTCGACGACTGCGTCGGCGGTCATCGCAGCTCCCTCGAACTGGTCACGCTGTTCTGGCGGCGCGCTCGGCGGCGCGGGCTGCCCTGACGGCGGCCACCTCCTGTCGCCCGATGTGGGCCGGTGGCTCGTCGCGGCGGGTCGACTGTTAGGACTCTTTAGGCTCCTTGGGCGGTGAACCGTGATCTTGCGATCGCTCATTCTGGATCAGCGGAGTGAGGACCGTTGGCGTTTTCGGAAAACTGGCAGGGCTTGGTGGTCGACCCGCCGAAGGAAGGACATAAGCAGCGACCGTGTAGGTCAAGCCCGCTTGAGCGGCCACCGGCGCCATGTCGCAACGGTTCCGGCCGGTGTGCGGCGACACGTCACACCTGAAGACCCTGGTAATTGCCGTGACGCCAGATTTGCTGGCGATCGACCTGAGCTCCACCTTGGCCGACAAGACGGAGAGCCGCGACAGCGACGACCGTCCGGACCGGCCGAGCGACGAGGCACCCGTCGACGGAACAGTCGTGACCTTTGGCGTCGCGGTCGCTTCGGCACCGGCATTGCGGACACTCACGTGCACCATGCCATCCCAGATGCCGAAGCAGAGCCTCAACGCGGCGTTGCGTGTTCCCCCGTCGATCCGGCCGTTGCCGGCGGCCGTTGGTGCTGTGGACGCAGTGCATATCCATCCGGTGGGCGCGAAGTAGCGCTCGGCGGATGTCGTCGCGGAGATATGCCCGGCGGAGATGGTGCTCGTCGTGTCGGAAGGGGAAGCGCTGCTCGACCAAGAGCGCTGCAAGATTGCTCCCACCCCTGTCACCAGGATCGTCGCCAAGACACACGCAACGACCGCCGGCAGGCCGACCATCCATCGGGACCTAACCTCAGACGCAAAGGCTTGGGCCACCTCCGGTCGTTGTGGCTTCTGTACGGGGGTGGGCAATTCATCCGGCTCGACGGGGGTCGGCCACCCGAGCTGATCATCGCTGGTGTCCGGCGGGACACCGTCAGGCGGCAGGACGGCCGGCACTCTGTCGCTGCTGCCAAGGGCCACAAGCTGCTCGGCCAGTTGCGCGGCCATCGGTCTTGTGGTCGGGTCTGCGCGGAGGCAAGCACCGACGGTTCGCCACAACGGGCGAGGCACCTCTGGGATCCGAGGCGGGGCCGTGATCGGCGGCTTCTCACGTGGGAACCGCTGCGCTAGGGCCGCGTCGGGCTCGGCATGGCGCAGTCTGACCCCCGGCCGGGTGTTGATTGCGGCCGGCCCGCGACCGGTAGCGAGCTCGTACAGCACGACGCCCAACGCGTAAATGTCTGCGGCAGGAGTTGGCGGATCGGGCCCGCTTGCCTCCGGCGGGAGATAACCCGGCGTCCCGCTGCGGCCCGCGTCGCTCGGTCCATTGCCCCCTCCGCGTAGTTCGCGAGCTATCGCGGCCGTGCCCAGATCGGCAAGCCGCGCGTCAACACCAAGGTCAGGCGTCGCAGTAAGCAGGATGTTCTCCGGTTTCACATCGCAATGGACCACCCCGGCGACATGGAGCCGGGCCAAAGCACTGGCGATCTGGCCTCCGATAGTGACCGCCTCCCGGGTTGGGAGCAATCCTCGTCGCAACACCTGACGCAACGTCTGTCCCTCGATCAGCTCCGACACCAAGGCGACGATGCCGTCGTCGAAAACCAGATCGTGGACCGTGACGAGATGAGGGTGCTCGATTCCGGTCAGCGCGGTCCGTTGCCGGACGAACCCGCCGACGAGCTGCTCGTGATGGCCGAGTCGTTGATGGAGGACCTTGACGGCAACCTCGCGGCCTGCGGCGCGGTCGGCGGCGCGCCAGACCGTCCCTGTTCCACCGCGGCCGATCTCCGAGATCAGGGTGTAGCGGCCGGCCAACTGGTCATCCGCACCCAGCCTCGGATCGCCTCCGCCGCCATTGATCATTGCCGAAAGGTCGCTGCGATGCTCGCCTCGGCCTGTGCATAGGCATCGCCAGCACGCCGCAGCAGCGCGCTGATGCCACCCAGGGCCGCATTCAGGTCTCGCGCAGCGGACTGCCACTGCGACCACAGCGACTGGAACTCGGCCGCTGCCGCACCGGCCCAGTCGCCGCCAATCGGCTCGATATGTGCACGCAGGCGAGCGAGAGTCGCATCGATCTCCGTTGATCCCCGGCCGACCTCCGAGGACAGGGCATCAAGATGCTCCGGCGTCACCTGAATTCGAGTGGACATGTGGCCTCCCATGGATGCCTGTCCGGCGGGTAGAAGCGGGCTGTCGTGGAGCAAGAGGCAGGCTTGGCGCTGAGTGGCGCCAGGACAGGTGCATGCCGCGGCGTCGAACTTCCGGCTCGGAGCCTAGGGCGGGCTAGGTGCAGAAAACGGCCGTCCACAGGGTCGACATTTCCAGCGGGTTTCTCCACAGGATGCCGTCCGCCGCTGGCGATCGAACGCCGATCACGGGAGCTTGGAACAGCGCCAGGACGGACCGGCGGGACCACCACCGCTCAGTGCCGCCGCGGCGATCTGGGGGTGCAATGAAGGTGCGACTGACTGTGTGTGGCGACGGCGGCCGGTTGGACGACGTCGAGGTCGACGGACCGACCGGCACCAGGTGGCGCGAGGTACTTGCGGAACTTCATGCGGTGGGTTGGTCGGGCGAGCTGGCCTATCTTGCGGGCCCGCCGTTCCCCGATCGCTGTGACCGAACGGTCCGAGAAGGGGCACTGCGGCCGATCCCACTGGACGCGATCGTCGGCCTGCCTCCTCTGCTATCCGCCGCGGTCGTCGCGCTGACCCCGCGACGCTGCCCGGCTTCTCGCCGACCACACCGGCCCGCGCCCGCCGCGGCCGAGGAACGCCTGCACGACCACACGCGCCTGCGGGTTGTCGGTGGGCCCGACGCAGGAGGCGAGTACGCCTTGCGCGGTGACGGTGTGGTGGTCGGGCGCGGTATCGCGGCGGATATCCGGGTTGAGGACGCCGACATGTCGCGGATGCATATGCGGATAGATCGCCAGGCAGCCGCATGTGAGCAGGTTGGCGGGCACACCAGCTTGCCCGACCCAGGCTCCGACTTCCGAGCTGCCCACGCGTCGGCCAGCGCTCACCCGTCGCCGCTGGACTTCCGCCGACCGGCAGCATCATCGGCCAGTGCGCACTTGGTTCGGCAGGACCTTAGCCCCAACCGTCGGGCGCCGGTTGTCCTGCCGACCAATACGAGCCTGGTTCCGGAGGATCTCGCCGCTGACTCGCCTGAAGCGTCGGGGTCAGCCGGCGCGCACGTGCTGCCGGGGCACATCGGCCGGACCCCAGCAGCATCGCCGGCCCGTCCACACGTGGCTCGACGGGAGCTCGGCCCCAACGATCGAGAGACACCGGCCCTCCAGACCAGCGGGCGCTTGGTCCTGCACGATCTCGGTTCGACGAACGGCACGTTTTCTGACGGCCAGCCGGTCGGATGCGAAGGCGCGGCTCTCACCAGAGGTACGGTCGTCCACGCGGGCGAGTCCACGCTGGTCGTTGTGTCCGACGCCCCGAGCAGTTACGTCGCGGCGCCGGACCACAGGGGACGAGTGGACGTGCACATTCCGCCGCGGCTGTTGGCCGCCAAGATCGATCGACCGGTGCGTTTCCCTACTGAGCCTGACGGTCCACCGACCAACCCAATGTCGTGGATCTCTGCGCTCGTCCCGGCTGCCATCGTGCTGCCAGTGGCCGTTACCGCAGGGGGACGGATACTTGGTCTCGCGCTTGCTGCACCGCTCTCGGCGATCGCGATACTCGCGGTAGATCGCAGCCGGGCCCGGCGGTCGGCCATGCGCACGCGGCGCGGTTATCTCGAGCTCGAAGGCCGGGCGCGCGCGGAGCTCAGGACCGCGCTTGCCGAGGAGGCGCACGACCGCCGTCGCAGGGCACCCGACATGGCGACTTTGCTCGCGGCGGCCCGCGACGTGACTGCGCCGCTCTGGGAGCGTCGCAGGTCGGACGACGACTTCGGAACCGTTCGACTAGGCACCGCCGACCTCCCTGCCCGCACGTCGGTCAGCATCACCGGATCAAGCGGGACGCCGCTCGACAGGTCTCCGACGCGGGAGATCGACCGGCCTGGCTCGCGCCCGGACGCTGAGCTGCTCGTCACCTGCGTACCCGTGACGGTGTCACTGCCGGCAGTCGCGATGCTAGGAGTCGCCGGACCACGCGCAGCTGCACTCGGCCTGGTTCGGTCGGCGATCGTGCAGCTCGCCGTCCTCCATAGACCCAGTGATCTTCGTATCGCCGTGTTGGCAGCTGACCACCTCGCCGCGGACTGGGCATGGGTGCGCTGGCTCCCCCATATCGCCCATGGTTCGGTCGCCCTGGTCGGAAGCTCACCGCCAGGCCGAGCAGCTGTGGTCGCGACATTCGAGGATCGGGACCGCCAGGCAGGACCCGCGGCACAGCGTCCTACAACTCACCTCCCCCAACTGGAGCCTGTGCAACGGGTTCGCGAAGGGGCGGAGGACAGGGCGGGCGGTCACGGCGCCGCGAAGGTCGTCCGGTCTGC
Organism: Actinomycetes bacterium; assembly: GCA_036560395.1. GTDB lineage: Bacteria > Actinomycetota > Actinomycetes > JAKEEW01 > JAKEEW01 > DASYTV01. The sequence goes on along the minus strand of DATBRJ010000352.1, from coordinate 2,223 downwards.
ATGGCGGTTGGCGGGCCTCTCCCGAGCGACCGTTGTCGTCATCGATCACGGGGGCGATCCGCAGGTCGAGCAGGACCTCGCCCAGGTGCTTCGACGAACCAAGCCGAGCTCGACGTGGGTCGTCAGCGTCACCCCGACCCGAGCCGCACTTCCGGCGGACTGCGGGGCTGTCGTCGAGTTCGGAGTGTCCGGGACCCGCCTCGCCGTCCTCGCGGAGGGTGGAGGCTCGCCAATCCAGAACGTCATTGCCGATCTTGTCGCGGAGCATCGAGCAGCGGCATGTGCTCGGTCGCTCGCCCCGCTGCGGGATCAGCCAGACGACGCCTTGATCGGCCTCGGCGACCACGACGAGGTGAATGGCGGTCAGTCGAGCGCGCCGCATGGCAACCGATTGCCTGATGCCGTGCGCCTGCTCGACCTGCTCGGCGCGGAGGTCCTCGACGAATCCGAGGCTGTGCGTCGATGGACGAATGCGCGACCAGGCGCCGAACGAATCGCCACCGTCGGCGTGCATGCGAGCGGGCCTTACCGCATAGACCTCGGAAGGGACGGGCCACACATGCTCGTCGCCGGGACGACGGGTGCGGGCAAATCCGAGTTCCTCCGTACGCTCGTCGCGAGCATCGCGGCGTCGGCGCCACCGCACCTCGTCACGTTCATGCTCGTCGACTACAAGGGCGGTGCCGCCTTTGCCGACTGCGTCGGGCTGCCCCATGTCGCTGGGGTTCTCACTGATCTCGACAGAACATCGACCGGACGAGCGCTGGCCTCGCTCGAGGCCGAACTGCGCCGTCGGGAGCGGCTCTTTCGGGCGGCCGAGGCCAAGGATCTCGACACCTATCGCACTCGACGTGAGGCTGGTGGTCCCGAACTCCCTTCGGTAGCGAGTCTCTTGATCGTCGTGGATGAGTTCGCGACTCTGGTGGACGAATTGCCCGACTTCGTGTCCGGATTGGTCTCGGTGGCTCGACGTGGACGGTCACTCGGCATCCACCTGGTGCTGGCCACGCAACGGCCTGCCGGTGTCGTGACGGCGGAGATCAGGGCGAATCTCGGTCTGCGAGTCTGCCTTCGGGTCGCCGATCCAGCTGATTCCGCGGACGTTCTCGGCAACACTGACGCGGCCTTGATTCCGGCTAATCGACCCGGAAGAGCGCTCGCCAGGAACGGCTCTGGGCGGCCGGTCGAGTTCCAGTCGGCGCTCGTGAGCGTTGGCGTGCCGCGCCAACTTGTCCGCCCTGGGCGTCCTGTTGTCGTCCGCACCGTAGATTGGGAGCCTGGTTCGGCGCCGTCGGACGCAGGCAGGATCGACACAGGTCCGGACGAGCAATCGGATCTGCTGAAGCTGACGGGGACGCTGCGAGCAGCCGTGCAACGGCTTGGCATCGAGGCCGTCCCCCGCCCGTGGCTTCCACCCTTGAGCGACGTTGTCACGGTTGATGAGCTCAGCCGCGAGCCCAGGGCCTGCCGGTTGCCGGTCGCGCTGCTCGACCTGCCCGAGGAGCAGCGGCACTCGAACCTCGTCATCGACCTCGCTGCTGGAGAGCATTGGCTGGCCGTCGGGGCGCCTGGCAGTGGGAAGACCACATTGCTGCGGACGATCGCCGGCCAGCTCGCAGCCCGGCTTGCTGCCACCGAGGCCCACCTCTACCTGCTGGACTCTTCTGCGGAGGCGCTCGCACCACTGGCCCGCCTCCCCCACTGCGGCGCGGCACTGGCCCCATCCGAGTCACGGGCCGTCGACCGGCTGCTCAGCAAGCTCGCCACAGAGGTCCAGCGCCGTAGGCGGTTCCTCGCGTCCCGTGGAGTCGCGTCAGCGGCAGAACACAACGTCGGCGGCCATGGCGGACTCAGCGGCAACAGCGACCACGGATTCGCCACGGAAGCGACCGCAACGACGGGCCCCGCTGCACATGACACCCTCGGCTATGCGCCTCACACAGCACGAGGCCGCTCACCATGGAAGCGCTCAGCCGCCCACCCAGCGGCGCCCTCGGCCGTCGACCCCATGAAGTCCTGGAGCCGCACGCTGCACGGGTCCGATCAAGGTGGCAGCGGCAGTTCACAATTTCGACATGCCGCGCCGGTGCCGTGGATGCTTCTGCTGCTCGACGACTGGTCGAGCTTCTCTGAAGCCTGCGACCGTGTCAGCGGGCGCCCCCTCTCGACTCTCCGCAGGCTGCTTCGGGATGGGCCGTCCGCAGGACTTACGGTGGTCGTGAC
>DATBRJ010000351.1:0-7536 GCA_036560395.1 Actinomycetes bacterium | reverse complement strand
CGACGTTGCAGGGTCGAGCAGCTGCGATGTCGCCAGCTCCAGCGCGACGGACGATCGCCGGACGAGCTGTGCATCCAGAGCCGCGCGTGAGCCCTCAACGCGCGCATGAAGCCGATCAAGCCGGTTGGCCATAAGCCAGAGATAGACGCAGGCGAGGAGTATCGCGACAACGATCCATATCGAGGCGCCGCCCACGCTCACCACACCCTGACCCGCACCGTGCGGGTCTGCCACAAGATTGCCAGCTGCGGCGTCAGGGCCGCCGATCCCCCAGAAGCCGCCGGCAGACGCGCTGACCTGTGCATGAGGACGATCCCGGCGTGCATCTCGTCGGACAGTCGCCCGTCAGCGGCAGGCCGAACATCGCGTGCGTCAGACGTCGCCCGGCATGGCATCAGGGCCGCCGATCGCCAAAGGACGGCAGGCCGAAACGCCGCCGCCTGCTGTCCCTGACTGCGCCGTTCTCGCCGGCGCTGCGTACGGCCGTACCGCCTGTTCCACGGGTGCTTTTCGCGTCGCCGTTTGTCTCGTCCAACCGCTGACCCGCCACCGTCTCGTACACGGCGACGACATCCGCGGCCACCGTCTCCCAGTCGTACTGTCGTACGGCCTCACGCGCTGCCTCGGCGAGCCGACCACGCCGGTCGCTGTCGTCCAGCAGCGCGATCGCCTCCGCAGCAAGGGCGGCTGAATCACCATTCGGAAACAGAGCACCGGCCTTGCCGTCGTCGAGCACCCTTGCGAACGCATCGATGTCACTGGCGAGCACCGGGGTTCCGGCGGCCATCGCCTCGGTCAGGATGATCCCGAAGGACTCGCCTCCGGTGTTAGGCGCGACATACACGTCCAATGAGCGCAGCATCCTGGCCTTGTCCTCATCGGAGACCATGCCGAGCATGGTGATCTGGTCCCGAGCCGCTGGCGGCACCCCCTCAAGCGCCTCCTCTGCGTCGCCAGGACCGGCCACCAGAAGCCGGGTGGCGGGGCGGGCCGACAGGATTGCCGCGAGTGCGTCTCGCAGCACCGCGAAGCCCTTGCGCGACTCGTCGAACCTTCCGAGGAAGCCCAGCGTCCCGGCCGGGTCCGGCCACCCGGGCAGCGGCTCCGCACTGGCGAAGCGCGACACGGCGACCCCGTTCGGGATTAGGACTGCATCCCCGCCGAGATGTTCCACCAGCGTCCGGCGCGCAGCCTCGGAGACCGCTATCCGCGCCGACAGTTTCTCGACGATCGGCTGCAGGATCGGGTAAGCGGCGGCCATCGCCCGCGACCGGGTGATCGAGGAGTGGAACGTGGCCACCGCCGGCCCGTCGGCGGCCCATAGCGCGAGCAGCGACAGCCCAGGCGCAGCCGGCTCGTGCACATGCAGGACATCGAAGTCGCCGTCGCGTAGCCAGCGCCCCACCCGGGTCGCGGAGATCAGGCCGAAGTTGACCCGCGCGACCGAGCCGTTGTAGCGCACCGGCACAGCCCGCCCTGCCGGCACGACATACGTGGGCAGGTCGGCGTCGTCGTCGCCAGGAGCGAGCACCGACGGCTCGTGGCCGAGGGCGATCAACGTCTCGGCCAGGTCGCGTACGTGTGCCTGGACGCCACCGGGATGCTCCCATGAGTACGGGCAGACCAGGCCGACGCGCATCGCCGCCTACCTCGCGGTCTTCCGCTGTGATTCAGGCGGGGCGGCTGCGTCGGCCAGCCTGTTCCCGCCAGGATCAACGGTCGCTCGCGGGAGATCGGCGGGCCAGAATCGCTGCAGCATGTGCCAGTCCTCGGGTCGAGCCGCTATGCCCTCCGCATAGGCGTCGGCGAGCTGTTGCGTCATTATCGCGATCTTCGCCCGGTTGACACCCTCGACCGGCACCGGAATCTCATCCTGGAAACGGATCGACAAGCCTTCCACCGTGTACGAGAGCGCAGCGGGCACGAGCGCAGCGCCCGTCGAGATGGCGAGTGCCGCCGGGCCAGGGGGCATCCGCGCCGGCTCGGCGAAGAAGCTGACGGCGACACCGCTCGCGGACAGGTCACGATCGGCAACGAGGCAGACCAGCCCCCCGGCTCGCAGCCTTGCCTGCAGGGTCGTGAAGACCGATCGGCCGCCGTCGGCGGGCAGAACCTCCATCCCCAGCAGCTCGCGATAGGCGACGAAGCGGTCGTACAGCGACTCCGGGTGCAACCGTTCCGCAACGGTCGTGAGGGGCGCGGCGGTAAGGCAAGCCCACGCACCGGCCAAGTCCCAGTTGGCCGAATGTGGCAACGCGACGATCAGCCCACGGCCGCTCTCCACGCCGGCCCTGAACACCTTCTCATTCTCCGTCGTGACGGAAGCGACGACGCGCTCCCTGGACCAGACCGGCAACCGGAAGACGTCGCACCAGTAGCGGCAATAGGAGCGCATCGCCCGGCGGGACAGCTCCCGCATCTGCTCCGGCGTGGCGCTCGCCCCGACCACCCGGCGGAGATTGCGCTCCAGCTGCGTGACGCCGCGACCGTGCCGCCGCCAGACGTGGTCCCCGATACCAGCGAAGATCGCATAGGCGGCACGTTCGGGCAGCCGCTTGATGGCGGCCCAGCCCGCGGCGTACGCGGCGTCGATCGCTCGGTTGCTCACGACGCGGTGGATCCGGCAGTGGTGCCAGGCGGGTCGGGCCGAGTGCCTGCCTCCGGCCGGTGGGTCTGCTGCCACACCACGACGAGCCGCTGGCCAAATGTCACCGTGCTCAGAACGGCAAGAGTCCACAGCCCGACAGCCTGGATATAGGGCACACCGAGTCCGTCGAGACCGGTCGTCACGAGGACGAGGAGCAGCCGTTCGGCCCGCTCGGCGATCCCGACATCGCCGCGCAGGCCGAGCCCTTCGGCCCGCGCCCTCGCATACGACACCAAGGCGCCGCTGACCAGGCAGTAGAGGCAGAGCGCGACCATCCCGAGGTGGTCGCCATCGCCGGCAAACCACAACACCAGTCCACTGAAGATCGCCGCGTCGGCGACACGGTCCAGTGTCGAGTCGAAGAAGGCCCCCCATTTGCTCACCTTGCCGCTGGCCCGGGCCAGCGCGCCATCGATCATGTCGTTGAAGACAAACAAGGTGATCACGACAGTGCCGACGAAGAACTGACCACGCGGATAGAAGATCAACGCGCCCGCCGACACGCCAAGCGTGCCGATCCCGGTGATCACATCAGGGCTGACGCCGCGGCGCGCGAGCGCCCGCCCAACCGGGTCCATGATCCGGGAGACTGCGTCGCGTGCGTGCAGGTTGAGCATCGAAATCCAAAGATCGTGCGGCCACCGGCTCCGCAATCGTAGCGACGAGTCGTCCCCCGGGGTTTACACGGGGACGCTGGAGGGGGAGGCTCGGCAGAACGGGCGCACGTGCTCTCCGCGCCGCTTCCAGTGAAGCTCTGGCCACGCCCGAGCTCAGGCAAGGCAGCGGGTCCCGCGAGTACTGAACGTTCCGCGGGTGGCACCGGAGCCGGCGCCGCCATGGGTGGTCGGCACGCGCCCGTCCGTCACGAGGAGGTGGCACATAGTGGCTGATAAGAGCAACCCTGCTGGAGCCGCCGGCAGGGCACCATCGGTCGACCAGCCGACCGCGATCCGCAACGTTGTGCTGGTCGGCCATACCGGAGCAGGAAAGACGACCCTCGCCGAGTCGCTCCTCTTGGCGACCGGGACGATCAACCGGGCCGGTCGGGTTGAGGAAGGCACCACAGTTACCGACTTCGACGAGGCCGAGCTGCGCCAACAGCGGTCCGTCTCGCTTGCGCTAGCGCCTTTCGAGCACAACGGCATCAAAGTCAACCTCATCGACACACCCGGTTACGCGGACTTCGTCGGAGATCTGCGGGCCGGCCTGCGCGCCGCGGATGCGGCGCTGTTCGTTGTTTCCGCCGCTGATGGCGTCGACGGCACGACCCAGATGCTCTGGGAGGAGTGTGCGGCTGTCGGCATGCCACGCGTGGTCGTCGTCACCAAGCTCGACCACCATCGCGCCGACTTCGACGAGATCGTAGCGATCTGCCAGCGCGTGTTCGGCGACGGCGTGCTCCCGCTTTACTTGCCGATGCACGCGGACGACGGGACTGTGGCGGGGTTGATCGGCCTTCTCTCCCAGCGGATCTTCGACTACTCCGACGGCAGTCGCGCCGAACGAGAGCCGGACGCCGAGCATCTACCCCTCATCGAGGAGGCGCGCAACGCGCTGATCGAGGGGATCATCGCCGAGAGCGAGGACGAGTCCCTAATGGACCGCTACCTCAGCGGTGAGGACATCGACATCAAGCTGCTCATTGAAGACCTGGAGACGGCGGTTGCCCGCGGGTCGTTCTATCCAGTGCTCGCGACTGCCCTGACACCGGCGGGATTCGGCACGGCGGAGCTGCTCGAAGTGGTCACTCAGGCGTTCCCCTCACCGGTCGAACGCGTCATTCCGACCGTGACGACACCTAACGGCCAGCCGCGCGAGCCACTGACCTGCGATCCCGCTGGGCCGCTTGTCGCCGAGGTCGTGAAGACCACCTCCGACCCGTACGTGGGCCGGATCAGCCTGGTCCGAATGTTCTCCGGCACTCTGCGGCCCGACGTGACTGTCCACGTGTCCGGGCATTTCCTCGGCGACCGAGGGCACGAGGACCACGATGTCGATGAGCGGATCGGAGCCCTGACCTCGCCGCTTGGCAAAACCCAGCGCACCGTGTCCCAGTGCATCGCCGGGGACATTTGCGCGGTGGCAAAGCTGACCCGCGCCGAGACGGGCGACACTCTCTCCGACAGGGACAACCCGCTGCTGATGGAGCCGTGGGTGATGCCGGACCCGCTGCTTCCGGTCGCCATCGTCGCCCGGTCCAAGGCAGATGAGGACAAGCTGTCCTCTGGTCTCTCCCGGCTGGTCGCGGAGGACCCGACGATGCGGCTGGAGATGAACCCAGAGACCAAGCAGATGGTCCTGTGGTGCATGGGCGAGGCCCACGTCGACGTCTTGCTCGATCGGCTGGCTAACCGGTACGGCGTTGCCGTCGACTCGATCCCGGTGAAGGTGTCGCTGCGGGAGACCTTCGCTACCTCGGCGAACGGGCGCGGCCGACACGTGAAGCAATCCGGTGGGCATGGGCAGTACGGCATCTCCGACATCGAGGTGGAGCCGTTGCCAGAGGGCTCCGGGTTCGAGTTCGTGGACAAGGTGTTCGGCGGCTCGGTCCCTCGCCAGTTCATCCCGTCGGTCGAAAAGGGCGTACGCGCGCAGATGGAGCGGGGCGTCGCCGCGGGCTACCCGGTGGTCGACATTCGGGTGACTCTCGTCGACGGCAAGGCGCACTCGGTCGACTCCTCCGACATGGCCTTCCAGATGGCCGGCGCGCTTGCGCTCAGGGACGCCGCGGCCGTGAGCAAGATCGATCTGCTCGAGCCTATCGACGAGGTGTCGATCCTGATCTCCGACGAATATGTCGGCAGCGTGATGGGCGACCTGTCCTCCCGCCGCGGTCGGGTTCTCGGCACGGAACCTGTCGGCACCGGCCGCACACTCATCAAGGCAGAGGTCCCGCAATTGGAGATGACGCGGTACGCGATCGACCTGCGGTCGCTCTCGCATGGTGCCGGCACCTTCACCCGCACTTATGTCCGGCATGAACCGATGCCGGCGCAACTCGCCGCCAAGGTCAAGGAGGAGAACAAGCCCTCCTGACCACTTGAGCCACCTCCGTCTCATCCATCCGGCTCATCCATGAAGGGACCCGCCCCGGACTATCCGGGGGTCGGGTCCCTTCATGTTCTAGCGCCGACGAGGGCCGTACGCTCACCGCATGCGGACGGATGCCGAGCAGACCGAGGGCAGGCTCAGCCGGGCCGGCCTCGCATGGCGCGCCGCGGTTACGGCCGGCGCGCTGGCCGCGCTGGTTTGGGGTTCTGGTTGGGGTACGGACGATGCCTTCCCCGCGGGGCCGATGGTGCAGTACGCGTTCTATGTCAACCCGAATGGCACGATCTCGTCGAACTACATTGAGGCGGACACCACAGCGGGCACCCGGATCAAGGTCCAGCTGTCCTCGGAAGGCGTTGGGATACCGCGCGGTGAGATAGAGGGCCAGCTCGGCCGGATCATCGCTCATCCGTCCCTGCTCCAGGCGATAGCTGATGCGCAGCAACGCCGCCATCCGGGCGAGCCGCAGTTCGTCACGCTCTATCTGATGACCGACGTGACGACGCTGCACAACAGGATTCCGGGAAAGATCACCACCAAGACCCTGGCGACGTGGGACGTACGCCGATGACCACGACCGCGCGCCCGGGCCAAGCCGGAGAACCGGGCAGGAGACGGCCGGTATCGAGTCGTCCAGCTACCGATACCACGACCGATGCCACGACCGATGCCGTGGGACGCGGCAGTTCACTCGCCCGGCCAGCTCAACACTCCGTCGATCAGTCGGTCCGGGCCGAGCTGGCTGACGGAGTGGTCGAACAGGTTGCACCGCCGCGGCGACCAAACAGCCAGCCCAGCGCGGGGACCGGCGACGGGCGCGGAACAGGCCTGCGGGCAGCCGCGCCGGCACTGCGGCGATGGTGGTTCCCGGCGGAGCCGTACGCGCGGGCGGCGGTACTCAAAACGATCATCTACCTGTTCGTGATCTTCGATATCCGCAGGTTGGTCAATGACGTCGTACCGAAGGGGTATGTCCCAGCCGAGCTGTACCAGCCGGTGCTCGTCCCTCGCGTCCTCCACCTGCCCGCGCCCAACCCATTCATCGTGCACACGCTGCAGGCGGTGATTGTCGCCGGTTGCTTGATCGCGGCGGCCGGACTCCTGCCCCGGCTTGCAGGGTGGGCAGTCGCCATTGCGTTCACATGGTGGCTGTTCATCGACATGTCATACGGCAAGGTCGATCACGACCACCTGGCCTTGCTGGTCGCTCTCTATGTGCTGCCGACGATCGGCTCTAGTGGCACCCGCCGCGACCGCCGCTGGGCAGTCGGGGACATTTGGCGACGTTGGGTCGCGACGAGCGGTTGGCGTGACATGGCCCGATCCGAGGCGGTCGGCTGGGCCTTGCGCTGTGTTCAGGTCGCGGTGGTCGCCACCTACTTCCTCTCTGCCTGGGCAAAGATCAGGGTGGGTGGCTGGCATTGGCCGACCGGCGCAACATTCGCCTGGGCCGTTGACAGGCGCGGCACCGCGCTGTCCGATCCCGTCCTCAACTACCCGTGGGTTCTTGTCGCCGGGCAGTGGATGCTGATCCTGGCCGAGGCTCTCTCCCCGATCGTCTTCGTCCTACGCGGCCGCTGGCGGGCGGCCTTCATCGGCTTCTGGCTGATGTTCCACCTCACCACCTACTTGTCCATCACGATCCATTTCCTGCCCACCGCCGTCGGCTGGCTGGCTTTCGCACCGCTCGAGCAAGCGCGTGACGGCGCCGCCCGCGTGTACAGGAAGGTGCGTAGTGCGCTGACTCGTCCTCAAGTGGTACGGGACACCCCGGAGCCGATCACTCCGCAAAGCTGACGATGAAGCGAACCGATGATCTCGTTACTGGATCGTCGGTG
>DATBRJ010000350.1:0-1660 GCA_036560395.1 Actinomycetes bacterium | reverse complement strand
TAAGACCCCCGTGGGCATCCCTTGGCATCCTGGGTTACCGGTTGGTCGTGGCAGAGGAGCGACGTCGCCGGTAGGCGCGGTTCTTGGTCCGGTTGCCGCAGACCGACATCGCACACCACGCCGCCGAGCGGTTCTTGGAGCGGTCAAAGAACGCATAGCCGCACTGCCGGCATCCCTTTAACCGCCGCCACTGGCCGGTGAGCTGCGCCTCATACAGGATGCCCAGCAGCGTCGCGACCGCACCGTCCACGCTTGACCGATCGGGTTCGAGGACGGTCCGTCCCGCATCGTCGATGGCGACCCTGAGCCGAGCCGTGCGTGAGGCCCTCCGAACGATGCCCGCCGACGCTGCGTCCGGCTGTCCTGCCTGGTTGGCGATCGTGAGCGCGCGGATCGCCTCTCGGAGTTCGCGGAGTCGGGCGGCGCTGGTGGCCGAGATCCGGACGCCCGGTCCCACGAGCTCCTTCTGCTGGAGCCAGGCCTGCGCCTTCTCCTTGGTTCCCAGCCGGTCCCATTCCCGGGGGAACTCGTGATTGTAGGAGTTGATGAACTGCTGCAGCAGCTCGAGTCGTCCCGGGGCCTTGGGCCGCCCGCCGGGCTCGATCTGCTCGCCGACCCGTCGCTTGTCGCGCTCGTCCATGGCTGAGGGTCAGCAGGAGGGAAAGCCGTTGTAGGTGGCCGTGGTGGTGCAACTGGTCACCGCCTTGGCGCAGCGCCGCTTCGCCTCCTCGGCGATGAACGCTAGCGTCTGCTCGTGCGTGGCCGTCTTGCGGAGCCGCTTGGCCTCCTTGGAGATGTCCAGGACGAGCTGGTAGTAGGTGCCGGCGAGACCCATCTTCTGGTAGTCGCCGTACGTCGTCGTCGCGGCCGGCTTGAGCGCCTCGGCGGCCCAGTAGCCGACCTGCCGGGCGCAGATCTCGGCCGCGCTGGGGGGGCGGCTGCTGGTGGTCGCCTGGGCGGACGGCCGGTCCGGCGTGCCGCCGCAAGCCGCCAGCAGGAGCACGCCGCAGGCCAGCGCCGCCACGCGCGCGCCCAGGCTCCTTGCGTTGGTCGACGTGACGACGAGCGTCCCGGCGGGCCAGTCGGCCATGATCGTCACCTCCTCGCTCGTCTTGCGCTTGTTCATAGCGAAGCTCGACCTCCTCAGCGAGACCAGCATAATCGTAACGCTGGTCATCACTTTGGATCGAGCGTCGAGCCCGGGAGCTCGGAAGGGAAGCCAACCCCAGCCGAGGTAGTGGTAGTCGAGGAACGGAACTGTGGCGTTCGCTTCCCTCCCGACGTGGCGGTCCTTGCGCTCGCTGGTACTGCGCTTTGGCTGTCCTACCGCGGCGTTGACAGAGCTGCTCGCCGAGGACGGGGCAAGGTCGACCCTTTCACTGTGTACCGGTGGGTGCAGCGGTTCACGCCGCTGCTGGCCGAGGCGGCTTGCCCGTGCCGGCACGGCGGGGAGGCCGCTGGTTCGTGGACGACACGTACGTGAAGGTCGCCGGCCGGTGGCGATACGTCTATCGAGCGATCGACCAGTTCGGGCAGGTCATCGACGTGCTCGTCGCTGCATGCCGCGATGCAGGCGCCGCTCACCGGTTCTTTGAGCGCGCGCTTGGCGCGACCAAGGTCGCGCCGGTCGAGGTCGTCACCGATCAGGCGCCGGTGTATC
>DATBRJ010000349.1:0-5473 GCA_036560395.1 Actinomycetes bacterium | reverse complement strand
GAGGACCGCCCTGCCCAGATCCGCGGCAATCATGAGCTTCCGCCGCCGGCCGAAGCGGTCGGCCAGGGCGCCCGCGTGGAGCGCGAAGAGCAGGTTTGGTGCTAGGCCCGCTGCGGCGAGATATCCCATCTGCGCGGCACTTGCGTCCAAGGCGAGGACTGCGACGAGGGGCAGTGCAATGAGACTGATCTGGTCACCCAGCTAAGAGATGGACAGTCCCGCCCACAGACGCTGGAAATCGGGGTTCTCACGAAGCAACCGCGGGACCACTCCGGCCCTTGCAGCCTGCCGCGAGGTCACCGCCCCGCCGGCCGGCTGTTGCGGGATGATCCCCGGGCGGAGGGGCAACTGCCGTTGCCGGCTCATTGCGCGTCCGGCACAGCCTTCGGCCCAGATGTGGGCGCAGACGTGGGCACCGCTTTCGGTGCCTGCTTGGACCCCCGCTTGCCCCCCGCCGAGCGCGACCGATCGGGGCGAGGGGTCGGCGAGTCGGCTGACGCGGCTGCCGAATTTCCTGAGGATGGGGGTGTGGCCTTGGTCGATTCGGACCGGGTCGGACCCATGTACGGGAAGGCGAGCCGCAGCACCGTGATCTGCCTCGCCCCAGGCGGACGGGCTCCAGGATCCTCGAGACAGGGCACGAAGGGCTCGAGAAGCGAGTCGAGCTTCCGATCCAGCTCGTTGAGCTCCTCCGCGGTGGCGTAGATGATGTTGTCGCCGAAATGAGCGGCGTCCTGCCATTGCGCCGGCTCATTGGGTTTGTGGTGGATCCAGGCCATGAGGAGCTCGTGGTAGCGGCCCGCGATCAACGTCTCGAGCAGCTCGGTGGCCGCTGCCATCTCCGGTGTGGATGTGCTGCCCGGCCACTGGGTGAACAGGGCGGTCGCACGCCACGGCCGCTCCCTGCCTCGACCGCCGCCGGCCTCCTCAACCAAGCCGTACTTCGCCAGCTGGCGCAGGTGGAAGGACGCCAATGCGTCGCTGACCTCGAGCAGCTCTGCCGCCTGGGTCGCGGTGAGTGGGCCTTCTCTGCGCAGGAGACCGATGAGAGCAAGGCGCAGCGGATGTGCGATCCCGCGCAGGGCTCGGGGATCGGTCAGCTCGATGGTGCGACGAGTTTCCGTAGGCATGAACCAAAGATAGCTTTGGAAGCGTTACTTTGGAAACCTTTCTTTGGTTGATCTATGAGTGCAGGAAGGATCGGGTGTCACATGCTCTGGCAGGCGCTCGCCCGACTGTGGCCATGCGGGACCCCTGACCAGGGTCAGAAACGACGGGTGATGACGCCACCGCGCCCGCCATGGGCGTGCCAGACTCGGTCCCCATGACCTACGTCGCCGCGACAGATCGCTATAAACGGCTCCCCTATCGCCGGTGCGGGCGAAGCGGCCTCAAACTTCCCGCCATCTCCCTGGGGCTGTGGCAGAACTTCGGCGATGACCGGCCGATCGACAGCCAGCGGGCCATCCTCCGGCGCGCCTTCGACCTCGGCATCACCCACTTCGACCTGGCGAACAACTACGGCCCGCCGTACGGAAGCGCTGAGATCAACTTCGGGCGGATGCTGCGTGAGGACCTCGCGTCCTATCGCGACGAGCTGATCATCTCGACGAAGGCCGGCTACGACATGTGGCCCGGCCCATATGGCGAGTGGGGATCGCGCAAATACTTGCTCGCGAGTCTGGACCAGTCGCTGAAGCGAATGGGCACCGATTATGTGGACATCTTCTACAGCCACCGATACGACCCGGAGACTCCGCTTGAAGAGACGATGGGCGCCCTCGACACGGCGGTTCGCTCCGGCCGCGCCCTCTACGCGGGGATCTCGTCCTACTCGGCTGAGCACACCGAGAAGGCGGCCGCAATCTTGCACTCGATGGGGACTCCGCTCCTGATCCATCAGCCCTCGTACTCGATGCTCAACCGGTGGATCGAGGGTGGTCTGCTCGACGTACTCGGCACCGAGGGCATCGGCTGCATAGCGTTTTCCCCGCTCGCCCAGGGAATGCTCACCGACCGCTACCTCGACGGCATCCCGGCAGGCTCGAGGGCAAGCCGGGGCACGTCGCTGTCTACCAGCCTCCTCACCGAGGAGAACCTGCGGCACGTGCAGGCCCTGACCGAGATAGCCCGAACGAGGGGCCAGACGTTGGCCCAGATGGCCCTGGCCTGGGCTTTGCGCGACAGTCGGGTCACTTCGGTGCTAGTCGGTGCGAGCAGTATCGAGCAGCTCGAGCAAAACGTGGCGACGGTTGATCGGCTCGAGCTGAGCCCGGACGAGCTGTCGGCGATCGACCGAGACGCGGTCGAGGCCGGAATCAACATCTGGGAGGAATCAAGCAACGTATGAACCGGCAAACCCGGGAGCTACCACCTCATGATCAGGCATGCGCGCGCCCACCATGGAGTTAGCGCGAATCCCCAGTGCGAGCGTGCGCATGCCTGATTCGCGGCGGTCGCCCGGAGATTTCGCCTATCGGGAGGCAACCAGATCGGCAAGCAGCCGCAGGTTCTTGCTGATCACGCCGCTGACCCCCAGATGCCGCGCGTGATCCAGGTCGCTGCGGGTGTCGACGGGCCATGCGAGGACACGATCGACCCTTCGATGCAGCTCGCGGACCACCTCGGGGGTCAGCAGCGAGCGGCGTACCGACACGCCGAACGCGGAGCCCGGTCTGGCCCGCAGCCGGCGACGCAACCTCAACAGCCCAGGCCGGGTGCCAGCGGACAGGACCACTCTGATCAGTGGATCCGGAGCAAAGGCGTCGAGCATCCACCAGCGCTTGGCACATACGGTGACCGGCGAAGCCGGCGCGAGACCTCGCAGCAGCTCGGCGACCTGCAGCCCGAGGTCGGCACGTCTGCCCTTGAGATCAAGCATGATCCGCGAGTCACCGCCCAACGCCGTCAGGACGGTGGCCAGATCGGGCAGGGTCAAGCCCTCCCTGCGTACCACCTGGCCCTTGTCCCACAGCAGATGGGGGCCCAACGTCTTCAGATGCCTGACCTCGAGCTCGCGCCGGTAGTAACGGACGTCGGCTTCTACTAGGTCGACTCCCGCGTCGAGGGCAAGACGTACGTCCGCCACCTGGTTCCCGAAGCGATGCGCGATCGCAAGCATCGGCGGATCAGCCACGATGCGCCATTGTGACCGCCAGTGGTCCACGATGCACACCGATCACCCGTACGGTTGATCAGCAACTGGGCGACTGCGAGGAGCGGCGATGGTGCCTGAGCGACCGGGGGCCGTACTCGAGGTGCGTATTCACGGCGTAAGCGGCGGGGCTCCGGCAGACATGCTCGGGCAGGTACCGGTCGAGCTCGTGGCGGGCGATGGGCTGGCCGGCTTCTATCGACCGACCGCCGGGGCCGGCGTGGCCGGCTTCAAGGCAGATCGGGACACCGAGGCCTATTCCTGGGGAGGGCTCACCTCGGGGGCCGCAGCACGGGCGCTGTGGCTGTTGCTGCTTCCCTTCATGCTGACCAACATCGCCTATTGGATGAGACCACGACCTCCCGCCGGCGGGCGCAGGATCAGACGCCGAGCGCTGGCCTGGTCGTTCGACCTCCTCGCTCGCATCGTCGCGTTCTCGCTCACCGTCGAGCTCGTGCTTGCCGCGACCGGGGTCGCGCTCGATCTCGTGGGTTGGCAATGCGCGGGTGAGGGGCGCCGGTGCGGTGCGTCTCGCTCCTATCTCAGGTTCCTCACGACGGATGGCGGATGGTGGGAGCAGCCGGGGCGTCGCCTCGCCGTCACAGCGGTCCTGCCGCTCGCAGTCGTCGCCGGGCTCTGGTATCTCGCGCGCCGGACATGGAGCTCCTATGAGGCCCAGGAGCCTCCAGGCACCACGAAGCCGCCCGACGGCGGTGGCTTGGACGATCCCGGCTTCTGGCGCGGCACACATCCCGTCCGCAGGTTACGAGCCACGCATCTCGCCCTCGGAATCTCGACGGTGGCGTGCGTGCTGGTCTGGCCGGTTCTCGCCTTCGACCGCGACCAAGGCAGCGGCCGGGCAACGTTCGGCTGGTTGGTCATCGGCGCGCTCGGGCTGGTCGTCGGCACCTGCATCGTGCTCATCGGGCTGCCGCGCTTCACCGATCGCCGCCCGAATGTCACGCTCGACCGGCTCGCGTTCGGCTCCGCGATCTTGGCCGGCGTCGCCACCGCCAGCGCCATCGCCTATGCCATGCTGTCCCGGCCGGCCTGGAGCACCACAGGACAGCTTCCGGGCTTCGCCGGCGTGGTCACCGGCCTGTTCACGGCGCAGGTCGCGGCGCTGCTGCTGTTCGCTGCGATCACGCTGCTGCGAGGCCGCGGCGCCGCCGAGCGCGGCGCCATAGGGGGACTCGCCGCGCCTATGACCGCCACCCTCGGCTGGCTGCTCGGCGGCGCGTTCTCCGCGGGTATCTCGTTCCGAGTCGCGGACTGGCTGGACGGCCCGCGCACGCCGGACGCAGAAGGGTCCGGCGTGGAGCCACCGGTGATCTACGCCTGGGGCGCCTTCGGCTTTGCACTGGAGGTGGCCGTTGTCTTTGTGTTGCTCCTCGTGGTGGTATACGCGGCCTGGCAGCAGCGGCGCCGCCAGCTGGACGTCGTACGGATGGTTTTTGGCTCCGAGGCCGACGCAGATCCACGGCGGAGCCGGACGATCGCCGCCGCCCTCGGCAATGCGAAGCTTGCCGATCAAGGCCCGCGCCTCCTGGTGGCTCTGCTTGTGCCTGCCGTTCTGGTCGCGATCGCGACCGCGGTCGGGTTCACTCAGGGTCTCCAGACGCCGAGCGAGCTGGTCGAGGACACGTCGGCCTTCTGGCAAGGAACAGTCAGCTTCCTGCTGTATGTGGGGTCGTGGCTGATCAGCGCATTCGCGCTGGCTCTTGTCGCGCTCGGGCGAGCCGCCTACGGAAACGGACACCTGCGGCGGATCGTCGGAATCCTCTGGGACATCGGTACGTTCTGGCCGCGCGCAGCCCACCCGCTGGCGCCTCCCTGCTATGCCGAGCGCACGGTCCGGGACCTGCTGATCAGGATGCGCCCTGTTCATGCGTCAGGCGGCTTGGTCCTGCTGTCGGGCCACTCGCAAGGCAGCGTGCTGGCGGCTGCCGCCGCCCTGCAGCTCTCATCCACCGAGCAGCGACGCGGCGCTCTTCTCACCTACGGGTCTCCGCTTCGGCGGCTCTATGCGCGGTTCTTCCCGGCCTATCTCGGTGTCGCCGAACTCGAGGCCCTTCGTGACCGGGTGCCGTGGTGGCGGAATCTCTGGCGGCGAACCGACCCGATCGGCGGGCCGGTGGAGCTTCCTGGAGTGGATATCGAGCTGCCGGATCCGGAGAGCTTCGGCCGGCCACCGGGCGACCCCGCCTATCCTCCGATCCGTGGTCATTCCAACTACCTGCAAGACCCGGCGTACGCGACGCTGGCCACGGACGCGACGGCTGCGATCGCCGTCCACCCCGACCCACGAGGCATGAAGGG
>DATBRJ010000348.1:0-5196 GCA_036560395.1 Actinomycetes bacterium | reverse complement strand
CGCGTCGGAGGTGGTTGTACGCCGGCGCCGGTGGCAGCAGCGTGTCAGCGTCCGACACCGGGCTGACACCGTGCCGCCACCGGCGAGGTGGCATCGTTGACCGGTGGCACACCGCCCGAGCTGGGTGGAGTCCCGGGCCGTCGAGGGGATCAGGAGACGATCATGCGGGTGCTGGTGGTTGAGGACTTCGAAGTCCTGGCCCGCGCGATCGGGACCGGGTTACGCCGCGAGGGCATGGCCGTCGACGTGGTCCTGGACGGCAACGACGCGCTGGAGCACCTGGCCGTCACCCGCTACGACGTGGTGGTGCTGGACCGGGACCTGCCCGGCACCCACGGCGACGAGGTCTGCCGGCAGATCGTGGCCGGCGGCGCTGCAAGCCGGGTGCTGATGCTGACCGCGGCCAGCACCGTCCGCCAGCGCGTCGAGGGCCTCGGCCTGGGCGCCGACGACTACCTGCCCAAACCCTTCGACTTCGCCGAGCTGGTGGCGCGTATCCGCACGTTGGGGCGTCGCTCCGCCCCTGCGCTGCCCCCGACGCTGGAACGCGGTGACCTCACCCTGGACCCCAACAACCGGGTCGCGTTCCGCGCCGGGCGGCGCCTTGACCTCAGCCCCAAGGAGTTCGCCGTGCTGGAGTGCCTGCTCGCCGCCGCCGGCAGGCTGGTCCCTACTGAGGAGCTGCTGGAGCGGGTCTGGGACGAGGCGGCCGACCCCTTCACCACCGCGGTGAAGACCACCATCCGGCGGCTGCGGGCCAAGCTCGGCGACCCGCCGGTCATCCACACCGTCCGCGAGGGCGGCTACCGGATCGGAGCACCGTGATGCCCCGCCCCCACCAGCCGGCCTGGGTGCTGCGCGTTCCCCGGCGGACGTTGCGGGTGCAGCTGACCCTGCTGTACGCCGTGCCGTTCTTCCTGTCCGGCGTCGCCCTGCTTACCATCGTGCTCTTGCAAACCAAGGTCACGGCCCCGGCCCCGGCAGGCCCCCACGCCAAGCCGGGCCCGGCGCCCTCGCCGGGCACCGACCAGCAGCTCCACCGGCTGCTCACCGCCTCCGCTTTGGGCCTTGCCGTCATGGTCGTGCTCGCGCTCGTGCTCGGCTGGCTGGTCGCCGGCCGGTTCCTGCGGCCGCTGCGCACCATCACCGCCACCGCCCGCGACATCTCCGCCAGCAACCTGCACCGCCGTCTTGGCCTGGGCGGCCGCGACGACGAGTTCACCGAACTCGGAGCAACCCTCGACGACCTGTTCGAGCGGCTCGAAGCAGCCTTTGCGTCGCAGCGGCGCTTTGTGGCCAACGCCTCCCACGAGCTGCGAACCCCGCTCACCGCCGAGCGGACCCTGCTGCAGGTGGCGCTCGCCGATCCAGATGCCACCGCCGAGACGCTGCGGTCCACCTGCCAGGACGTCCTGGCGCTCGGCCAGCAGCAGGAACGCCTCATCGAGGCGCTGCTCACCCTGGCCACCAGCGAACGGGGCATCGAGCAGCGCGAACCCTTCGACCTTGGCGACATCGCCGGAAACGTCGTCCTGGCCCGCCAGCCCGAAGCCCAGCGCCGCGGCATCCAGGTCGATACCACGCTGGCACCCGCCCCGACGGCAGGTGACCCGAACCTGGTCGAGAGCCTGGTCGCGAACCTGGTGGACAACGCCCTGCGTCACAACGCGGCCGGGGGCCGCATCGAGATCGCCACGACCACGACCGCGGGACGGGCAACCATCACGGTGAGCAACACCGGACCCGTGGTCCCACCAGGTGAGGTCGAGCGGCTGTTCCAGCCCTTCCAACAACTCGGCAGCGAGCGGATCCGGCACACCGACGGGCACGGGCTTGGCCTGGCCATCGTCCGCGCGATCGCCAGCGCCCACGGCGCCACGCTCATCCCACGTGCCCGACCTGAAGGCGGCCTCGACATCGAGGTGAGCTTCCCCTGACACGCGCACAGGAAGCGCAGTCGCCATACCGCGACCGTGACCGCGTCACACCGACAACCGTCGACCAGACCACACGCCGGCCGGCGTTGTCATCGAGCTGTCGTAAACGACAAGTAGACCGACATGCCGGTGAGACACGAAAGGATCTACTGAGAACCTACATCACGGACACCCTCACTGAGTGTCGTCAAGATCTTTGGCCTCGCCTGTCGTCACGAATGTTGGCCCCGGTGGAGCTAAATAGCGGAGGGCTGATTCGAACGCTGAGTGTTGCGCCTGGCCTTGCCTTCATTGCTGCTTCGTCGAGGTCGTCGCGGTCGACCAGCACGGATGAGACGCGTCGCCCTGGCCGCTGCCGCCTCATTCTGGAGGCAGGCGCTCGACACGAGTCCAACCCCTCCAGCCCCGCTCCTCCAGGATCGCCAGCAGCCGCCCGGCGAGCGGTGACGTCTCGAGCATCGTCGTGTCGAGTAGGTCCACAAAGGAGTCATCGAGGTCGACCGAAAGCTCCTCGCCGGCGTCGAGCGCCCGCACCACCAGCCGCTCCAAGACGTCGGCGATCTCCACGATCCGGGGGGTATCGGCCGGCCAGTCGACCGCTTCGCTGAGCAGACGATAGAGCTTCACCATGTCAGGGTCGGCCAGCTCCTGGCGCTTCTTCGCGATCACGAATTCGATCAGGTGCGGCACGCGGGCAGCGACCATGATCCAGGCGTCCCGCTCGAGCTTGATGTAACGCTCGTCGACGCCGAGCCTGCGCAGCGTATCGAGATAGTCAACGGCGCTCTGCGGGAGCGCCAGACTCTCTCCGGCCGCAAGCCTGGCGATTCGCTTGCGGTTGTCCTGCAGCCTGCGGATCTCGGCGCGCAGCTCCTTGTCGATCTCCTTCACTCCCTTGGCGAAGTCCTCCGGGGTGGCGTCGAGGAGCTCCTGCACCCGGGCCAATGGCACGCCAGCTTCGGCGAGGATCCGGATCTGGATGAGCCGCACAACCGCAGCGGCGTCGTAGGTCCGGTAGCCGGAGTGGTCCCGCTCCGGCTCTGGGAGTAGCCCGATCTGGTGGTAGTGGCGCACCGCCCGCACCGTCACCCCGGCGTGGGCCGCCAGCTGGCTGATCGTGAGCATGGCTCTATTTCACCGTCGGTCAGTCCCGCGGCCCCGCGTGCCCGAGCTGCCTCAGCACGTCGCGGTTGAGCGACTCACGCCACTTGTCGATGTGCGAATGCGTGCCGCGCAGGCGCTCGTCGCAGAACGCGGCGGAATCAGCGCCGGTGACGTCCAGTGCCTGCTTGCCCGCTGCGGCGCAGGTTTCGAACAGGCCAAGCACGTCCTTCAAGGTGGCGACGATGTCCATGCCATCTCCGGAGGTGAACTTCCACATGTACTGCATGATCTCGGCCTAGACGATCCGGTAGTCGCGCGGCAGCGCGTCGGCGCGCGCCTCCATGCTCTTCCATTCGTTCCTGTCTGCGAGGATCTTCGTCAAGAAATTGCTCGTTGCCTTCTCCTTCTGCTCGTTGGGTCGGCTTCTTCAGGCGGTCTTGCGGTGGTAGGTGGCCATGGCGAGGGCGTAGGCGACGATGAGGATGCCGACACACCAGGCCAGGGCGATCCAGATGTCGGTGCCGACCGGCTGCTGCGCGTACAGGTCGCGGATCGCGTTGACGATCGGCGTCACCGGCTGGTGCTCGGCGAAGGCGCGCACCGGGCCGGGCATGGTCGCGGTGGCGACGAAGGCCGAGCTGATGAACGGCAGGAAGATCAGCGGGTAGGAGAACGCGCTCGCGCCGTCCACGCTCGTCGCGGACAGGCCGGCGATGACGGCCAGCCACGTCAACGCCAGGGTGAACAGGAGCAGGATGGCGGCGATCGCGAGCCAGGCCAGTGGGCCGGTCCCGGAGCGGAAGCCCATGACGAGGGCGACGAGCACGACGACCACGACCGAGATCAGGCTGGCGACCAGCGAGGTGAGCACGTGCGCCCAGAGCACGGACGACCGTGCGATCGGCATGGACTGGAAGCGCTCGAAGATGCCGCTCTGCAGGTCCAGGAAGAGCCGGTATGCGGTGTAGGAGATGCCCGAGGCGATCGTGATGAGCAGGATGCCGGGCAGCAGGTAGGTCACATACGACTTCGACCCTTGGCTGATCGCGCCGCCGAACACGTAGACGAACAGCAGCATGATGGCGATCGGCATGATCGTGGTCGTGATGATGGTGTCCGGGCTGCGCATGATGTGGCGCAGGGACCGTCCGGTCAGGACGGCGGTGTCGCCGAAGAAGTGCGTGGTCATGGTTGATCCTTCAGTTGTCCGTGCCGTTGCCGATGAGGGCGAGGAAGACGTCTTCGAGGGTCGGCTGCTTCTCGACGTACTCGACCGTGGCCGGCGGGAGGAGCTGCTTCAGCTCGGCGAGGGTGCCGTTGGCGATGATCCGACCCTGGTGCAGGATCGCGATCCGGTCGGCGAGTTGCTCGGCCTCGTCCAGGTACTGCGTGGTCAGCAGCACGGTCGTGCCCTGCCCGGCGAGCTCTTTGACGCTGTGCCACACCTCGAGGCGGCCTTGGGGGTCCAGCCCGGTGGTCGGTTCGTCCAGGAAGATCACCGGTGGGTTCCCGATCAGGCTCATGGCGATGTCCAGGCGGCGGCGCATGCCGCCGGAGTAGGTCGCCACCCTGCGGGTGGCCGCGTCGGTGAGCTGGAAGCGGGCCAGCAGGGCATCGGCCAGCTGGCCGGCGTTGGGCACGCGCCGCAGCCGGGCCATCAGGAGCAGGTTCTCGCGCCCGGTGAGGATCTCGTCCACGGCCGCGAACTGCCCGGTGAGGCTGATGGACGCCCGCACCTTGGCTGGGTGGGTGGCGAGGTCGAAGCCGTTGACGGTGGCCGTGCCCGCGTCGGGTTTGAGCAGCGTGGACAGGATGTTCACGAGCGTGGTCTTGCCGGCGCCGTTGGGGCCGAGCAGGGCGAAGATCGTCCCCTCCGCAACCTCCAGGTCGACGCCGTCCAGCGCGACCTGGTCGCCGAACGACTTGCGCAGCCCGGTCGC
The DNA here is from genome assembly GCA_036560395.1 of Actinomycetes bacterium. GTDB lineage: Bacteria > Actinomycetota > Actinomycetes > JAKEEW01 > JAKEEW01 > DASYTV01. Next base: position 215 of record DATBRJ010000348.1, on the reverse strand, counting down.
CGCGACCGCCGCTTGGAATGGGATGGTGGTCATACTCCCCTCGTCTCGTCGGTGTGGCCCTGATGGCCACGACCGCCCCGAGCATGCGCGCGGCCAGGTTCAGTTCGGTTTCACCGCGGTTTCAGCGGTTGCCGCGGGTCGAGCTCCAAGGTCCGGCCATGGAGCGGTCAGCCGGCCAGCGCGACCCAGACCGCCCCCTGCTCGACCGCCACTCC
>DATBRJ010000347.1:0-3537 GCA_036560395.1 Actinomycetes bacterium | reverse complement strand
ATCGCAAGCATCGACGTCGTCGTCGTCTTGCCGTGGGTGCCTGCGACGGCGGCCACCCGCCGACCGAGCATCACCGACGCGAGCGCGGCGGCCCTCGGCAGCACCCGCAGCCCGCGATTCCGGGCCTCGACGAACTCCGGGTTGGTCTCCCTGATCGCCGTGGAGATGACCACGGTGTCCGCATCGCCCACCTGCGACTCGTGGTGGCCGACATAGACCGTCGCACCTAGCGCTCGCAGCTCGTCGAGTGTCCGCGAGTCTTTCGCGTCGCTACCCGTCACGGGAGTTCCACGGGACAGCATGATCCGGGCGATGACCGACATGCCCGCCCCGCCGATACCGACGAAGTGAACACGACCGAGCCGATGCAGGGGCTCGATCTCGCCTTTGTGCGGCACGATCATTGCCGCCTCCGCCGCACGGCTTCGTGGACCATCGCCACGAGCTCGACATCGGCATTGCGACGGCCGAAACGGGCCGCCGCCTCGCCCATCTGCGCGAGCCGACCGCTGTCTTTGAGCAAAGGCACGACAACCTCCTGGAGAGAGAAGGTGTCGAGATCGGCGTCCTCGATGAGGAGGCCGCCGCCGGCACGTACCACCGGAGCCGCGTTGAGCCGTTGCTCACCGTTGCCGATGGGCAGCGGTACATAGACGGCCGGCAGGCCGACAGCGGCAAGCTCGGCGCATGTCATCGCGCCGGCTCGGCACAGCGCCAGGTCAGCGGCTGAGTAGGCGAGATCCATCCGGTCGAGATAGGGAATCGTGACGTACGGGGGCGCAGCCAGCTCACGGATCACGTCCGCGGTGTTGTGCGGTCCGGTCACGTGCAGCACCTGGACACCCGCCGCCGCGAGCTGGGCGGCCGCCGCGCTGACCGCATCGTTGAGGCGCCGTGCGCCTTGCGAACCACCGGTGACGAACAGGGTCGGCGGGTCGGGGGCGAGGCCGAAATAGTCGCGGGCCTCGCCTCGAGCTGGTTCTCGGTCAAGCGTGGCGATGGCGGGACGCAGCGGGATGCCGACATAGCGAGCACGCGGCAGCCGGGTGTCCGGAGTACCGACCGCGACGAAGTCGGCGAACCTTGCGCCAATCCGATTGGCGAGGCCCGGCCGTGCATTCGCCTCGTGGACGACGATGGGAACCCCCCGGCGCCTCGCGGCCAGATAGGCGGGCATCGCCACATAGCCCCCGAACCCGACGAGCACGTCGGCCTTCACCTCGTCGAGGATCTCGGCGACGCGGGAGACGGCGCCGGCGAGCCTACCGGGAACCTTGAGCAGATCCGGTGTCGGACGTCGTGGCAGCGGCACTGCCGGCAGCAAGGCGAGCTCGTAACCCCGCTCAGGAACGAGCCGGGTCTCCAGCCCTCGCTCAGTGCCGAGCACGGTGATGCCCACGGTTGGATCGTCGCGGCGCAGCGCGTCGGCGAGCGCGAGTGCAGGCTCGATATGCCCGGCAGTACCACCGCCGGCGAGGACCACGTGCATGCCGTTCACCTCGCCCAACCTCGCCACCGGCGGCGCCGGCTGGAACCCTCGCGCGCGCCTGGCACCGACCGCGGCGCGGGTCGTGAGTCGGACATTGGCCGCGGTGTCCGGCGCAGCAAGCGTTTCAGCCGTCCAGGGCCACGGGCGGCGAGCGCGGCGGCCACCCCGGGCTCACTGCGAGCGAAGGAGAGCAGCATGCCCAGCGCGAAGAGTGTGGGGAGCAGAGCCGACCCTCCATATGAGACGAGCGGAAGTGGGATCCCCGCGATGGGCAGCAGTCCAAGAACGGCGCCGAGGTTGACGGTCGTCTGGACCAATACCCACGCGGTTGTCCCGGCTGCCGCAAGCCGGACGAAGGGATCCCTCGCCCGGATCGCGATGCGGAACCCGGCGTACCCTAGCGCGGCGAACAGCGCCAGCACGACCAGCGTTCCAGCAAGCCCGAGCTCCTCGCCGATAATGGCGAAGATGAAATCGGTATGCGCCGCGGGCAGATCGCCCCATTTCTGGCGGCTTGCGCCGAGGCCCACCCCAAAGAAACCACCGGTCGCCAACGCATAGATGCCGTTGGCGCCCTGCCATCCGGTGCCGTGGAAGTCGGCGAACGGGTCACCGAAGCTGTAAAGCCTGGCGAGCCGGTCCTGCTGCTGGTGGATGAAGAACAGCACAACAACACCCGCGACAAGCACGAGAGAGGTGAAGATCCGCAGCGGCGTCCCCGCCACCCAGAGCAGCGAAAGCACGATCGTGGCGATGATGACGGCCGTCCCCAGATCGTCGCCGAGCAGGACGAGGCCGATCACCGCGCATGCCACCGGGACGAGCGGCACTAGGACGTGCTTGGGCTGCCCGAGCAACTTTCGCTTGCGCGCGAGCAGGTCGGCACCCCACACGATGAGCGCGACCTTGGCGAACTCAGACGGCTGCAGCCGGAACCCCGCGCCGAGCTCGATCCAGTTGCGGTTGTTGTTGACCTCCACCCCCATGCCAGGCAGCAGGACCAGGCAGAGCAGACCGATCGAGCCGAGCAGAATCGGGTAGGCGAACATCCGGTAGACCCGAGGTGGTAGCCGGGATGCGATCCACAGCGCAGGCAACCCGAGGGCGACGCCGATCGCCTGCTTCTCTACGAAGTAGTAGGACTCGCCATACGCCTTGAACGCGGTGACGCTCGAGGCTGACAGGACCATGACCAGCCCCAGCACGGTCAACAACAGCGTTGCGCCAAGGACCAGGTAATAGGAGGTCAACGGCTTGTCGAGCAACCTCGCCAGCGGTCCCCGCGGACCCGCAGAAGCCGCGGCGACCGGCCCCGCCGTGGCTGCCTCGGGTGGTGCTTCGACCGTGGCCAACCGGTCACGCTCCGCCAGCGGTCAACCTGCGCACGGCCGCTGCGAACTTGTCACCGCGCTCGCCGTAACTCGCGAACATGTCCCACGAGGCGCAGGCTGGGGCGAGGAGAACTGTGTCACCGGGTTTGGCGAGACGGTGAGCTGCACCGACGACCTGATCCATGACCTCAGTGTCGGTGGATTCGACCTCAGCGAACGGCACATCCGGGGCGTGTCGCGCGAGCGCCTCCCTGAACAGGTCACGGTCGGCGCCAAGCAGCACCGCTCCACGCAACCGCCCTGCCGCACCGGCCACGAGGTCGTCGAAGCGGGCTCCCTTCGCCAGGCCGCCGGCAACCCAGACGACATGGTCGTACGCCGAGAGCGAGGCCGCGGCCGCGTGCGCGTTGGTGGCTTTGGAGTCGTCGACATAGGTCACGCCGCCGATCTCGCCGATCGTCGTGATGCGGTGTGGCTCAGGCCGGAAGCCGCGTAGCCCATCGCGTACCGCCCTCGGTTCCACGCCATATGCGCGGGCGAGGGCGGCCGCGGCAAGCGCGTTGGCGACGTTATGCGGAGCGTACGGGGTGACGTCCGCGACCGCGGCGAGCTCCGCGGCCGCCGTCCGGCGGTCCGGAGTGAAGGCCCGGTCGGCGAGGACGCCGTCGACGATCCCGACCATGCCGACGTCGGGCAGATCAAGCGTGAAACCGATCG
>DATBRJ010000346.1:0-1632 GCA_036560395.1 Actinomycetes bacterium | reverse complement strand
CGCGGGAGCCGGTTGCTCGGCGGTACCGGTGTCGGATGCACCCTTCCTGCCGCGGCGGGACCACCTCGTAGTGATCGTCTCCGAGTCGTGCTTGAGAGGTACATATGCGGTTCGGCGATCGCGTCCTCCGCTCCCCGGCGACGCCGCCTTGACCCGCGCCTTGGACTTGCCGTCCGCTGCCTTGCCTGCCCGCTGGCGCCTCGAAGAGACACCCGCCCGACCTGCCATCCGACCAACCTTTCTGCCGACCGTCTCCTCTTCGTCATACCCGCTGAGCGACCGTTCGGATAGGGGTGTCATTCCATCTCATGCTCTTTAGGCCGGCTGTCGGTGCGATTGCGTAGTGTCGAGCCGTGCAATCAGAGAGCCTGTTCGATGCGGCAACGCGGGAGGCGGTGCAGGCACGAGCGCCCCTGGCCGTCCGCATGCGGCCGCGGAGCCTCGACGAGGTCGTCGGGCAGGACCACCTCCTCGCTGCTGGCTCGCCGCTGAGACGGCTGGTCGAGGGTGGCGGCTCGATCGCGCACACACCGCCCAGTTCCGTGCTCCTCTGGGGGCCGCCGGGGTCGGGCAAGACGACCCTCGCCTTCCTCGTCAGCGCCGCCACCGACCGGAGGTTTGTCGAACTCTCCGCCGTCACGGCTGGGGTGAAGGACGTACGCGCGGTTATGGAAGAGGCGCGTGCCGAGCTCGGCATGACCGGCAGGGAGACCGTGCTGTTCCTCGACGAGGCGCACCGTTTTTCCAAAGCCCAGCAGGACTCGCTACTCCCAGGCGTCGAGAACCGCCTGGTTACGCTGATCGCCGCCACGACCGAAAACCCCTACTTCGCCATCATCAGCCCGCTGCTGTCACGGTCGCTCCTGCTCACTCTCCATCCGCTCGTTGACGAGGACATCGGCGCGCTGGTCGACAGGGCTGCGACAGATCCTCGCGGCCTTTCCGGCGAGCTTGACGTGTCGGCCGAGGCCAGAGCGCACATCATCCGGCTCGCGGGGGCGGATGCGCGACGGGCGCTCACAGTCCTCGAGGCCGCAGCGGGTGTTGCGCGCACTCTCAGGCAGGACGTCATCGATCTGGCCGCGGTGGAGCAGGCAATCGACAAGGCCGCGGTGCGCTACGACCGCGAGGGCGACGAGCACTACGACGTCACCAGCGCGCTCATCAAGTCCATCAGGGGCAGCGATGTGGACGCAGCGCTGCACTACCTCGCCCGCATGGTCGAGGCAGGCGAGGATCCGCGCTTCCTCGCGCGGCGGCTCGTCATCCTGGCCAGCGAGGACATCGGTCTCGCGGATTCCACCGCGCTCCAGACCGCGGTCGCGGCGGCCCAAGCGACTCAGCTGGTCGGGCTGCCGGAGGCTGCCATCAACCTGGCTCACGCCGTGATCGCGCTCGCGCTCGCACCGAAGTCCAACGCCGTGGTCCTAGCCATCGGTGCGGCAGGCGAGGATGTACGCCGCGGTCTGGCCGGGCCGGTCCCGATGCACCTTCGGGACTCCCACTACTCCGGAGCCAAGCGCCTCGGCCACGGCAAGGGCTATGAGTATCCGCATGATCTGCCGGGTGGCATCGCGGCCCAGCAATATGCGCCCGATCAGGTCGCCGGCCGGGAGTATTACCGTCCGACGA
>DATBRJ010000345.1:0-18304 GCA_036560395.1 Actinomycetes bacterium | reverse complement strand
GTGCACTACTGGCTCGGCAATGGCCTGGGTGCGGGGCGTAAGCGGATCCAGTCGTGGATCGCGGGCTTCGGCGACCGCCTTGCGGCGGTCGACATCGCCGGGGAGTCTGCCTACATCCTGCGCGAGGATCTCGAGCACCTGGCCGCGACTCCCGCGACGACTGCCGTGCGACTCCTGCCCGGATACGACCAATGGGTCCTCGGTCCGGGCACAGCCGACGCCCACGTCGTGCCGCCTGCCAGGCGAACGCTGGTCAGCCGTAAGGCAAACCTGGTGATCGCCGGTGGAGTCGTGTCCGGCACGTGGTCGGTTGCCGGCGACCAGGTCGTCGTTGCTTGGTTCGCCGAAGCAGGGCCGCCCGCACGGGATGCGCTGGCGGAGCAGGTTGCGCGGCTCGCCATGATCCTCGACCGGCCACTTCAGTCGACTGTCCAGATGGCGTAAGAGCGTCCGCTCCCTAGAGGCTGATCTGCGGCAGGTCCGAGGCCGCGGATTTTCGCTGGCGGCTAGGAGTGGAGTCGGTGAGCAGGCACGTCATCTGCCTGGCTGGCCGCAAGGAGGCCGGTAGCAAGCGCCGTACGTTGATAGAGCACACTGCGCCCGGCACGCGATGAGCTGACGAGGCCGCATCGTCGCAGAACCGCCAGATGCTGGCTGACCACAGGCGGGGAGTAGCCGATCTGGGCGGCCAGCCGTGTAGTCGACAACGGTAGGGCGAGCCGGGCCAGGATCAGCGCTCGCGTGCGTCCCATCAAGGCACCCAGGGGTTCGCCCTCGTCGAGTTCTGTGTCTTGCTCCCAGAGGCGCCCCACGCCCCGCGCGCTGTAGGTCAGGGCGGTTGAGCGATTGCGTGGATTGACGTCAACGACAAGCTTCGGCCACGCGAACACCGAGGGTACGAGCCGCAAGCCGCTACCGCTGAGATCGTATTGACAGCTGTGATGTGGCTTATCTATGCGGATCGTCGACCCGTCAACGCTGAGCTCCGGATGCAGGTCAGCCCACAGTTCACCAAGCCCTCCGGTGGTGAGCCGCGCGGCACGATATGTGAGGTCACCGTCGAGGACCGATCGCATGCGGGGCCAAAATGGTGCGATCGCGGCCAACCAGTAGTCATAGAGTTCGTGGGCGATCTGCTGGATCCCCTCACTCCCCAGCGCAACGACCCGTGCCGCATGAGGTGGCATGGGGTCCGATCCCCAGACCGACTCCATTTCGGTACGAACCCCTGTCGGGTCGACGCTGGCGAGAACGCCCAACTGCTCCTCGATTGTCGTGCGCGGATCGTCCGCGCCCACAAAGAGGAAGGAGGCGATCAAGGGCCGAGCAGGAACGATGGCACTGAGCAGTTCAAGGTCGACCCCCTGCAGCCGGTCACGCACGAGCTCCAGCCACCGCTGATGGACCGGTCTCACCCGGCCGCCGGCAAGCATATGCAGGCTCGTCACTACCTCGGCCAGCGGTGAGTAGGCGAAGCCGACACGGCTGAGATCGTCGGTGCTCAACCGCAGTTCGATCACTGATCCACCGTATTTCGGCTCAGCCGCGGGCCCAAAAGCATTCGCCCAGGCCGAAATGCTCGCCACGATCCCCAGCGAGCGGCAGGGCCGGCCCGTAGCGGGCGGCCGTTCGCTTGCGCCGGGATCGAGGCCAGGGATTCGACTCAGCCGAGCGCGCCCACCTGCCTCGGGCGCATGCCCACCCCACGAGCATTAGGCCGCAACGAAACGACGCATCACTGTGCTCGGGGTTGGTTGTCGGCGTGGCCGGTGGAGCGGTCCATCCACCGGCCACGCTTGGCCTCGCCACCTCCGTCGTTGGCGAAGCCTCTTCCCGAGGAGAGGGGCTGCTCCCTCTCGTTCCGATCTGTGGACAGATCGGAATTCATCGAGGCGTTCTCGAATGGTCAAGAAGCCGCGAACGGGTCAGGCGCCGTCGGTGGTGCCTATGTTGACCCAGTCGTACAGACCGAAGAAGTTGGTCGAGTAAACGTTGGTGAGCCGCGCGTTGCGCCAGTAGACGCTCTTGGTCCACATGACCGGGACGTAGACGGCGTCATCCATGATCGTGTCGTCCACTTGCCGACCGATGGTGTTCCACTGGTTCTTCGGCGCGCTGTTTGACTGGTCGAGGAGCCCGTTGACCTTCGGGTCGTCGAGGTTGACGTAATTGCTGGTGCCGTTCGGGTACTTCGCCTTACCGTGCGCGATCGAGTACCAGAACCCGACGCTTGTCGGGAAGTCCGCACCCCAACCCGCGTCCATGATGCCGAGCTCGTTGTTCTTCACGCTCGACGGGATGCCGATGTACTGCGAGTAGTAGGTGTCGGCCTCGCCCGCCTTCAGCGTGACCTTGATGCCGACACGGGCGAGGGCCTCTTGCACGGCCGTCGACCGCGGTGCACCGGTGCCCTGGTTGACATAAGCCATGTTGGTGCTGAACCCGTTGGGCTGCCCGCATTGGTTCAGCTCATCCTTGGCCTTGGTGAGATCACCAGTGAAGTCAGAACCGTTCGGGTACTTGTTCGCCTTCTCGTCGTGGCCAGGAAGGCCGGCCGGTGTCAGGTTAGGCGCAATCTCCCCGGTGACCGCGCCACCATAGGCCAGCCGCCAGGCCTCCTTGTTGATGGCGTAGAACACCGCACGACGGCAGTGCACGTTGTCCAGCGGCTTGACATCCGGTGAGATGGCTATGTAGCGAAGCGAGCCGTCGATCGGGTTGTCGACGTACTTCTTCAGGTTGGGGTCGGCCAGCGCCTCATTCTGGAAGGTCGGCTGCAGGTCGGCGTCCACCCGGGCGTCGAGCGTCTCAGCTTTCAGCCGTGCGTCGAGGTCGTCCAGGTTGGTGATGTAGTCGATCGTGATCTTGTCAAGCAACGGCTTGCGGATCTGGTCGCTGGCCTGGTCCCAGTTAGTGTTGCGCTCGAACGTGATGCCCGTGTCGGGATCGTACTGGGTGATCTTGAACGGACCGGATGAGACCGGGTGCTGGGTGTAGTTCTCCCCGTCGTCCTTGGCCTGCGGGATCGGCGAGGACGGACCCATCGCCATCAGGTAGTCGAACGCCGCATAGGGCTCGGTGAGATGGAAAATGATGGTCTTGTCGTCCGGGGTCTCCATCGACGGCTTCCCGTTGACCTTCGGCTCGCCGGACGTGTCCTTGTAGGGACCCTTGTAGGTCGGGCTGCTGCCGTCCGGGCACGTGTCGAGTAGACAGAGGAAGTAGCCGGTCGGACCACCGCTGATCACGTCGGTCGCGAAAATACGTTTCAGTGCATATTTGATGTCCTTGCTGGTGATCGGCGAGCCGTCCTCGAACTTGACGCCGTCGCGGAGGGTGTACTTGAAGGTCTTGAAGTCGGCGCTCGCCTCACCGGGCGCGGCGGCCAGGTCAGGTACGACAGTCGCGGCCTTTTTCGGATCCGATGCGAAACCCATCAGGTCCCGCGCCTACAGCCGCTGGAGATTCCAGCAGAACCCGTAGTAGGCGCGCGCGGCGTCCCACGAGTCGCAGTCGGAGCCGGCACCGAGCTTGAGCGTGCCACCCGGCTTCGTACTCGGGTTGACAATCGTGGTGGTGGAGATGTTGAAGCCGGCGGCAGCACCGCTGCCGGTTCCGCCGCCGCTGTCATCGTCTCCACCACCACATGCAGCCAGGATCAGCGCGCCGGCAGCGGCGACGGCGGCAAGCCCGGCCAAACCTCGTAGGTTCGACATCGTGTTGATTCACCTTCCGTGTGGGCTCCCACCGGCGGTAACCAAGCGGGTCCAGCCGGTGGCCAAAGGTCCCGAGCACTGTCGCCTTGTGGCGGAATTTGAAGGCGCGGGCATGTCGCAAGGTATTTCGTTGAATGTCCTTGACCAACCATTTCGCCCCGGCTTAAGAGTCGAGACATTTACGATCCACGGTTGGAATCAATTCGTGTTATAAGCCCACGGCCTTATAACGCGTCGCAATGTTCGACGTTGAATGAATCATTGGTATCCGGCGGTCGCCCAGCCTTGAATTGGGCAGCATGGGGTCGGTCACCGTGCCAGGAAAGCGGCGTTCTGGAGATCGGAGGGTCATGCAGGGTGACGCGAGGACGGTTGGCCGGGTGGCGGTCATCTCGGATGTGCACGGCAACGTCGTGGCTCTCCGTGCGGTGCTGGCGGAGGCGTTGCGCGAACGGCCAGACGTGCTGGTCAATCTCGGTTGCCTTACCTACGGCCCAGAGCCGAGCCCCGTGGCGGAGATTCTGCGCTGGGTACCGGTTCCCGTCCTCTCGGTGCGGGGGAACGGAGATCGAGTGGTCCTCGCGCTCGCTAGCGGACAACGGTCACCCGAAAGCGAGCGCGACCGCTTCGTATTGGACAACCACGATGAGGCGTCACTGTCATTGCTCCGGGAGACCCAGGCGGCGCACCGGCTGGTCGTGCGTGGCCTCGGTCCGGTGGTGTTCTGTCATGGCAGTCCGCGATCCGATGTAGAGCTGATCACGCCGGAAACGCCAGTCGAGCGGCTGCGGCAGGCGCTTGGGGATAGCGATTGTGACGTGCTGGCAACCGGCCACACTCACCTGCAGTTCGACCGTCGACTCGACTTCATCCGCAGCGTGGGACCAGGCAGCGTTGGCTTGCCCTATCACGACGGCCCGCTAGGAGCACGTTGGGCGATCTTCGGGCCGGACATTCAGCTGCGGATTACGCCCTATGACGTCACAGCCGCCGAGGAGGCGGCGACCGCCGCCGGCTTCCCCGAGTCCGATCGGTGGATCCAGATGCTGAGGACACCACCGACGGTGGCGGAGGTCGTCGCCCACGCCGAAGGGCTGCAATTCTCCGACTGAGGCCGACGTTGGGTTCGTGGCCCGGCTGTGGCAGAGACGGCCCGATCCCAGGAACCGGTGCTCAACCGTTGACTATCGAGCGCCAAGTCCCGTCCTGAGCGTTATCAGCTCGCCCAAGGTCCGACGCCGGAAATCCGATCGACCTCGACGCGAATGATCACTCCGTTGTCTCCCCCACCTCGGTGCGGAAACGGCGTACCGAGGTAGACCTGTGCCAGGTCATCCATCAACGCGAGCCAAGCGGCCGGCCCAGCATCATCGATCGTGGCTCGGCCGGTGATCAGCAAGTGCTCGAGGAGGAATCCGTGCGCTCGGTCGGTTCCGAGGACCGACAGAATGACGTGGGGATTACGTCGAAGGTTGCGGACCTTCGCGTTTCCCTCCTGCGTACCGATCAGGATCTCGTCGCCGTCCAGACCAACCCAGACGACAGACACCTGGGGCGTGCCGTCGATCCGCTGGGTGACGACATGAGCCGGGGCGGCCGAACGGAGAAGGGCCCGGGCGCGGTCAGTGATCACGCTCATGTCGCCACCGTAACCCGCCTGCCCCGCGGCACGCGCGGCTCTACCGATGCCAGGGAACGCGGCGAGGATCCAGATCGTGTCCGCGCGGCGGCGTCACCGCCAGCCATCAGCACATAGCACAGGAGGCTTGGTCCATGAACGAGATTGCCGCCGAGTACGAAACCCTCGCGGGCCGACCCGCGCCAAAGGTCGACCTGCTGAACGAGGTCGACGTACTTCCATCGCGTCTGGCCGCGACGGAACTCGCCGTCGGCTCGGTCGCCGCAGCCGCAGCGTCCGCTGTCGAGCTGTCCCATGCCCGCGGCGGCCCGTCTGCGGCAGCACGCGTAAACGGGTTGCAGGTGAGCGCAGCGTTCCGCAGTGACCGGATGTTTCGCCTCGATGGACAGCCGATCGAGGGCTTCGCGGCGCTATCCGGGTTCTGGCCGACCGCGGACGGCTGGGTCCGAACACACGCCAACTACCCGCACCACCGGCACCGGCTGCTCACCGCGCTTGGACTGCACGAGACGGCCGGCACCGAGGAGCTCGCTGCCACGTTGGCCCACCGGGGGGCACGGGAGGTGGAGGCGTCAGTGTCGGACGCCGGCGGCGTCTGCGTGGCGGTGCGTACCCCGTCTCAGTGGCGCGCGCATCCCCAGGACGCGGCCGTCCGTTGCCTTCCCCTCGTGTCGTGGACCAGGCTGGACGACGCTCAGGCGCGAAGGCTACCGCCCCCGCCGACGGCACCGCTGTTGCCTGCGGCGGGACTGCGGGTGCTGGACCTGACCAGGGTCATCGCTGGTCCCGTGGCAACTCGTACGCTCGCCTTGCTGGGCGCTGACGTGCTGCGCTTGGACTCGCCGCAGCTACCCGAGATACCCGCTCAGCACCTCGACACCGGTATGGGGAAGCGCTCCGCCTTGGTCGACCTCGCCGTAGAACGTGACGTGTTCGAGGTGCTGCTCGCCGACGCCGACGTCGTGGTCGTCGGTTATCGGCCACACGCCCTGGACCGGCACGGCCTGGCACCTGAGCACCTCGCCCAGGTGCGCCCTGGCCTGGTGGTCGCCAGCCTGAGTGCGTGGGGCGGAGTCGGGCCGTGGGGTGGCCGGCGCGGGTTCGACAGCATCGTCCAAGCCGCCACGGGCATCGCCGCTGTCGAGTCCCTGGATGGGACAGTCCCCGGCGCGCTGCCTGCGCAGGCCCTTGACCACGCCACCGGCTACCTGCTCGCAGCCGCCATTTTGACGGCCGTCACCGACCAGCTTGCCCGCGGCGGCTCGCTGCATGTGCAGGCGCACTTGGCCAGGACCGCGGCTTGGCTGCTCGATCATCTCGACGGCAGAACCCGAACGCTGCCGGACGTGAACGGACTGATGTACGAGCGGAACACGCCGAGCGGTGTGCTGCGGTATGCGCCGCCAGCGTTCGACCTCGAGGGTGGCCCGACCGACTGGCCGACGGTGGGCTCCCCGTGGGCGGCCGACCTGCCGCGATGGCGGGCTTGAGGCGCTACTTGAGAGCGGCGAGTGCGCGGACTGCGCTGTCAACCTGCTCCGGAGTCGTGACGATGCTCGGGCCCAAGCGGACGAACTGCTCGCGATAGGGCGTCACGCTGGCTACGATCCGGTGGTCCCGCCGCAGCGCGGTCACCACCTCGGCAGGTTCGTATCCCGCCACCTCGAAGCAGACGATGCCGGCGGAGAGCGCTGGTTCGCGCGGCGTGACGAGGCGGACGTGATCGAGCGCCGCCAGCCCGTCCTTGAGTCGGGTCGCCAGCTCGCGGGTACGGGCGGCAACCCGGTCCTTGTCGATCATCAGGTGAAAGGTGAAAGCGTCCGCGACCGCCCACCGATGCTCGAACGCCTTATAGCCGCCGGGGGTCGCGTCCAGCCCGAAGACGAAGGGGGTGGGGCGGCCGGTCAGCCAGGCGCCGGCGCTCGGACCGGTGAACGTCGGGATGATCGGCGTGAATGCTGCCCAGGCATCACGCCGAATCCACATAAGGCCGGTACCTCGCGGACCGAACAGCCACTTGTGGGTCCCGGAGATGAAGACATCGCAGCCGAGCTCCGACGGACCCGTGCCCTCCGCACCGAGCCCGTGCACGGCGTCCACACAGAGCAGGACGCGATCCTGCGGTGCTCGACCGGAGTTGACCTCGCGCAGCGACTCGGCGATCTCCCGAATCGGCAGCTTCACACCGGTGCTCGAATGTACCCACGTGAGTGCGGCGACCCTCGTTGCAGGTCGGACGGCTGCTCGTACCCGCGACACGATTTCGTCCGCCGAGGCGGCGGCCGGATCGTCGTAGAGGGGCACACGCTCGACCTCGGCCCCCGTTCGCGCGGCGGCCAGGCGCAACGCCTCGTGGGTGGACAGAAAGTCGTGGGTCGACGTGAGCACATGGTCTCCTGGCCGCAGTCGGAGGCCGTTATAGGCCAAGCCGAGACCCATGGTCGTGCTGTCGGTCAGCGCGATCTCGTCGGCGGCGACCCCCAGATAGCGCGCCGCGGCAGCGCGAACGGCATCGTCGTGGGCGCTTTCTTCACGTACCACCGTTGCAGCGTCGGCGTCGAGCTTGTCGCGCCAGCGCGCTATCGCGGCACGAACCGGCGCCGGGTGAGCGGCCAGCACAAAGGCTGCGAAGTGCGCCAGCTTGGGGTCCAACGCGAACTGGGCCCGGACGTTGTTCCAGTCGCTCAAGGCTGCAGTGGGTTCCACCGGTGCCGCAGCGGGCGTCTTGTCCGAGCCAGACCGAGGACACCCGGTCAATGCCAGAGCTCCGGCGAGTGCACCACCGGCGAGAAAGGCCCGCCGGTCGAGGGTCGGCGCCGTCATGCAAATGATCGTACGTGCGGCGTCCGGGCCACTGAGAATCGTTCGGCAACCGGGTAGGGTCCTTGCCTATTCGATCTTCTTCCTGGCCCGAGAGGGGCCGACCAAGGCCGCAGGCAAGCTAGAGAGCACCGCAACCGTCTCGACCGTCCACCGATGATCCAGTAACGAGATCATCGGGGACAGGCGGTCGGCAGTGCCGGCGGAGGCGTACCGCTGAGGACGTCCCCGACTGGTGTGCGGTGCGCGCCACCTCTGACGCGCACCGCACGTTGTGCTGATCGCCTGCCTCGACCAGTGCTAGCCCCTCACTGGCTCGAGCAGGACGGTCCGGTCCCGAGCCGGCTGGCGTGGGGCTCGCTCGATGACAGCCCGGTCAGCTCGACGATCACCGACGCACAGTTGTTCGTATCATCAGACTCGAGGAGCTTCTTGGCGGGGTCGACGGTGGTAAGCAGAACGTAGGTGCCGTCCGACAGACCAGTAGTGTCGATCATCTGGCCGGGCAGGTACCAGTTGTAGCGGTCGGCCCAGCCGCGCGATAGCCCGTACCAGAAGAACTCGGTGTTGCCGATGGTCAACTTTGGGTCCAGGCAGTCCGGTGCCGGGTAGGACAGAGGATCGTCACCCTTTTCGCCCCAGGCGATCAAATCGGTATCGGAGACGCAGAAGCTCACCTTGTCTCCCACCGCAGCCGGCGCGGTGCCGACAGGGTTGCCTGCACTGTCGGCATGCCACAGTACGGATTGTGCGAAATCCTTGAAGTGATAGTGCGAGTGGATCGGGTGGAACTCGACTTGACCTGCAGGGATGTCGTAGAAGGTGCCATCCGAGCGGTACACGCGCTGCGCCACGTCCTCATCCTGAATGACGCCGATCTGCCGGTCGAACCGCAGCTCCAAGGGTCCTGCACCCTTGTTTCGCATCACCTGGTCGAACCGTAGGCATTGCATTGCGCCGTGTTCCGCGATCTCGCTGCCGAAGCACGACTGCCCAGGCGGCGCCGTATCGCCGAAGATCGACCCAGGATTGTCATAGGTCACGTTCTCCTGCGGTAGAGCCGCCAGGTCTGGCACGAGGTCCCGCAGCGGTAGCACAGCAGGCTTGTACTCCACCTCGGCCAACCCCTCGTACTGAATGACCGGGTCTGGGTCCACCGCACCAAAAGTGACACCGTAGGAAACGTACACGTCGTAGGTGCCGTTCTTGGCCGATGGGATGGTCAGCGACTGGGCGATGCCCACGCCGGCGGCCGACTTCGCCACCCGTTGCCCGCCGCGGTAGACGAACAGGCTAAGCGCCCCCTCAGTCGCGATATCCCAGCGAATGGCCACCTGAACGCCACCGGGGCGATTCCAGATGCCATTCGGCAGCATGACCTTGAGCTCGAGATGGTCGCAGTTCACCGTTCGACACTCGGGAATCCCGCGAGTCGTCGGACCGTCGGCGCGGACCACACCCGTCCAGAACTTGGCCGGTCCGTCGGTGGCCACCGTCACCCGTGGCGGGCCGTCTGCCTGTGCTGCCGACGAGATCGCGGCGAGGCCGAGAGCAGCCAGCGCGATCGTTAAGAGGACTAAGACTCCTTGGCGAATCCGGCCGCCCACCGGGGCGGGTCGGCGGCTGTACGGGCTAGGCATACGTGTTCCTCCTCGTACCTCGGACTACGTCGTGCCTGGATCGGACGGCAGTGCACCGGCTGAGCCCATCCCTCCCCCGGCAGCCCCGACGATCCGGCCCGCGAGGACATCGCCCACCAGCTATCTGCTGCCTACCCCACTACCGCCCGTATTTATGCGGATATAGATCTGCACTCTCGGCAAGCCCGACGGCATCCGCACCGGATAGCGCTGCCGCACGAGCACACGGCGAGCTCCTGCGCTTACTCCGGCGCCTTCAGCTCTCGACCCACAACTGGTCGAGCAGGACGCCGTACGTAGCGGTTCGTTGATAATTGCCCATCTTTGGCGAGAGCACGTCGATACCGACCGGATTGACCAGCGGAATCCAGGGCACCTGCGTCATGATCTCCCTGTCGATGCGCTGCCAGGCGCGGTCAGCCGCGGCTGCATTGGTGCTCTGGAGCGCGGTCGCACCGGCTATCTGGCTGTCGATCTGCGGGTCGCAGAACCCGCCAGGGTTCATGTTGAACGGGTCGTCAGGCCTGAACGCACGACAGGTGAAGAGTGGCTCGAAGAATGCCGAGCCAGCCTGGTAATCGGCCTGCCAACCGAAAAACCCCAGCTGGGAGTGGGTCTTTCCAAGCCCGACCTGCCGATAGTACGAATGATCGTTTGGAAAGGTTCGCAAGTGCGCCCGATATCCGAGTGCGTCGAGCAGGCCGACGAGATAGTGACCGACTGCGAGCTTGAACGGATCCTCGGCGACCGTCGAGACGGTGACGGAGGTACCAGAGGTACCCGACGCATCGACCAGCGCCCGCGCCTCGGTGAACGCTGCGCCGTGCCATATGCCAACCGGACTTGGATCGATCGTTGAGCGGCAATAGGGGCGGTATCCCGGAAAGTCGGGCGGAAGGATCTGACAGGTCGGTAGGGCTAGCTCTGGGCCGCCCGCGATCTGCACGATGCGCGAGCGATCGAGGGCAAGATCAAGGGCGCGCCGAGCAGCGAGCCGGTCGAACGGAGCGAGGCGTGTGTTGAGGAAGATCGCGTCGGTTATGCCACGCGCGTACCGATGCATCGACCGCGCCATGCTGCGCTGCAGGTCGGCGAGCGACGCGGCTGGCGGGCTGTCGAGCATGATGTTTGCGCGACCTGCCGCGACCGCAGCGGTCTGCGCGGCCGGATCGAGGCCAAGCTGGACGGAAATTTGATCAGGAAGGCCGGGCGCCTGGGCGACGGCAGACCACGGGCGGAAGTAGGGATTGCGAGCGAGCCGCACCTGGCGGCCCGGATCGTAGCTCGCGATGAGGTACGGCCCAGTGGCTGGCAGCGGTTCCGTACCCGGGCCTATGTCTGGCGCACCGACCGGGACCGCGGCTCCGAACGGCAGCGCAAGCTGGTAGAGGAATGCCGGGTTGGGCGCCGAGAGATGGTAGGTGACTGTCTGGGCTGCGTCGTCGACGGAGACGCCGCGACCAAGCGTGCAGTCAGTGCGGCCGGACGAGCACCGTTCGGCGCCAATGAGGGGCACACCGAGCGCGGCCAAACCCGTACCGGCGCGGTACTGGCGTTCGAGCGCATGGCGGAAGTCCTCGGGCCGAACCACCGTCCCGTTGGAGTAACGCAACCCACGCCTCAGCTTGAACGTGAATGTGCGGTCGCCATCTTGGACCAGTGGCAGCGCGGTTGCCAGATCCGGTACGAGCACGGCCCCACCCGCGTCGGACGTCTTGGCGTATGTGAGTAGCCCGTCGTTGGTCATCGACAGAAGCTGCCAGTCGTCGGCCGAATATGCAGCGCCGGGATCGACCGAGTCGACGCCGTCCCCCGCGACTACGCGGAGCGTGCCGCCTCGGTGCGTAGCCGCGGATGCGCGCGTGACGAGCGCTAGCGAGCCGCCCACCCCCACCATCGCCGCCGGCGGATTGCCCAACGCCGTGGTGCTCACGACTGCACCTGCTGCCGGGTCAACCCGCGTCAGCGCACCGTGATCGCCACTAGCCACCCACAATGCCCCGCCGGTGGCCGCAAGCCCGGTTGGATCGGAAATGCTCAACTTACGGATGGCGCCGGTCGCGGGTTCGAACCGCGAGATGGTGTTATCGATGGGGTTCGCCACCCAGACCGCATTGTCGACAACTCGGACAGCGGTAGGGCCGTTGCCGATCGGGACCGTGCCGATCACCCTGCCGATTCGAGGGTCGATTTCGGTTAGCAGCCCGCTGCTGCCGCTCGTGACCCAGACCGAGCCCAGGCCCACCGTAACGTCCGTAAGGGGCTGCCCGATGTCGATCACGTCCACTACCGACGCACGATCGGGATCAATGCGCGTCAGCGCCCCATCGCTTGCGTCGGCCACCCACAGCCCCTCGGATCCCACGGCGATCGCCGATGGGCTGGCTGCGACTGTCACGGTCGCTACGACGGAATGCGAGCCGGGGTTTATCTCCGACACCGTGCCGCTGCCGGGGTCAGTCACCCAGATCCCGGTCGCGCTCGCAACCACGCCCGTTGGTTCGCGGCCGAGAGGTATCTGATCCTCGACATGAAAGGTCGCCGGATCCAGAACAAGCACCCGTGCGTTTGCCGGATCAGTGACCCAGACACGATCAAATCCGGCTGCAATCCCCGCAGGACGGCCGCGTGTGTCGGTCTGGCCGAGCACTGCCGTTCGGGTGGGGTCGACAAATACGACCGCGTTGGCGCGAACAGCCGATGCGGGGACGCGTGAACCTGTCGCTGAATGCCACGGCGTGCCGAGGGCGCCCGTCGCGGCCACCGCGAGCGCCAGCCCGCCAACCACCAACGCTTGCTTGCGGCGACGCGGCTCCCGCCGAGGCTCCGACGGTGATCCTGGAAGGGTCGCCGTCGGAGGGCGTTCCCGGCTGGGGACCCGCGGCCTGGCTGCCGGATGCCATTGGAGGTCCGGATCATGGTGGAGGATCGCTTGCTCCAGCTTTCGCAGTTCGGGACCCGGTTCAATGCCCAGCTCGTCGACCAATGTCCTCCGGGCGCGCCGGAACGCACTGAGCGCCTCCGTCTGTCGCCCCGACCGGTACAGCGCCAGCATGAGCTGCCTATGGAGCTGCTCATGGTACGGATGGGCCGCTGCCAGCGTCTCTAGCTCTGCGACCAGGTCCCCAGCGCGGCCGAGCCGAAGGTCAGATTCGATGCGCCTATCCAGGGCAAGCAGACGCCGGTCGGCCAGCCGCCTCGCTGCGTCTGGGGCGAACGGCGCCTCGCGGATGTCGGCGAGGGCCTCGCCGCGCCAGAGATCGAGCGCCGCCCGCAACAGCGCCGACGCCTCCCCGTCGTCCCCCCGGTCCGCGGCCGCGGTTCCCTCCTCAACAAGCCGCTCGAACTGGTACACATCCACGTGTTCATGCGGGACGCCGAGCAGGTACCCGGGCGGTTTGGTCACAATGACCTCTCGCGCCGAGCCATCCCGGAGGATTGCGCGGATTCGCGAGATGTAGGTCTCGACCGTGTGCTCAGCAGTCGGTGGAGGGTCGTCTCCCCACAGGTCGTCGATCAGCCGAATGGTGGAGACGGCGGTTCCCGTGTTCAAAACCAGGTCCGCAAGCAGCGCCCGCTGTTTCGGCCCGCCCAGCCGCAGCACACCGGTTCCGTTTGAGACCTCGACCGCCCCGAGGACGCGGAACTCAAGGTCTCGAGCCCCCCACATGGCAGCAAATTAACACCGTCCCCAGACCACGGCCAGGCCCGGCACCTAGCGGCCCGGACCGCCTCTCACCTGCATTTCGAGCAACTTGCGACTGTGTTGCGATCGCTTAGCCGCAAGCTGCAGCTGGTCTGGTTAAAGCTGGTTGCGGCCAGCGAGACCTACAGGAGGCCGGCTCGATCAGCCAACGAGAAGAGGGATCGATCACCATGGGGTATGCACATCGACGCGCCGCAGTAGTCGGTCTGGCGGCACTCGGTCTTGTGGGCGTGGGTGCTCCTTCCGCGCTCGCTTCCACGCCGACGTTCCTCGAATTCCAAGACTCCTTCACCGATGTGGACACCGAGACGTGCGGCTTTCCCATCACAGTCCAGGGGAACTTCACCGCTCGTGTGGAGTTCTTCTACGACCAGGACGGGAACCTGATCCGTTCCCTGAACCACATCCAGGTGCGAGGTACGGACTCAGCGAACGGCATAAGCCTGTCGGATAGCGCCGACTTCATCCACACCTTCGACTTCACCACGGGGATCAACGGCGACCTAGGCGTGATCACCCGTGTGATCACCCCGGGTGGCGGGACCGTCCTCATCGAGGCGGGCAGGGTGCTCAGCGATGAGCAGGGAAACCTCCTATTCGTGGCCGGGAGCCACCCGACGATCTCAGGGGACATTTCCGCATACTGTGCCGCTCTTGCCGGATGACGCCGCGCGCTGGCATTCCACGCCGTCGAGTCGACGAGGTACTCGACTTCGTCGCCTGACCGACGCGGCTGCCCGCAGAGTCAGCGGATACTCGCACGGTATGCGCCAACGACTGGCGCTCGCCGGCGCCCTGCTCGGAGATCCCCCGTCCTTGTGCGGAGCAGGAGAACGGCCGCATCGCCGCGACGGTTAACGCCGGACCGTCGCCACGATGATCATCGGCGCCTGCCACTTGTACTCCCCCATCTCCTCGACAGCCCGCCACCCGAGACCGTCGAGATTCCACCCCGCTTTGTTGATGACCTGATCAGCACTATTGGGCAGGGCATCGCCCCACCCGCTGAAGCCAGGGACCACTGATCACAACTCAAATCCTGATCGAGGTAACTGCAGTCCCTGGAGCACTACTCCGTTCCCTGCAGCACTACTCCGCGCCCTGACTGCATCGAGAAGACCGACATTTCGGACCGGAACTGATGCACCAAGGAGCGAAGTCCGGCCGGTCCGGCAAGCGTACGCAGTGGCCCGGCTTATCGGCGTGCGTCCCGCTGAGCGCGGCCACACGGGGCCGGCAGCCGTGTCGAGTCGACGGCGCCTCAACACCCAATCTTGGGCTATCTCGAGCAGCGTCAAGTCATTCCGCGCCGGAGGGCTGTCGAACGCTGGGCCCCTAGTCCGATCTAGCGCAGCCCCCGACGACCTGCCTTACCCCCGGATGATGGCCGTGGCCATGGCATAAGGAGGGATGAGCACCACCGCCTAAGGGGCCCCCACTGCGAGCTTCGACCTGATCTTCCGATGTCCCCTGTGCCACCTCAGCACGAATCTTGTTGGCATGCCGACCAACGGCAACCACAGCGAGGAGATGCTGATCATGAACCACGAGGCAGTCCTGCGGGCAGAGGTGGACTACCGGCAGCGTCGTTTCCTGGACGAGGCAGAGGCAGACCGGGTCGCCAAGCAGGTCCGCAAGACCAAGTAAGCACCACAGACAAACATCAGACGTGAACAACAGGCGAAGGGATGCGATCATGAACCACGAGGCAGTTCTGCGGGCTGAGGTGGACTACCGCCAGCGTCGCTTCCTGGACGAGGCAGAGGCAGACCGGGTGGCCAAGCAGGTCTGGACCAAGTAGGTAGGCCGCTGATCAACTCATTTTGACAGTGACCTGTGTAAACATGGCGGACATGCCGCGACTCGGCTCGGGCATTCCGCTGGTGGCCCGCCAGGCGGAGCTACGAGCGCTACAGGACGCCCTGGACCTCGCCCGGTCTGGGCGCCCTAGTGCCGTGCTGCTGTCGGGGGATGCGGGAGTCGGCAAGTCGCGCCTGCTAACGGAACTCGTCACCTCCGCAAGGGGCGACGGTCAGGCCGCGTTTATGGGGCGCTGCTTGGACACCGCTGAAGCCACGCTGCCTTACCTGCCCTTCGCTGAAGCGATCCGCCAAGTCGCCGAGTACGACCCGGAGCTGATCAGCCGGCACGCGGCGATCGCTCGGCTGCTCCCCGCACAGCAGCCAAGGCACGACGCCGCAGTCGTCAACCAAGATCTGGGACAGCTCCAACTCTTCGAAGCGATCCACGAGGCGCTCAGCGAACTCGCAGCCGACCAGACCACCATCCTGGCCATCGAGGACTTGCATTGGGCCGACCGCTCCAGTCGTGACCTTCTCGCCTTCCTGCTCGCCCGGCTCTCAACACAGCGATTGCTGGTGGTCGCCACATTTCGCTCTGACGAGCTTCACCGCCGTCATCCCCTGCGGCCGCTGCTCACCGAGCTAGTCCGGCTGCCGGCCGTCGAGCGCCTCCACCTCGAGCCGTTCCCACTTGTTGATGCCGAAGCGTTCGTACGCATCCTCGCCGACCAGACGCTCCCCGATGATGTCGTTCGCGGCATCGCCGAGCGGTCCGAGGGCAATGCCTTCATGGCTGAAGAGCTGCTTTCCGCTTCGCCGGGAGACGTTCCCCCTGAGCTCGCGGATGTGCTGCTCGCACGGGTCGAAGGGTTGTCACCGGAGACGCAGCAGGTGGTCCGGCTGGCCTCCGTGATCGGTCGCCGATTCACGCAGGAGCGCATCAGTGCGGCCGCTGATGTCCCAGGGGACGAGCTGGACCACGCGCTGCGCGAGGCGGTTGCGCATAACGTGGTCGTCACCGAGGACGGCGGGGAGGCGTACTCCTTCCGGCACGCGCTGCTGCACGAGGCGGTCTACTCCGATCTGCTACCTGGGGAGCGATCTCGGCTCCATGCGCAGGTCGCGAAGGCATTGGTCGGGGACGAGACGCCGGGTGCCGCGGCCGAGCTGGCACACCACAGCATGCAGAGCCACGATCTCCGCGGTGCGCTCGCAGCCTCCGTTCGTGCAGCGAAGGAAGCAGACGAGCTGGACGCGCCGGCCGAGATGCTGGTCCATACAGAGCGTGCTCTGCAATTGTGGCCGGCTGTCGACCACCCCGACGAGATCGGCGGAATCGACCTGCTGCCATTGACGCTATGGGCGGCCCGAGCCGCCGCCCGGTCGGGGGAGCCCGATCGGGCTATCGCACACAGCCGCAGCGCCATGGGGCTCGTTGACAAGATGGGCGATCCGCTTGCCGCGGCCGAGCTCCGGTGTACTTATGTGAACTACCTGTTCACCCTTGATGGCACCGAGGAGCGTGCGTACGAGACCGCACGTGAGGCGTGGCAGCTGGTGGTGGACCGGGAACCAAGCGCGGTCAAGGCACGTGCTCAGTCAACGTTGGCCCGTGCGTCTATGGGGATTGGCCGATATGACGAAGCGGGCGACCTTGCGGCCGCGGCTATCGATACCGCTCACGCAGTGCCGGGCGAAGGTCCCCAGACTGCCGCCGAGGCTGACGCGCTGGTCACTCGCACGGTGACGGTAGATATCAAGCACTACGGACTGGACCAGGCGCTCGAGCGGCTCGGGGAGGCCGTCGCACTAGCCGCCAAAGTCAATGCTCACGACGTGGAGCTGCGGGCGCGCTTCAACCGCGGCGCGGTCCTGCTGGAGGAGGCCGGGCGGCTGCCAGACGCTCTTGCCGAGTTCGACGCGGCGGTGGAACGAGCGGCGGCCACGGGGCGCACGTGGAGCGGCTACGGGCTCGAGTTGCGGGTCCTACAAGTGATCGCTCGATTCATCGCGGGAGCCTGGGACGGTTCGGAGGCGGCCAGCGAACTCGCCGGCGAGGCGACCTCCAGCACGGTTGTCACCCGGGTATCGGCCGCCGGACTGTTGGTCGCCGTAGGCCGTGGACATGTCGACCTGGCCGAGCGGCGGCTGGCGCACCTTCGGGACCGATGGCGGCTCGACCAACAGGTGATGACGCTGGTTGGTCTGTGCGGCGCCGAGCTGGAGTTGTGGCGCGGCCGCCCCGAGCGGGCCGTCGACTACATCGAAGAGGCACTACAGCGGCTGCATAAGACGGCCCCGTGGCATTTCGTGGCGCTCTCCCTCTGCGCGGTTGGCACTTGGGCGTACGCCGACCTCGCGGACGCCACCCGCCGGGCCAGAAACGACGTGGCCGAGCAGCAGGCCGTAGCGGCCGGCGAGACGCTGGCCGAATATGCGTCGAACACGATGAAGACCGGCCGTCCGCGTGCTGCGAAGGTCGGGCCGGAAGGGCGCGCCTGGATGACCCGTACCGAGGCGGAGGCGACCCGGCTGCGCGGGAAGAGCGACCCCGCCGCGTGGCGGGCGGTCATCGACGCCTTCGGCTATGGCGACGTCTACCGCAAGGCATACGCGCAATGGCGACTCGCCGAGGCCCTGCTGGCCAGCGGCGAACGGCTCGGCCGCGAAGAGGCGGCCGAACAACTCCGTCTCGCTGCACATGCAGCGGACGACCTCGGCGCCTTGCCGCTTCGGCAGGCGGTGGACACGCTGGCCCGCCGCGCCCGGCTCCGCCTCGACGACCGCGCCGCCGCCTCCCGGGCCACCACCGACCTGCTCACGCCCCGCGAGCGGGGAGTGTTGACCCTGGTCGCAGCCGGCCGTACCAACCGGCAAATTGGCGAGGAGCTGTTCATTAGCGAGAAGACCGTCAGCGTGCACCTGACCCGGATCATGGCCAAACTGGGCGCCGCCAGCAGGGCCGAGGCAGTCAGCGTCGC
>DATBRJ010000344.1:0-3849 GCA_036560395.1 Actinomycetes bacterium | reverse complement strand
TCTCAATCTTGGGCGGCACCACGGGACAGCTCGGCCGGCAATAGATGCCGGTCGTGACGACGGCAGTGAAGAACCACCCGTCGAAGCGGGCGTCCTTGGACTGGACGGCCCTGACACAGCGCTCAACGTCTTCATGCACATTCGTCAGGATCGAGGTTGGCACCACTCGCGGTCTAGCAGAAAAACGACATCAACCTGCGCGGGACACTGCTCGGTCGGGCCGTCTGGCGTGGCCAGTCTCTCGCGGCCTGATCACGTGGCCTCCCGGACCGGCCCCGGCCGGCGGCGGAGCAACGCGAGCCCGGCCAGGGCCGCGACCACCGCGACGGAGGCAAGCGCGCCCGCCGTCATCGCCTCGGCATGCGCGGACGGGTGGACGCGAGGATGGGTGACCAGGGTGAGGAAGAAGGTCCCGAAGGTCGCAACCCCGACGACCTGGCCGAGCTGGACCAGCGTCACCAAGAGACCGCTTGCATCAGCGGCATCAGCAGGCGCGACATGGGTGAGGGCGACCGTCAGCAGCGGGCTGAAGGCCGCGCCAAGGCCGATGCCGATCCCTGCAAGCGCGGCACCCAGCGCCACCCCGCCCTGCGCACCGTCGCGCAGCACCACGCCCAAGGCGACGTAGGAGACCGCCGCAACCGCGTAGCCTGCCGGGGCAAGAGCCGGCTGCCAGGCGGCAGGCACCCGGCGCCACGACAGACTCGCGAACGCGAAGCCGGCGGCACCAGGGATGAAGGTCAGGCCCGCGCGCAGCGGGCTGTAGCCGAGACCGGACTGCAGGTGCAGGGCGAGGGTGAAGAGGAAACCACCGTAGGTCGCCATGCCGGCAAAGAGGGCGACGGCGACCGGCACCATGCCCGGGGCCCGCAGCACGCGACCGGGGACGAGCGGCGAACCGCCGCGGCGAGTCAGCGCGCCCTCGAGTCGAACGAACAGCCAGAAGACGACGACACTCGCCGCGAGCGCGACCCACCCCCATAGCGGCCAGCCCTGTTCGTGGCCGAGGACCAGTGGTACGACGAACAGGCAAACCGCGGTGGACAAGGTGAACAGGCCTGGCAGGTCGAGCCCGCGGGAACGGTGGCCGACGTCTGCCGGCAACATGCGGCGACCGAGGAGCAGCAGAGCCGCGCCAATGGGGACGTTCACGAGAAACACCGGGCGCCACGCGGTGCCGAATAGATCGCCACTGACCAGGGCACCGCCGACCACCTGGCCGATGACTGCGGCAGAAGCGATCACAGCGGCGTACACGCTCAATGCCCGCGCCCGGGCAGCACCCTGGAAGGTCCGCTGGATGAGACTCAATACCTGCGGCACCATCAAGGCCGCACCGGCTCCCTGCATTAGCCGGAATGTCACCAGCCACCCGGTCGAGACGGCCAGCCCACAGGCAAACGATGCGAGAGTGAACACGGCCAGCCCCGCGTTGAAGATCTTCCGGTGGCCGGCCAGGTCGCCCAATCGGGCGCCGGTGATGAGCAACATCGCGTACGCGATGGTGTATCCCGAGATCACCAGCTGCAGGCCTGCACCGGAAGTGTGCAGGTCAGAGCGGATGGTCGGCGCCGCAACATTGACAATCGTGACATCAAGGATGGCCATGAACTGCCCGGTCAGCACAATCGCGAGCAGCCATCCGGGCCGGGCAGCCGCCGACGCCATAGCCGCTCGCCCTGTCTGGGTGGGGAAAGCCGGGGATGAGATGGCTGGCTCAGCGGTGTTGGTCTGAACAGAGGCGTCGGTCATGGCTTCGACGATCGCTCAACACCAGTACCGGTAACGAGAGCCCAGTGATCCTGGTACTGCCAGCACCTGGCAGCTTGGGCCGTTGTCCATGAGCATGGAGGCGTGACGGTGAGCGACCTTGATCGAGGCGAGCCGCGGGCCTCGTCGCCGGCGGCCTCGATGCTAGGAAATGGCACGGGCACGGTCGGGCAGGCTCGGCGGACCGAGCTGGCGGCGTTCCTGCGCAGTCGGCGAGAGCGCCTGACGCCGGACGATGTCGGCCTGGCACCGGGGCTACGACGGCGGACTCCCGGCCTGCGCCGCGAGGAGGTGGCGCAGCTCGCCGGGGTGGGGGTGACCTGGTACACGTGGCTCGAGCAGGGCCGTCGCATCAATGCGAGCATCCAGGTGCTCGACGCCGTGGCGAGGACGCTACGGCTCGACCCCGCCGAGCGGGAGCACCTCTACCGTCTCGCTGACGTTCCGATGGTCGACGAGCCCGACGCCGAAGGAATTCTGGAGCCGGAGATCCAGACGATCCTGGACAGCCTCAACCCGTTGCCCGCGGCCGTCTACAACGGCCGCTATGACTTGCTGCGGTGGAACGACACCTACGCCGCGGTCTTTCCCGCGGTCGTCGCAGCACAGCCGCCGGAGCGCAACGCCCTCTGGCAGCTCTTCACGATGCCGTCATGCTGCAACCAGTTCGTGAACCGCGACACCGAGCTTCCACGGATGGTGGCGACGATGCGTACCGCCTTCGTCCGGCATCTCGGCGAACCGACCTGGGAGGCGTTCGTCCATCGGCTGTCAGCCGCAAGCCCGGAATTCGCCCAGATCTGGGCGGCGCACGACGTCGCTCAGCCGGGGTCGGTACGAATCAAGATCTACCAGCACGCCTTGGTAGGACGGGTACGGATGGTCGCGACCAGCCTCGCGCTGCTCGGTACCCCGGAGACACGAATCATCGTCTACTCGCCCATGGACGACGAGACCCGGGCACGGCTTGACATCCTCCGAGCGAACCCGACGGCGCAGCATTTGTGCGCCGCGCACGCCTCGGTCTGACGCGGAACCGTACCTCGCCGATCAAGGAGTCGCCGTCGCCCATGTGTAGGCGACGGCGACTCCTCCATCAGCCGAGCTGTACGGGACTAAGCTGCGCGGTCCGCTTTACGGCTCTTCCGTCTCCGCGACTGGGGCAGCGGCGACCGCCGCAGTCCTTCGAGCCGGCACGAAGCCGCCGATGAGAGCGACGATGGATCCGCCGAGCGCGACCCAGGCGCCGACCTGGATGTCGTGGCTTGCGGAGTCGCGGTAGATCTCGATCGCGAACAGGACGTACATGACGATGCCGAGGGCAGCGACCAGCCTGGTGAGGCTGCCGAACAACGCCGCCAGGCTGACGATCAGCAGCAAGCCGAGCAGGATCGACAGGCCACCGACCGTCTTGTAGATCGTGTCAGTGGTGACGAACTCGGTCTTGTACAGCGCGGTCCAGCTCAGGTCCAGCCCCTTGATGCCATCAGTCCAGTCGAGGAAGGCCGCGATGACGAGGCCGGCCGCACCGAGCAGGGTGAGGACTACGCGGGCGCCGATCGATGCCGCCCGCGGGGTTGTCGTCGTCGGGACAACCATGGCTGTCCACCTTTCGGGAGGGCCGCGGCGGTCTGCCGCGACCTGATTCGGCGCCGGTGATAATTCCCCGTGAGCACCGATCAAACGTGCCTCACGGCCCAGCGAGGGGAGGCCAATGCAGCCGCCGGCCACGGCTCTCGACCGAGTGATTGGCTCGGCTCGTGGCAAGCTGGCAGGGGCGAGGGAGAGTCGATCGGAGCGGAGGGCGCATGGCGCGGTGGGGCACGGTGATGGCGGTCAGCCGCAGCAGCGGACACACGATGAGCAAGCCGAGTCGCGGCCAGATCCGGCTCCTCGCCGGGCTCGGCGTCGAGGGTGACGCGCACTGCGGCAGTACCGTCAAGCACCGGTCGCGGGTGGCACGCGACCCGACCCAGCCCAATCTCCGGCAGGTGCACCTGATCCACGGCGAGCTGCACGACGAGCTCGCCGCTGCGGGGTTCGCGGTGTCAGCAGGTCAGATGGGTGAGAACGTGACGA
>DATBRJ010000343.1:0-5002 GCA_036560395.1 Actinomycetes bacterium | reverse complement strand
CCAGTCCTGCCCGCACCGGCCTCATCCACGACGGCGTGGCCCGCCGCCCAGTCGCGCCCTTCCGTGTCCGACCTTCCATCACGGCTCCTCGATGGTCAGTGCCGCAAGCCACTTGGTCTGCAGGACACCTGGCCGGCTGGGTGCGATGAGCCGGCACGGGTAGCCGTGGTCGATATGCAGCGTCTCGCCGTTCAGTTGCAGCGCGACCAGCGTCAGCGGATCTCCCAGATGCGGCGGCTCGACGGTCGACAGGCGATATCTGCCGGTGGGCTGCAGGGAACGGGCCTGAACCCGCCCACGATCTGGATCACCGCCGACGTGAGCGACGAGATCACGCAACCGGACGCCCGTCCAACTGGCGGCCGCGCTCCAGCCCTCGACGCAGGTGATCGGCAGCGAGACGGTGTGCTGCGGAAATGCGGCGAGCTCGGCCACTGTGAGCCGCACCCTCCCTGCCGGACCGGCGACTGCGAGCCGGTATGCGGGATCGCGGGCAAGCTCGACCACGCCGGCGCTCACCGCGGATTTGTTGACCGGCACCCGCTGCGGGCCGATGTCCGGCCGCCTGGGTGCGAGCACCGACACGCGGGACAGTGGTCGGATGGTCTGGCCGACCGTGGCGAGCGTAACCGCTGCGACAGCCGCGCCGGCGGCGGTGAGCAGGCCACGCCGGCTCAGCCCTACTGCCGGAGCCGGCGCCACCAGCGGGATCGGCTCGTCCGCCGCGGCCGGCGTCCCGCCACCGCCGCGGCGCCATGGCCCAGCCGCGGGATGGCGGGTCAGCGCGGCACGGATCAACGGCAGCTTGACTCCGATGTGCGTCACGATGGCGCCGACCGCCAGCCAGGCGTTCCAGTAATGCGCGGTGGTGAAAAAGAATGGCACCGGCGCGTACCACAGAGCGATGTCAAGCAGTCCGGTCACGACCTGGAAGAGCGCCGCCGCGACGAGCACCGCGATGCTTGCCCGCTCGATCGCATGCGCCGGATCGCGCACCGGCGGCCAACTGAACAGCCGCGGATAGACCGACCACAGCTTCGCCCCGAGCAGCGGGATGATCGCGAGACCGGTTGCGATATGGACGCCCTGGGTGACCCGATAGAGGCTGACCGGCCGCGACGGCCAGTACGTCCACCATGCTGGGTGCTGGATGAAGTGACTGATGAGCCCGGTCAGGAAGCAGGTAAGGAAGACCACCGCGAGGGCGATTCCCAGTTGGGCGGTCAGCCGCGTCGAGCGCAGCGCCGAGGTGAACGTGCCAGCTCGCCATGGTCCACGCCGTAGCCGATCGGGTGGCGGCGGAACTGGCCGCCGGAGCAGGGCCGCCAGCCGTTCCGTCGGCCCGGGCGCCGCTGTCATCACCCTGTTGACCCGGCTGCGTACATCAGGCGACCTGCCGCGGGGCTGGGGCGTGGGTCCGTACGGCGGTTGCGAAGCGGCTGGTGGGTTGGCACTGGGCAGCCACCGCCCACGCGTCGGAAACCGTGTCGACATCACGAAGGACGGGAAGACGCGCGACGGTGAGGCCTCGGTTCTGCAGGGCTGCGAGCGTGTCCGCTCCGGTGCGAGGTGTCGACATCGGGACACCGTCGACCACTCGGGCGTCGGCTGGGTCGCGGAGGCCAAGGCCCCACCAGCCGCCGTCTGCGGCAAGCCCGAGGACGGCATCGACACCCCGGCTCCCGAGCAGGTCCTGCGCGTGAAGGATCAGCTCGCGAGTCAGCTGCGGGGTATCCATGCCGACGAGGAACGTGCCGGCGCGAGCGAGCGCGGCGTCGACGTAACCGCGGAAGAGCCGCTCGGCAAGACCGTCACCTTGCTGGGCGACGGTGCGCCAACCGGCGGGCGGCCGGTGATCGCCCTCGATCAGGAGCGTGCGACGAAAGGCGGGCGTCGCCGTCACGACCTCCAGCGTGTCGGCGAGCGCCGCCGCGGCGATCTTCGCGGCCTGCTCGGCGTTGCATGGCGGACACAGCCTCGTCTTGACTCGCCCAGGCACTGGGTGCTTGGCGATGACGACGATCTGGACCTCAATCAGCGGTTCCGGCGGCCTACCCGCGTCGCGGCGAGAGGGTCGAAATGGACTGACGAGGCGGCCGAGCGCGGGTCGGGGTTGCCGTACTCGAATCCTCTCCCTACCCAACGGGGGATCAAGGAGGGACGGGTCAGTCATGATCCAGACGCTAGTTTAGGATCTTGACTCGATTCCTTACCGATCGAGGAACATCCCTTACGAATCGCGAACGGCCAGCCTCGATGCGAGGGCTGGCTGCCTACGGTCGTGGCGTGACCAGTGATCCGGTGGACGTTCCCGGATTGCAGGAGCGGCGTCGCCGGCTCGACGGCAGTCGCGACCCGTCAGCGCGGCCGGGCATGCTCGGCGGCCGTCGTTCTGCTGCTCCGGCGGTAGCACCTGCCCCAGCTCGAGCGGACCACCGTCGTGCGTCGTGGATCGCACTCATCGCAGCGACCTGCCTGCTCGGTGGCTGCATGCTGGCCGGTTGGTGGCTGAGCCGCGACGGCGTCGACCTGCACCTAGGCAGTGCCATCCCGCTGTCTGGCCAGTACGGGCTGCATGTGGGCCGGTGGCTGCTCCCGTGCCTCATGGTGGGTTTGGCCGGATTGGCCTGGGGGCCACGCCTAGCGGCGACACTGCCCTGGCCCCGGTTGCTCCTCGCCGCACTCGCTGGCTCGGCCGCCTGGGTGGTGGCGCTCGCCGCGGTCGCGGGGCCGGTCGCGATCGCTGCGCCGTTAACGAGGCATGGCGAGTACCTGGGTGAGGTGGGCCGGGTCAACGCCATGGGCCTCGGCTCGTACCTCGACAACTTCACGCGATTCATCGTCGGCAGTGGCGGCAGTCCAGAGGCGCCACAGTGGACCACTCACGTCGGCGGTCATCCGCCGCTGCCAACGCTGCTCTTCGCCCTGCTCGCCCGAGCGGGGCTCGCCGGCCCCGGCTGGGCTGCAGCCTTGTGCATCACGGTCGGGTCGTGCGCGGCGCCCGCGGTGCTGGCCACCCTGAGCGCGGTCGCCGGCGAGGATGGCGCAAGGCGTGCCGCGGTCTTCGTCGTCTTCGCGCCGACCGCGCTCTGGGTGGCGACGAGCGCGGACGCGATCTTCGCCGGGGTCGCTGCAGCCGGGGTTTGCGCGTTGGCGTCCTCGCGCGCTCTTCGCTCCCCCGGCACCTGCCTGCTGGCGCTCACCGGAGGTTTGGCGCTCGGGACCTGCCTGATGCTGTCGTACGGCCTGGTCTTGCTGGCGCCGATCGCGGCCGCAGCGGTCCTGCTCACGTCGCCGCGCTGGAGGGAGCGGATCACCGTACTTCTCATCGCGATGTTCGCAGCTGTCGCCGTGCTAGCCGGCTTCGCCATCGCCGGTTTCTGGTGGCCAGACGGCCTGCGCCTCGCGAGCGAGCGCGTAATGAACGGGCCGGGCTGGCAGGAACGGCCAGCCGGGTACTTTTTCTTCGCCAACCCAGCGGTGCTGGCCGTCGCCGCCGGCCCAGCCGTGGTAGCGGCACTCCCGCTTCTCGGCCGGTTCCGCTGGTCGAACCGACTCGCCGCGCTGGCCGTGGCGGCGCTGCTCGCCATCGCGATCGCCGTCGCCTCCAACCATTCCAAGGGGGAGGTCGAGCGGATCTACCTGCCCTTTACCGTTTGGCTGTTGCCACTCGCCGCGTTGCTGGTCGAAGGCCGGACCCGCGGACGAGCCTCGGCGCGAGGTTGGCTGGCCGCCCAGATCGGCTGGACGATCCTGCTCGCCGCCACGACGAGCCTCCACTGGTGAGGCCCGTGGCACAGCCCGGGTCGGCGTTTGGCGAGGGCGTGCGGGTGGTCTCTGTGGATAGGGCGCGGAGTGGGGAGGTAGGTGACGACGAGGCATGGGAGCGTGTATCGCTCAGACCGGCTGGAAGCGGGTCGCGGCTGGCAGCTCCCGCAGAGCCACCATGATCTCCTCGTGGATCTCCCGGCTCGCCCAGACGTCCTCCGCTGGAGATCGGCACGGGCTGCGCTCGATGGCACGGGAGAATCAAGAGGCAACTCATGGACGGCCAGCAAGCGCCGCCGGCGCAGTGCCATCCGAGCCCGGTTGGCCGCGATCGCGAGCAGCCACGGCCGAACCGGGCCGGGTCCGCGAGCCGTCCCAGGCCGAGGAATGCATTGACCGCGGCTTCCTGAACGACGTCCTCTGCGTCCTGGCCTGCACCTACCAGTCGCCGGCACAGCCGCCACACACTCGGCTGCCACCGCAGCAGCAGCCTCCCGAACGCGTCGCGGTCGCCGGCCAGCACCGCCCCGACCAGCTCGGCATCATCGCGCGGATCGTCGTCGTCCATCACACGTTCTGTTGCATCCGGCAGACGAACCGTCACGACGCCCACATGGACGCTTGTGTCCGTCACCACCACATGATGGGGCACACACGAGCGCCGGGAGCGAGCCGGAGGAGGCAGCAGCTCAGCGGACTTCCACGGTCTGAAGGCGGCACGGACCAGTCGACCAGCGGCACCCACGAGCTCTACAACCCGTCGCGGCCGCCACGATCGCTTCCTCGCCCGACGTAATGAACACACGGGGAGGGGAGTGGTTTCGTTGTGAGACGTCCCGCGATCCAGGATGCGGTGGGGTGGTTGGCCGTACCGTCGCTCGGTGCGCGCGGACAGTCGGCGGGGTCCAGCCGTACGCGGGGGTCGTGCAGGGTGGAGGTTCGCTCAGTCCAAAACAGCGAAGTCTCTGAAGTGCAGCATCTTCCTGATCCTCGACGGCGAAGAGTAGCGTCCGTGCCGACGCGGTCCCGTGAGGCGAGGTGATCATATGGCGCAGCAGGACAGGTCGGACGCGTCGGCCACCACGGCACCCGTGAGCCAACACGCAGCCGAGCATGCAGAAATCGAGCGTCGGCACGTCGAGGACCACGAGCGGATATCGCAGAAGCATCTGGCGGCCCACGGGGATCTGTACGCCAAGCACGGCGCCGAGCACGCGTTGCTCGCCGACCGGCA
>DATBRJ010000342.1:0-4434 GCA_036560395.1 Actinomycetes bacterium | reverse complement strand
GTTGCAGTGGCGGGATTCCCTGCCTGCGGCGCCGCCCCGGCCAGGCAAAGGCCCGCTCGCGCTGCGCGTACACCTCGATGACGGAAGCGGCTTCGATCTCACTGAGCAGGGCACCCAGAAGCGCCTCGCCGTCTACTGCGTACGGGATCAGAACGAGGTACCGGGCATTGCCCGGCTCGGTCCTGATCCACTCGATCCCTCCTTCACCGAGCAAGTCTTCGATGAACTGCTCGATGCGGCCGGCCGGGCTCAGATCAAGGGCGTTCTTCGCGACCAGTCGGTGATCGCGGGCATCGGCAACGCATATTCGGACGAAGTCCTGCACGCAGCCAAGCTCTCACCGTTCAAACCGGCGGCGAACCTGTCCGGCGAGGAGCGTAAAGGGCTCTATACGGCTATCGCCGACACTCTCAGTTCGGCCATCGAGCGCTCGCATGGACTCGCCGCAGGCAAGCTCAAGGCGGAGAAGAAGATCGGGATGCGAGTCCACGGCAGGGCCGGCCTGCCATGCCCAGTGTGCGGGGACACCGTGCGCGAGGTCTCCTTCAGTGACTCGTCCCTTCAGTACTGCCCGACCTGCCAGACCGGCGGGCAACTCCTCGCCGACCGGCGGCTCTCCAGGCTCCTGAAGTGAGCCGCCCAAGGGGCTAGATCACGCGCGGCGGCTGACCGTCCTCGCTGACCATCGGATGGCCGGCGCCACGCCACGCTTCCATGCCCCCGTCCAGGTTCACGACCTCGTACCCCTGGCGGTTGAGGAAGACCGTGGCTTGCGCCGACCGGCCCCCCACACGGCAGACGCAGACGATCCGCCTGTCGGCCGGAAGTTCATCGATGCGGGCCACCAGCTCACCCAGCGGAATGTGGCGAGCGTTATGGATGTGGCCGGCCTGCCACTCGTCGCGTTCTCGTACGTCGAGATAGAAGGCATCGGCCGGCGCTGCGCCCGCGGTAACCGCGGGAACCCGCGAATCGAAGATCATGCGCTCCTCCGCTTGCACGACCACGTCGAAGCGCGCCCGGTGATACGGAGCCCCAACCGGTCGTTCCTGCCTGCTAACACGAAGATCGTGATCGGGCGGTTCACCCAACCCCTTTCCGCATTTCCCAGCCAACCGCCGCAATGAACCTGCCGTTTTCGTGGATCGGCCAATACTTCGATGTGGACAGGAGTAATCGCTCAATATACTCCTGACCATGCAGAACCCCATGAGCCGCGTCGACGTCACCCGCCTCGGTGCGCTCGCGCTCATCTGGGGTGCGAGCTTCCTCTTCATCAAGGTCGCTGTCGAAGGGATGACCGACCTTCAGGTCGTCCTCTTCAGGACCTGGCTGGGTGCGGCCGCCCTGCTGACTCTCGTCCTCCTGCGCCGGCTCCCGGTCCCGCGGGGCATCCGGCTGTGGGGTCATCTGCTGGTGATCGGTGGTATCGGGAACGCGCTCCCGTTCTTCCTGTTCGCGTGGGCGGAGAACGGCCGCATCTCATCCGGCCTCGCCGGCATTTATAACGGCACGACGCCGCTGTTCACGATGGTGCTCGCAATGGCCTTCCTCAGTGCCGAACCGGCGACCCTGGCTCGCGGGATAGGGCTGCTGCTTGGCTTCGCGGGAGTCGTCGTGGTCCTTGCGCCGTGGCAGGGCAGCGAGGGATCGAGTCTCGCCGGGCAGGTTGCCTGCCTGGCAGCAGCGGCGTCTTACGGTGTGGCGCTTGTCTGGAACCGCCGCTTCCTGCCTAGCTTCGGCTATCCGCCGTACTCGCTGGCCCTCGGCCAGGTCGCTGCCGCAGGCCTCGTCACGACCGTCATCTCGCTTCTCACGGGATGGGAAACGGTCCACCTGACCTGGCGGGTGACCGGGAGCATCCTCGCCCTCGGCGTGTTCGGTACGGGAATCGCGTTCTTCCTGCTCTACGCACTGATGGACAGGATCGGCGCCACTCGCGCCTCAATGGTCACCTATCTCGTCCCGCTCGTAGCGGTGGCGCTCGGCGTTTTCGTTCTCGGCGAGAGCGTGTCCTGGCATCACTTCGTCGGCGGAGCCGTTGTGCTGCTCGGTATCATGATCGCGGAGCGCCGGTTGCCGCTCCTGGCTGCTCGGCGGCGGCCGGCCATGGCTGACCTCAGCTAAGCATGTCGGGGCGCATGGCGCGCAGCGATGGGCTCGGCGATGCTGTGACCTCGCTGTGTCAGGTGGCGAAGGCCACTGTTACGTCCACCGGCTTAGATCGATGGGTCGGCGCTCAACGTTGAGCATCGGACGCTGGGTCGAGGACGTCAGTTCGCGGTGCAGCGCCTGAGACTGGCTTGATGTGGGCGAACATGCTGCGAGCGTTCCAGGTTGGGAAGGCTCGTGTCAGCCACGACGGACCGTCGAGCCGGATGCGGGAGTCGCGGAGCGCCTCGGCCCAGGTGAGCTGGCCGGCGTGCCACTTGACGAAGGCTTCGGCCTCGGCGGTGATGTAGAGGTCTTCGTCGAGACCGGCGTACGTCTTGCAGATCTCGGTCTCGCCGTGCTCGAGCAGCAACCAGTACCGCTCGTGGCGCCGGAAGCCCGTGAAGTCGAATTGGATGACCACGCGCCGCTCGGGGAGCCTGTCTCGGCGAAGCGCGTTGCATATCGTCCACAGCGCGACGAATGGATCGAGGTTCTCGGGCGCGATCTCGAGCCAACGGGCACCCCACTCGCCGAGCGTCTCGCAGACCCTGAATAAGTCGTGGCCTGAGTCGGTGAGCTGGTAGCGGTGGCCGCGCCCGTGAGGCTTGGGTGTTGACTCGACGATGCCGAGGCGTTCGAGCTGGTCGAGCCGCTGTGTGAGCAGGGTGCGGGAGAGGCCGGGCGCTCCCTCGAGGATCTCGCCGAAGGTCCCGCATCCCAGGTGCAGGTTACGGATGATCAGCGGGGTCCAACGCTCGGCGAAGATCTCCGCACCGCGGGCGATCGGGCAGTACTGGCCGTAGGTCCTCACGGTTGCAGCGTCGCAAGGCTCCCGCCCGCCGTGAAGTCCAGATTCCGTACTTCGAAGTCCAGATTGCTGACTTCTCGGCGGTGTCCACCGATGGTGCGATGGACCCGTCAACCAGGAGGAACGATGACAGCGCTGACCCGTGAAGGAATCGGCCCGCCGAGCGACACGGTGACCGCGATAGAGATCCCCGGGTTCCGCGGCGAGTTGATCGCCCCCGAGCACGCTGACTACGACGACGCCCGAGCCGTCTGGAACGGCACGGTCGAGCGGCGACCCCGACTGATCGCCCGATGCACCGGAGCCGCCGACGTGGCCTCGGCGGTGCGCTTCGCACGGGACTGCGACATCGAGATCGCGGTACGTGGCGGAGGCCACAACGTGGCCGGTACCGCGGTGTGCGACGACGGGATCGTCATCGACCTCTCTGCGATGCGTGCCGTCTCGGTCGACCCCGCCGAACGCACGGCCCACGTACAGGGCGGCGCCCTGTGGAGAGACGTTGACCACGAGACCCAGGCCCACGGGCTGGCTACCACCGGAGGCATCGTGGGCCACACCGGCGTGGGCGGCCTCAGCCTCGGGGGCGGCATCGGCTGGCTCATGCGCAAGCACGGGCTCACCGTCGACAACCTCATGGAGGCCGAGGTCGTCACCGCTGAGGGCACCATCGTCCGAGCATCGGCCAACAATCACCCCGACTTGTTCTGGGCGCTGCGAGGCGGCGGCGGGAACTTCGGCGTCGTCAGCTCGTTCCGGTTCGCGTTGCACTTGGTCGGTCCGACCGTCATCGCCGGTCTGGTCTTCTGGGCGGCGGAGGACGCCACCGATGTCCTGCGCTTCTACAAAGACTTCGTCGCCGACGCGCCGGACGAGCTCGGGACCGTCGTCCGGCTTGGCACGATCCCACCGCTGCCGGCCATCAGACACGAGTTGCACTTCCGACCGGCGATCGCGGTGGGCTGCTGCTACGCCGGACCCGTGGAGGACGGTGAACGGATCGTTCGTACGCTCCGCCGATTCGGCACCCCGCTCGTGGACCTGGTCGGACCCACCCCTTACGTCGATCACCAAAGCGGCCTCGACGACACCGTCCCTCATGGATGGCACTACTACTGGAAGGCCACGAACCTGACGGGTCTGTCCGACGAGGTCGTCGACGTCGTCGCCGAGCACGCGTTCCGCGCCAGGTCGCCGAGGTCGTACGCGACGATGTTCCACCTGGGCGGCGCGGTCGCCCGAGCCCCTCGGGACGCCACCGCGTATCCCGACCGCGACGTCGCCCACAACATCATCATCGATGCCGCATGGCTCGCGGACCAGGACGACACGGTCGGCACGTCAGAGGCCGGCTGGGCCAGGGGATTCCTCCACGCTCTCCAACCACACCGCGCCGGCGTCTACGTCAACTTCCTCGACGCCGACGATGACACCAGCCGAGTTCGCGAGGCCTACGGCGAGGACACCTACGT
>DATBRJ010000341.1:0-9460 GCA_036560395.1 Actinomycetes bacterium | reverse complement strand
CGTCTTCCTCTCCGGGGACATCGACGACAGCATGGGGCGTCAGCTGGACTTGGCGATCGAGGAGGTCGCCGCGCTCGAACCGCCTCGCGTGGTGGTCGACCTGCACGACTGTACGAGCCTTGGGCCCATCGGCGTGCAGTTCCTCGACGCGCTGCGCAGGCGCGGCAGGCTCGACGGCTGGGAGGTGGGTCTCTCCGCGATCAGTCCGGCCGCCCGCACCGTACTCGAGCAAGCCGGGTGGATCCATCCGGTCCTGCACAGCCCGTAACGGGCGTCGGGTGTCGACGCGGAGGGCTCGGGTGATGGGCGCGGGCAACTGATGGTCAGCCCACTGCGAAGGTGAGCGCGAAGAACTTTGCTCCGAGGATGCAAACGGTATCGCCCTCGGTCGGGCAGCTCGCCTCGCCGTTGATCTGCAACGTGGCCCCACCTGCCAGCAGGCCTTGAACCGTCCATTCGCTGTAGCCGGGATCCACGAGGAAGTTCACCTGAGCAACGTCGATGGCGCCGTCGACCACTGGCTCTGTCCAGAGCCACGGGCCGCCGAGCCGGACGGAAAGCGATTGACTGACCGCGAGCGGCACCGTCTTGCCGTTGTCAGCGAGCGTGAGTACGCGGTGCCCCGAGGACGGCGTATGGCTGCCGGACGGCGTGCCCGCCGGCGACGTGGACGTAGGCGAAGTCGTAGGTGCGCTGGTCGGAGTCCCGCTTGGGGCAGGGGAGGCGGTGCTCGTCGTCGTGACGGCCGGGGTGTTGCCCGCCCGGCCTTCGTCGTCCGAGCCACATGCCGCCAGCACACCTGCAGC
Organism: Actinomycetes bacterium; assembly: GCA_036560395.1. Lineage (GTDB taxonomy): Bacteria > Actinomycetota > Actinomycetes > JAKEEW01 > JAKEEW01 > DASYTV01. The sequence goes on along the minus strand of DATBRJ010000341.1, from coordinate 8,654 downwards.
GACCAGGACCGACACCGCTGCCGGCAGGCTTGGCCTTTTCACCGCCGCTGCACTCCTTTCGTACGATCGACGCCCGCCCCGGCCAGCCGGAATCCTAGGGCCTGCTCGACCGCCGTGCCGTTCCAGCGCGGCTGCCGTCGGGGTGATGGCTCGAGACCGGTCCTTGCGAGCACAGGTCGTAAATGATCTCGGCGTTGCATGTGCCAGGGATTGAGACGGCACAGGCTATGCCCGGGGTTCCCACTGTCACGCTGACGGGTCGCATCCTCGCCAGACCCATCGGCTGGACACGGTCATCCGAACCTTCGGGGCTAAGGTGCCCTTCATTCGGATAGAGCGGGCGGTCAGCCGGAGACGCTGATGTTGCGTTCGTAGACGATGCGCAGGCCGATGAGGGTAAGCCAGGGTTCGTGTACGTCGATCCCGTGGGCCTCATCGATCACGATAGGCGCGAGACCTCCAGTGGCCACCACCGTCACCTCGTCTGGGTCGTCCGACAGCTCGACGGTGATCCGTTCGACGAGGCCGTCGACCTGGCCCGCGAAGCCGTACAGGATCCCCGACTGCAACGACTCGACCGTGTTCTTCCCTATCACTCCGCGTGGGCGCACCAGCTCGACCTTGCGCAGCTGCGCTCCGCGCGCGCCGAGCGCATCGACGGAAATCTCGATGCCCGGCGCGATGGCACAGCCGAGCAGCTCACCCCTCGCCGAGATCGCGTCGAACGTCGTCGCCGTACCGAAATCGACCACCACACACGGGCCGCCATAGAGCTCGACCGCTGCGACGGCGTTGACCACCCGGTCGCTGCCGACCTCCTTCGGGTTGTCGGTAAGCACCGGCACTCCTGTCTTGACGCCCGGCTCAACCACCACAGCGGGCACATCGCCGTAGTAGCGCCGGCACATCTCCCGCATCTCATGGAGCACCGACGGCACGGTCGAGCACAGCGAAATGCCGCTGACGTCCGCTCCGCCGGCGCCCGGATATTGCGACAAGAGCCCTTGCAGGACGACGGCCAGCTCGTCCGCGGTACGGCGCGCGTCGGTGGCGACGCGCCAGTGCTCGACGATGTCGTCGCCGTCGAAGAGTCCCAGCACCGTGTGGGTGTTTCCCACGTCGATCGTCAGCAGCATGCCGGGGTCACGTCCTCTCCACCGCACCGACGTCGGCAACAGTGCAACCCAACTCGGCGAGTGCTGTTCCTGCTCCGCGAGCGGACGACTGCCATGACTTCGCGTCCGCCAGCATCAGTTCGCGTGCTGAAGGGTGATCACCGATCCGAAATGTCCGCGTGTCATGATGCTCTGCCACGCAAAGTCGTGCACCGTGGTGCGCGGTAGTCGCTAGGCCGATCATCGATGCTCCGAGTGCACGGCCGGCTCGCGGAGGTCCAGGGCGATGTCGAGCGCGGGTGCCGAATGGGTCAAGGCGCCGACCGCAAGGTAGTCGACCCCGGTCGCCGCGACTGCGCCGGCTGACTCCAGACTGAGCCCGCCGCTCGCCTCGAGCTTGGCCCGGCCGGCGACCTGTGTGACGGCGTCTCTTATCGCGGCGACCGGCATGTTGTCGAGAAGGACGAGGTCTGCACCGGCATCAACGGCTGCCACCGCCTCCTCGACGGAATCGGCCTCTACCTCCACCGGAATGTCAGGGAAGCGCTCACGCACGGCTTTGTAGGCGGCGACGATGCCACCCGCGGCGATGATGTGGTTGTCCTTCACGAGTGCCGCATCCGACAGCGCCATCCGGTGGTTCTCACCGCCCCCGCACCGGACGGCGTACTTCTCCACAGGCCGCAAGCCGGGCGTCGTCTTGCGGGTGTCACGGATCACCGCCCCCGTGCCAGCAACCGCGTCGACCCAACGCCGGGTGAGGGTGGCGATACCGGACAACCGGCACAGCAGGTTCAGCGCTGTGCGCTCACCGAGCAGCAGGTCCCTCGTCCTGGCACTCACCGTCATCAGCACATCGCCGCGGCGGACGGCCGCGCCATCGGCGGCAGCCGACTCGACCGCGATGGTGCCTTGGGTGACGTATTCCAGGACCGCCCGCACGATCGGCAGCCCGGCGACGACGCCATCGGCACGTGCAACAACGTCGGCTGTCGACATCTGATCGGCAGGGATCGTCGCCTGGCTGGTCACGTCGATGCCGCCGGCGAGGTCTTCCGCGATCGCGGAGTCGACGAGCCCGAGTACATAGGCCGGTTCGAGTCCGGCGGCGGTCAGCTCCGCCGTCAGGTCGGCGGAGGGGATCTGCCGGGCCGGCCGCTTCGGGACGTACACCGTTCGAACCGCGCCGGCCACGAGGCGGGTGTCCAGGTGTCCCAGCCACCAAGTGTCGTCCCGGTCCGGATAGTCCTCCCGCCAGTGCGAGCCGCGCGTCTCCTGCCGCTCCAGCGCGGCGGCGGTCAGCGCCTCCGACACGGTGAGCAGGTTGGTGCCCTCCCACGTCTCGGTACACGCGTCTCTACTCGGTCGACGGCGCAAATCGGCGAGGACAAGCTGCGTGTCGCCGAGGCCGCGCAGGTCACGAAGCACGCCAGCGCCCGCTGTCATCGCCCGCTGCAGGTCTTGCCGGATGGTCGCGGCGAAGACGCCGGCGGGCCTGGTGTCCTCAACCGGGCTGCGCGCCGGAGGCAGACCGCCGATGAGATCCGCGGCGATCCGTTCCGCGAAGACGAGTCCCTCCAGTAGCGAGTTCGAGGCCAGCCGGTTCGCGCCGTGGACACCACTGCAGGCGACCTCGCCGCACGCGTACAGCCCTGGGACAGACGTCTGGCCGTCGAGGTCGGTCCGGACGCCGCCGCTGGCATAGTGGCAGGCCGGCGCGACGGGGATCAGGTCCCTGACCGGGTCGATGCCGTGCTCACGGCAGCTCGTGAGGATCGTAGGGAAGCGGACCCGCCACTTCTCCTCCCCGAATTGCCGCGCGTCCAGCCACACGTGCTCCGCGCCCGTCTCCCGCATCCTCCTCATGATCGCCTTGGCAACGACGTCGCGAGGGGCGAGATCGGCGAGCTCATGTACGCCCGTCATGAATCGGTCGCCGTTGTCGTCGACCAGGAACGCGCCTTCGCCACGAACGGCCTCGGACACCAGCGGCTGCTGACCGCGGGCCACGCCCCCCAGCCAGAGCACGGTCGGGTGAAACTGCACGAACTCGAGGTCCCGCACGACGGCGCCTGCCCGCAGGGCAAGTGCCACCCCATCACCGGTGGAGACCAGCGGATTGGTCGTCGCGGAGTAGATCTGGCCCATCCCGCCGGTGGCGAGGACGACAGCGCGGGCGTGGATGGCCCCAACACCGTCGCGAGCGCCCTCCCCCATCACATGCAGCGTGACACCGGCGGCCCGGCCGGTGCTATCCCGCAGCAGGTCCAGGACGAGGGCGTGCTCGATGATCTCGATTTCTGGGTGGGCGCGGACCGCCTCGACCAGCGCCCGCTCGATCTCCGCTCCGGTCGCGTCGCCGCCAGCATGGGCGATGCGGTTGCGGTGGTGACCGCCCTCGCGGCCGAGCTCGATACGGCCATCCGCGGCGCGATCGAAGCGAGTGCCGAGCGCGATGAGCCTGCGTACAGCGTCTGGACCCTCCGTCGTGAGCAGCCGTACTGCGGCCTCGTCGCACAGTCCGACCCCGGCCGTCAGTGTGTCGGCTTCGTGGTCAGCGGCCGAGTCGCCCGGGTCGAGTGCCGCGGCGATCCCGCCCTGGGCCCATCGGGTCGAGCCGGCGGAGAGCACGTCCTTAGTGACAACGAGCACCCTCCCGACCGGCGTCGCACGCAGGGCAGTCGTGAGGCCGGCGATCCCCGAGCCGATCACGACGACGTCGGCGGTCACCACCCAGCCTGGGGGTGGCGCGAGCAGGCGACCCGGGAGCGGCACCGGTGCTCCGCGCCCGGCTGATTGCGAGGTCACCGCTCACCTCCCGCCGAATTCTCAGCAGGCCCGCCGGCAGGTGGTGACGGCCATCCGACCGTGAGTGGCTGGTTGTCGATCAGCCTGGTGCTGCCGACGTAGGCGGCCACCGCGAGCACGGCCTCGCCCCGGTAGTCCTCCGCCACCTCGGCGAAGGTCGCCGGGTCGACCAGCGCGAGGTAGTCGAGTCGCAGCGGCGGATCTGCCCGGCTCGCGTCTTCAAGGACCTGCCGGGCCTGGTCTCGTACGGCGACGGCACCCGCCGCCGCTTGGCTCGCCCCGGCCACGAGTGCTCGAGAGAGGGCACCGGCCGTCTCGCGTTCCGCGGCCGTGAGATAGCGGTTCCGGCTGGAGATGGCCAGGCCGCCCGCTTCGCGGACCGTCGACTCGGCCTCGATGCGGATGGGAAGGTCCAGGTCGGCGACGAGACGGCGGACCAAGGCAAGCTGCTGGGCGTCCTTCTGGCCGAACACGGCGACGTCTGGCCGGACCAGATTGAACAGCTTCGTGACGACGGTGAGGACTCCGGCGAAGTGGCCGGGCCGGGTCGCGCCCTCTAGGGTCTTCGCCATCGGGCCCGGGTCGATCGTGACCAGCGGCTCACGCGGATAGATGACCTCCAGCGCCGGCGCGAAAACGACCGCGACGGCTTCTTTCGCGCAGATGGCGAGATCGGCCTCGAGTGGGCGTGGGTAGCGGCTGAAGTCTTCGTTCGGCCCGAATTGGAGTGGGTTGACGAAGATGGTCACGACGACGGCGTCAGCGACCTCGTGCGCACGATGGATGAGGGCGCGATGTCCGTCGTGCAAGGCGCCCATGGTGGGAACGAGCGCTACTCGGCGGCGAGCGCCACGCAAGGCAGCCATCGCCAGCGCGAGGTCCTCTCGCGTTCGCGCCAAGACCGGGCTCGGCTGCTCCGGGGACCGTGACCCCGTCTCCGGCTCGGTCGGGCTGGGGATACCGGGCTCGGGTCCGCTGGAGGCGGGGTCTATGCCGTTCCCTGTCGCTCCGAAGGCGGAGCTGCCTACGTCGCGGTGGTTCATGTCGGCAGTCATGCGCGCGCTCCATCGGATCGGTCGGCGAGCACGTCCAGCAGCGCCTCGGCATCGGCCGCGCTGAGAATCCCGGCCGCCATCGCACGATCGGCGGTGAGGCGAGACATTGCGACGTACGCCGCTCGAGCCTCGGTCGACACCTGGGCCAGCTCACGGATGTGGGCCGCGACCGTGCCCGCGTCGCCGCGGGCGACCGGGCCCGTGAGCGCATGATCGCCGTAGCGCAGCGCGTTGTCCAGCGCCGCGCCGAGCAGCGGCCCAAGCATGCGATTCGGATGCTCCACCCCCGCGCGGTGCAGGAGGTCTGCGGCCTGCGCCACCAGCGTTACCAGGTGGTTGGCGCCAGTTGCCAATGCGGCGTGGTAGAGCGGGCGGCAGTCCTCCTCGATCCACTCGGGTTCACCGCCGCACTCGACGACCAGCGCCTCCGCCATCGGCCGCAGCGGAGCGGGAGCGGTCACGCCGAAGGAGCAGCCCACAAGGCGGTCGAGGTCGATGGGCGTCCCGGTAAAGGTCATCACCGGGTGGATCGCAAGCGGGAGGGCCCCCCGAAGGGTGCCCGGGTCGAGGACAGCGGCGCCGTAGCGGCCACTGGTGTGGACGAGGATCTGCCCGACCCTGATCGACTCGGTCGCGGCCAGCCCGTCCACGAGGTTAGGCAGCGCATCGTCGGGGACCGTGAGCAAGACCAAGTCGGCGGCGTCGACGACGTCAGGCGGAGCTGCCAGCGGCACCCCAGGCAGCAGTTCCGCGGCGCGCCGCCGGCTGGCGTCGGACACGCCGGACGCTGCGACGACGGAATGGCCGGCACGAGCCAGCGCAGCGCCGAGCACGCTGCCAACCCGGCCGGCGCCGACAACCCCCACGGCAAGCCGCGCCGGGCGTGCGGACACGCCGTCGTCTGGCGGTTGCCGCCGCTGCTCGTCCACGTCGCGTTCCAGCCCATCTTCGAGGTACCGGACGCCTCCGAGCGTATAGCGCGGCCAGACCGATCAAGGAGTTGATCCACAGAGGATCCATCAGTACGCCCGCGTTCAGCGGATACCGCCACCTTGGGGCGCTCCGGTGCGCTATTGCTGGGGACAAGGTGGGACGATCCACACGTGGGCAGCCCGTCTGATCCGGCTCAGCGACCGGCCCGACCGTCCACGGTCGGAACGCCGGAGGAGACGGCGGGCTCGGATGGCGGAGCCACCCCGCGCCAGAACACCGATCGACGACTATGGATGAGGCGTAGAGACACCGCGGCCGATCCAGTCGCTGCTGCCGATGCCGTCGCGACCGAGCGCGGGCCTGAGCCGAGCGGACCCGCAGGCGCGGTGGGTGGACAGACTGTCGTCGACCACGGGGCACCGGCCGAGCAAGTGATCGTCGAGGAGCCAACCCCGCCGCAACGGATCAGGCAGCCGATCGACCTGGCGCGGGTGCTGCTCTGTCTGGTCGGCTTGGCTGTCCTTCTGCTCGTCGCCGAGCTCGCGGTCAGGACGGCCAACGGTCTCGAAAGCGACATCGGCGCGGGTAGCTCAGAGGTTCCGTCGTGGATCCCGAACACGCTGACACTGCTGGTCGCGCTGGCGCTGCTGGCCCTGCCGATCATCGTGCTGCTGGATCAGGTCCTGCGTGGCCGGATCGCGTGGATAGCGGATGCCGTCGTCGCCGGCGTCCTCGCTGGTGCGGTCGCCGTCGGACTGAGCTGGCTGCTGCGCCACCACGGTCCGACCGACATCTTCCACAGCCTGACCGTGTCGTTTCCCACCGGCGGCCGGTCAGACCCTGTGCTCACCTTTCCGTGCGCGGTCGCCGCATACACGTCGACGGCTGTCCATAGCGACCGCCGCTGGGTCCAGGTTGCGGTCTGGCTCACCTTCGGCGGCCTGGCTGCCGCGGCGCTGCTCGACCGGCAGGCCGGGGTGCTCGCGATCGTCGCGACGCTGCTCATCGGCCGGGCGATCGGGCTGTCCGTGCGCTATGCGTTCGGCATCCCCAACGTCCATCCGCACGGCGCTGAACTCGTGGCTGCCCTGCGCGAGGCCGGCCTTGATCCGCTCCGAGTGGTCGCCCGACCCTCCATCGGTGGGCTCCGGCGCTACCAGGCCACCTCCCGCTGGCCGGAAACACTCATGGGCCCTGAGCCCACCGAGCCGATCGACAATCCGATCGGGCTCGACGTCCGCATCTTGGACCGCGATCAGCAGGCACCCGTCTTCGTGCGGCGGCTGTGGCGACGGGTTCGTTTGCGCGGCCCCGTCACCCGGCGGGCGACGGTAACGTTTCGCGCAGCAGTCGAGCGTGACGTTCTAATGGCGCAGGCGGCTGCGGCAGCTGGCATCAATGCACCGCGGCTCGTTGTCGCCGCGCTCGCCGACCCGGACGCGGCACTCCTCGCGTACACCGAGGTCCGAGGGCGCACCCTCGACACCCTCAACCGCGACGAGATCGACGACGCCCTCCTGCGGGAGATCTGGCAGCAACTTGCCTCGGCACGGGCCCATCATCTGATCGTGCGCGGGCTCACTGCCGACCAGATCCTGGTCGACGAGCAAAGGCGAGCATGGTTCCTCGACGTCGCGTCCGGAGAGATCGCGGCATCACGCCTCCAGCTTCGCCACGACGCGGCGCTGCTGCTGACCACGCTGGCGCTCGTGACGAGCCCGCAGCGCGCCGCCGCGGCCGCGATCGACACGCTCGGTCCGCAGGCGGCGGCGAGCGCCGTGCCGCTGCTGCAGCCGATCGCGATGAGCAGGTCGACCCGATCCGCGCTGGGCTCGCATCGGACGCTGCTCTCGGAGCTGCGGGAAGCAGTGCTGTATCAGGTACCGACCGCGGAGTTCGAGCCCGTACGGATCGAGCGGGTGCGGCCTCGCACCATCATCACCATCGTCGGCGGCGCCATCGCGGCGTACTATCTGCTCTCCGAGCTGGTTCAGGTGAATCTCCGTCAGCTTGTCACGACCGCGGATCCCGGCTGGGTGTCCCTCACCGTCGCCTTCGCCTTCATCTCGTTCGTCGGCGCGGCGATCAGCCTGATGGGATTCACCCCGATTCGGCTGCCCGTCATCCGTACGTTCCTCGCCCAGCTGGCCTCGTCGTTCGTGAAGCTCGTCGCCCCGGCCGCCGTTGGGCCGGTGGCGCTGAACGCACGCTTCATCCAGCGCGCGGGTATCGAACCCGCGCTGGCATTGGCGAGCGTCGGTGTCTCCCAGGTATTTGCGTTCGGCGTGTATGTCGTGCTGCTGGTGATGTTCGGATTCCTCACCGGTACGTCCTCCGATGCTGAGTCGCATCTGATCCCATCGGAGCCGGTGTTCATCGGCGCCGCGGCGGGGGCGCTGGTGGTGCTGGTCACGTTGAGCATCAGACCGTTGCGCCGGGTGCTGCTCAGCCGGGTCCAGCCGACCCTTCGCCGGGTCGGGCCGAGACTGCTCGACGTACTGCAGAGTCCCGTCAAGCTCCTCCTCGGTATCGGCGGCAACCTGCTGGTCACGCTCGCACTCATGGCCGCGCTGTACACGTCCGTGCTGGCCTTTGGTGGCTCGATATCGTTCGCATCCCTCGCGGTCGTGTTCCTCGTCGGGGCGGCGGCAGGCTCGGTGGTGCCAACCCCCGGTGGCCTGGGCGCGGTGGAAGCCGCGCTGTCCGCCGGGCTCGCCGCCGCCGGGCTGCCCGGCGATACCGC
>DATBRJ010000340.1:0-19715 GCA_036560395.1 Actinomycetes bacterium | reverse complement strand
TCGAGCCCATCGTGTTCGGTGAGACGAACGCGCACGGTCTCGGTGAGAGCGGTGGGCAGGTTCTTGCCGACGAAGTCGGCGCGGATCGGCAGCTCCCGATGCCCGCGGTCGACGAGCACGGCGAGCTGGACCGCCCGCGGCCGGCCGATGTCGTTGAGAGCATCGAGCGCCGCGCGGACTGTACGCCCGGAGAAGAGCACGTCGTCGACGAGCACGACCAGCTTGCCGTCGACGCCCTCCCGCGGGATCTCGGTGTGAGCGAGTGAGCGCGCCGGTCGGAGCCTGAGGTCGTCGCGGTACATCGTGACGTCCAGCTGCCCGGCCGGCACCATGGCCCCTTCGACCTGCGCGATCTTCGTCGCTAGCCGGTGTGCCAGATAGGCGCCCCTGGTCGGGATGCCGAGGAGGACAAGCCCCCCGGCGCCCTTGTTGCGCTCGAGGATCTCATGCGCGATCCGGGTCAGCGCGCGGCCGATGTCCGGTGCGTCGAAGACCTCGCGGGACTCGTCCGCGGCCGCGGGAGTCGCCCTGTCGGTGCGGCGAGAGGGAAGACGGGCACCGCTGTCTGATGTGGCCGCAACGGCCCTTGCTGGGGACCGACCATACTTGTCGGGCGGACCGCCAGGAAAACCCTCAGACTGCGGGATGGGCGCTGACATACGCTTGCTGGCCTCCTTCCCCGCCTCGCTGGACGGGTCGTTAAAGGAGTCGCTGTCGTGGAGGACCCTACCAGGGCCGCCGGGCGGCGCCGGCGAGCAGCGGCGTGTCGCGCGTAGGGCACCCTCCATCGTCTGGTCAGCCTCACACCGGCGGCAGGCCGAACGCCTGTCTGTTGGGGGTCTGATGGATCACAAGGGCTTGACTCGTCTCCGTTACGCTGCGTAGCGTTACCCAGCGTAACCACGGGCGGCTTCCCGCCGCACCCACGAGAGCCTGCCTGGAAGACCGCGGGCGGACGGCGAGCAGGTCAGCCGGTCACGATCTTCCCAGCGGGCTCCGACCCCCAGGAGTCCCATTGCCCTCCGAGTACGCCAAGGCGCTCGGCACCAGGCTGCGGTCGATCCGGCAGCAGCAAGGCCTTTCGCTGCACGGTGTCGAGCAGAAATCTAAAGGCCGCTGGAAGGCCGTCGTCGTCGGCTCATACGAGCGCGGCGACCGCGCAGTCACGGTCCAGCGCCTGGCAGAGCTGGCCGCTTTCTACGGCGTCCCGGTCGCGGAGCTGCTGCCTGGCGGCAGCCCCGGCGGTGCGGTCGAACCACCACCGAAGCTGGTCATCGACCTGGAGGCACTCCAGCACGCGCCGACCGACAAGGCCGGACCATTGCTCCGCTATGCCGCGGCCATCCAGAGCCAGCGTGGGGACTACAACGGCAAGGTGCTGTCCATCCGGCAGGAAGACCTGCGCACGCTCGCGGTCATCTACGACAAGTCACCGAGCATCCTTACCGAGGAGCTGATCAGCTGGGGTGTTCTGAGCCCCGATGCGCGTAAAGCCGTAGAGCTGATCGAACCCGAGGTCTGACGAAGAGGCGGACGCGCCCCGCCCACGGTTGTGGAAGGCACCGTGGTCCAGGACTCCTGGACCACGGTGCCTTCCTCAGTCGAGGACCTACCGAAAGCCTTCCTTCCCCACCTCGGGACCCGTGAGCTTGACCGCGGCCCTGACGGTCCCCCGGCCTCGACCGCCTCGATCTTGCGACGTACGCCGCTCGACGCGACGTACTCCCGGTCGCGCCTCGACACCTACTCAGACAGGTGATTCCTCGACGTGGATTGGGCTACCAAGCGGGGGTCAGATTGCGGCCGATCCAGAAGATGATCACTATAGCGAGCAGTATCCAGATCGGCCTTTGGTCGGCGAGCCGTGGCACTGGCCGCCGGCCACCCGCAAGGGCAACCGTCCATCGCACCCATCCCGCGCACAAGATCGGCAGGAGGACGAAGCTCAACGGGTTGAGATAAACCGCGGTGCCGAGGTGACCATGGGACAGGGCGTGAATCATGCGGAGAGTTCCGCAACCGGGACACTGGAAGCCGGTCAGTGCGAGAAACGGGCAGGTCGGGTAGTGACCGGCCTCGTTCGGATCGATCGTCGAGACGAATCCGATAACGGCGACGGCGGCGACGAGGACACCGGCAGGGGCAAGGAGCAGCCGGCGACTCGGCGGACCGGCCACGCCCGGCTCGGTGGTCACCATCGAAAGCCTCGCGATGCCCAGCGCGAACCGAAGCGGCCTCGCAGGCGTTCGCCCGAGCCGATCTGCCTGTTCGTGGCGAAGGGCCACCGTACGACCGTCCTCCCGGCCGCCGGCTGCGGCGAACCTCACGACTCGATTCCCCAGCCGCTCGCCACCGCAATCACGCCCACGGCGAGGCCGAACCCGAAGGAGAGCCAGGCCCACAGCTTTGCCCTTCTGGACGCGTCTACCGCCCCTGCGACATCGCCGCCGCTGAACTTGGAGTTCACCTGCGCAGCGAACACGATGGAGACGATGCCGAAGGGCAGGCAGCAGAACAGCGTCGTGAGGATCGCTTGGACGAGGTAGTTCGGAGGCGGGCTGGGCGGTCCCATGCCGTACCCATGCGATGGTGGCGGGCCGAAACCGCCGGGAGGAGCCGAGTCACTCATCGCGCACCCCAATCGCCAGCAGAGCTGCATGACCACGGCGTGCGCAGCCTAGCGGCAGAACACACAGGCCCCCGCTGAAGTACCCCGGTGTAACCCCGGGCTGGTCACCTAGCGAGCGTCGGCTTCAGCTCGAGAATGCGCGCCAGGAGCCCGTTGACAAAGGTGGGCGAGTCGTCGGTCGACAGTTGCCGGGCCAAGTCCACGGCCTCTGAAAGGGCCACCGCGTCGGGTACGTCATCCGCCCACAGCAGCTCGTAGACGCCGAGCCGGAGGATGTTGCGGTCGACCGGTGGCATCCTGTCGAGGCTCCAGCCAACTGAATAAGTCGCGAGCAGTTCATCAATACGGGCCCGCTGACCGGCCACACCCTCCACCAGGGTTGCAGCGTAGGGAGGTACCGGTGGGTCGGCCGCGCCGGACCGCTCGGCCAAAGTCGTCAGCGGGTCGCGACCGCGCAGATCCGCCTCGTACAGGATGTCGAGCGCACGCTTGCGCGCTTTGGACCTCGCAGGCATGGGACTCAGCTCGTGACCCGGCCGAGGTACTCTCCCGACCTTGTGTCGACCTTGATCTTTTCGCCCGTGGTGATGAACAGAGGTACCGCCAGCTCGGCGCCCGTCTCGAGGGTCGCCGGCTTTGTTCCGCCGGTCGACCGATCGCCCTGCAGCCCCGGCTCGGTGTAGGAGACCGTCAGCTCGACGGCCGCGGGAAGCTCGATGTAGAGCGGAGTGCCATCATGCAGAGCGACCACGGCCTCCTGGGTCTCGAGCATGTAGTCGGCGCCCGTGCCGACAGTCTCGGATGGCACGTGGATCTGTTCGTAGGACTGCATGTCCATGAAGACGAAGTCGGCACCCTCACGGTAGAGGTATTGCATCGACCGCTTGTCGACATTGGCGGTGTCGACCTTGACGCCGGCGTTGAAGGTCTTGTCGACCACCTTGCCGGAGAGGACGTTCTTCAGCTTCGTCCGCACGAACGCGCCGCCCTTGCCGGGCTTGACGTGCTGGAACTCCACGACGGTCCATAGCTGCCCGTCGAGGTTGAGAACGAGGCCGTTCTTGAGATCATTGGTGGTGGCCACGAAGATCCTTTGGTACGCAGTTCGGCGCTGAGGTAACTCGCTCGGCGTCGCGGGTGATGAGATCGAGATCACCACCCGTGCCGCCCCGGAACGGGCCCAGGGCGCGTTCAGTCGAGAACCAGCAGCTCTTTGGTCGTCATAGTGAGCAGCTCCGGACCGCCGTCGGCGACGTCGCGTACGACGAGGGTGTCCTCGATCCGCACGCCGCCCCTGCCCGGCAGGTAAACACCGGGTTCGACGGTAACCGGAATGCGAGCTTGTAGTTTACCCGTTGCGCCGAAGCCCATCAGCGGTGCCTCGTGGATCTCCAGCCCGACGCCATGACCAAGGCCGTGCGGGAAATGTTCGCCGTGCCCGGCCGCCTCGATGATCGAACGTGCCGCCCGATCGACGTCCGAGATGTCGGTGCCGGGTGCGAGCGCCTCCCGGCCCGCCCGCTGTGCGGCGAAGACCAGATCGTAGGTCTCGACCTGCCAGGAACTCGGTTCCCTGCCGACGACGAAGGTCCGCGTCATGTCTGCGTGGTAGCCGTTGAAGATCGCTCCGAAGTCGAGGGTCAAGAAGTCGCCCGGCTCGATCCGCCGGGTGCTTGGCGAGTGATGTGGGTGGGCTGAGTTCGGCCCGCTCGCGACGATCGTGTCGAACGCCAGACCGTCGGCGCCGTGGTCGATCATCCGGCGTTCCAACTCCTGTGCGATCTGCCTCTCAGTACGGCCGAGGATCAGGCCATCGACAAGCTCGGCGAGCGCGCGGTCGCCGATTGCGCAGGCCTCTCGCAGGCTGGCGATCTCGTCCTCATCCTTGACGGTACGGAGGTCCTCGACTGCGCGTTTGATCGATCGAAGCTCCACGCCCTCGGCCGCCTGCTCGAAGTCGGCATGCTGATCGACCGTCACATCGTGGGACTCGAATCCCAGGCGCTTGATCCCTGCCTTGACGGCGTGGTCCAGCAGCACAGGCGCGACGTGGCGGTCGATGACCCGTTCCAGGTCGGGAACTTCGTCAGCCGAGCGCGTGGCGTAACGCCCGTCGGTCGCCAGCACCGCAGAGCTACGGGTGATCAGGGCGGCGCCGTTGGAGCCGGTGAATCCGGTCAGATAGCGCACGTTGACCAGTGACGTGATCAGTGCGGCATCGACGTCCAGGCCCGCCAACCGTTCGCGTAGTCGCTCCCTGCGCTCGGCGTGCGCCTCCGTCATGTCGGCCAGATTAGACCTTTCGCCGCAGCGACTCCGCGCTCCTCGATCGCTCGATTTCCGGCAAGCGTGACACATCGGTACACTGCTCGGCAGCACCTGGGCCCCCGGCCGCAACGGGGGTTTTTTGGACGAGGGCCCAGGCTGCGAAAACCGTAGCAGGTGAAGACGGGTACGTCGCGATTCGTATTCAAACCACCGGTCTACGACCGGACCTGTCGCTTGTTCGGTCGGATCGCTCCCGTTTAGCGAGCGCAGCGACGCCGTCGAGGAGACGGTCGACGTCGGACTGGTTGTTGTAGTGGACCAGCCCGGCGCGTACCGCACTGCCCGACTCGCGGATGCCGAGCACCCCGGTCAGCTCCCATGCGTAATTGTGGCCGTTCCACACGTTCACCTGCCGGGCGGCGAGCTCCTCGGCGACCTCGAGCGGCGTCTGCTCCGCCACATTGAAGTACGCCGTAGCGGTGCGGTGCTTCGCCCGGCCGTACAACGTGACGTGCGGCATCGCCGCCAGCCCGTCAATGAGCCAGCGGAAGAGAGCCTGTTCGTGGGCCTCAGCTTGGGTCATCGAGGCGATCAGCCGGGTGCGCCGAGGACCGCCTGGTGCCGGATCCAGCGATGCGAGGTGGTCGACCGCCGCGACCACCCCGGCGAGGTCGGCGAACGCCGAGGTGCCGGTCTCGAAACGCTCAGGCACTGTGTCCGGAGACGAGGCGAGCTTGTCCGGCTGCAAGCTCTCGAGCAGTTCAGGGGCTGCCACCACCGCGCCGACATGCGGACCGGACCACTTGTACGCGCTGGTCGCGTAGAAATCGGCGCCGAGCGAAGCCATATCGACCGGGCCGTGCGCCGTCGCATGGACGCCGTCGACGTAGGCCAGTGCGTTGCCGGAATGCGCGATCCGGGCGATCGCAGCAACGTCTGGACGGGTACCCAGCACATTGCTCGCAGCGCTCACGGCCACGAGCCTGGTCCGCTCCGTCACCAGCTGGAGGTACTGCTCAACGGGGAGCTCGCCGGTTTCCGGCTCGACCTCAGCCCACTTGACCGTGGCTCCCGACCGCTGCGCAACCTGTAGCCACGGCCTCACGTTCGCGTCGTGATCGAGCCGGGATACGACCACCTCGTCGCCGGGCCGCCATCGGCGAGCAAGCGCATAGGCGAGCCGATAGGTGAGCGTGGTCATATTCGGACCGAGCACAACCCCACCGGGATCTCCGCCGACCAGATCCGCGATTGCTCGGCGAGCGTCGGCGACGATGCCGTCGGCGCGTTGACTCGCCGGGAACGCGCCGCCGACGTTGCCGATCCCCCTTCGATAGACGTCGGCGATTGCGTCGGTGACCGTCTGCGGCACCTGAGTGCCGGCTGCGCCGTCCAGGTATGCGAAGCCGTCGCTCAGGGCGGGATAGCCCGCCCTGACAACCGTGACGTCGAACACGCCGACCACGCTATCGGTGCCGCCAGAACCAGGCAGGCGAACCAGGCTCCGCGAATCAGGCGAACGAATGAGGGCCGTCTAGCTGAAATCGAGTTGCGACTCCGGAGGTTAGCCGGGCGGAACCTTGGACGGAGGTCTGGGCGTGGAGCGCGGGCAGTGTCCGGCGCGCCTGCGGAGATCCTCGCTAACGATTTCCGTGCCGCCACAGCAGGCGTAATTTGACGGACAGGCGGAGGCACCCCCGACCAAGCTCCGGGCGTCGCCGGAGAGTCAGTGCCTCCCGGGGTCCCAAGGAGGCAGCCATGCGAATACCACGTAGAACTCGGCTGACCTGGGCTGCATTAGCAGCCATCCTGGTCGCGTTCTCCGGCATCCCAAGCGCTTCAGCGGGTCATGCGCTGGACGGCGTGGACGTGAAGGTCACGGACGACAACAACAACATCGACGGCGGTGTGGCTAACACGACACCGAGCAAGGATGCGAGCAACCGGCAGGCCAACGAGACGACGGTCGCGA
Organism: Actinomycetes bacterium; assembly: GCA_036560395.1. Classification (GTDB taxonomy): domain Bacteria; phylum Actinomycetota; class Actinomycetes; order JAKEEW01; family JAKEEW01; genus DASYTV01. The sequence continues at coordinate 12,846 of DATBRJ010000340.1, read as the reverse complement.
TCAGCCCTCGGCCGTCGCCCATCACTGGCGCCGTCGGCGATCTTGTCGCCGAGGGCGCGAACGACTACCGAATGGTTCCGCATACGGCCGACGTCTGGTTCGGCTTCTACTTGTCGTTCGACGGCGGCGAGACCTGGTTCGGACCTCCGCCGTTCCCGAGGGGCTTCAACACGATGGTCCCGGGCTTTCCGACGGACTCATCGCCCGCCGGGGTCGCCTCCCCGCTCAAGGGCCTCGACGCCTCTGGCGATCCGGTCGTGCGCTTCGGGCCGGATGGCGACCTGTACCTCGCGGCGATCGCTTTCAACCGGAACTTCGACCAGCCTGACAGACCTGTCGACACGGTCGTGTACGTGGCGAAGTATGACTTCACGCCCGGCACCGCGGCGACGGCGAGCACGCCGACGAGCGCGGGCTCCCCGCCGCACTTCACCTATGCCGGCACAACGGTCGTCGACCGGGGTTCCGTGGGCTTCGCCGTTCCGGGCGCCGCCGGGTTCGTCGGTACGTTCACCGACAAGGAGTGGATGGAGATCGACGGCAACTCGCCGGCGGCAAGCCCTTGCGCCGGCTCCGTCTACGTGGCGCATACAAACTTCCATGCCTCGTTCGGCAGCGCACCGATCATGTTCAGCAGGTCGATGGACGGCGGTGCCTCGTTCTCCCGTCCGCAGACGATCTCGACGGGCGGTCAGTCCGGCACGCCGAGCAACCAGGGCACGGATATCGCCGTCGCCCCTAACGGAACGATCTACGTCGCGTACAATGCGTTCGAGCGCAGTACCGGGGCATCGTCGATCAATGTCGTCAAGTCGATCGACTGCGGCCGGACATGGAATCAACCGACCGTCGTCGGGTTGATCAACGGTCCGCAGGCACCGGGCGTGGCCTTCCGCACGCCGACGTTCGCCTTCCTGGCGGTCGACGACACAAACCCGAACCTCGTCTACGCCGCCTATCAGAGCCTGAGCGGTGACTATGACGTCTACGTCCAGCGCTCGACCGACGGCGCGGCCACCTGGGGAGCGCCCGTCCAGGTGAACACCGACCCGGGTTCGCGGCACCAGATCTTCCCGACAATCGAGGTGTCCCATCATGCGCTGCACGTCGCCTGGTACGACTTCCGGAACAGCATCACGCCAGCCAACGAGGCCCTGGACGTGTACTACGCGTGCGCCAACTGTGACGGCAACGTCTATCCGGCTTTCAGCCACGAGACACGCGTGACCGACGTGTCGCACAACGGCAACTGCCTGATGTTCGGCGGTGGTACGGCCGCGTTCCATGGCGACTACAACGAGCTCGACGCGTACTGGGACGGCGCGAACCACCACGTCCAGGTCGCCTGGGCGGATAACCGGGACGTCTCGCCGTGCGACCTCGACCCGGCGGCCGGTCCACCGACAAACAGCACCGGCAACCGCAATGAGAACATCTACACCGACCGTCTCGTCGTCTCGCCATAGAGTTGCTGACCCGATTCGGGGCCGCGCCAGTGATCGCCGCGGCCCCGATCGTGCCCCAACCCGCCGCCTACTGGCCCGGCCGTCGAACTTGCCCCTTCGTGAACGGGGATGACCGCGCTGGTTGCTCATGCGCTCAGCCGTGCGAGGGGTGCCGGTCATGGCAAGTTCCGTACGCCCGGGCGGCGGGGACGCCGCGCGAGCGGGGCGCTGGTCGGCTACGCCGAGAGCGAAGCTGCGACCGGGTCGGGTGTGGTACTCGCCCTCGCCTACGAGATCGCTCGCCGCCGCGAGATCGCCTATGCCCGCGCGGCCAGGGCCCGCAGCGCGAGCACGTACGAGTCGAGGCCGAAGCCCGCGATCGTGCCCGTCGCCACCGCTGCGATCACCGATGTGTGCCTGAACCGCTCCCGGGCCGCGGGGTTGGAAATGTGCACCTCGATCAGCGGCGCACGCAGTTGGGCACAGGCGTCCCGGACCGCGTACGAGTAGTGCGTGAACGCGGCCGGGTTGAGGACCACCGGCACTGCCGCATCCGCCGCTTCGTGCAGCCACCTAACCAGTTCGGCCTCGTCATCTGTCTGCCGGACGTCGACCTCGAAGCCGAGCTTGCCGCCGGTCTTCGTACACAGCGAGACAAGGTCGTCGAAGGACGCGGTGCCGTAGACGTCGGGCTCCCGCGAGCCCAGCCGACTCAGGTTGGGTCCGTTGAGCACAAGCACCCGCTCCGGCTGTCCCATACCGCGATTATGGCGACCTGACGGTATTGGCGATCAATCAGAGGCTCTCGCTCGTGGTTGGCCGAGCTGCGCGGCGCCGCCATCGGGCTTCATCGGCCGGCATCGGTGAGGGCCGCATAGGACTGCTCGAGCAAAGGCGCGGGTGGTGAATCGAGGATTGCCGGCCGGGCGAGATCATCGAGGACGACGAACCGTAGCCGATCCCCCCGCGCCTTCTTGTCCACCTTCATGGCATCGAACAGATCGGGCCAGGCGCGGTCGCCGTAGGTGATCGGCAGTCCCACCGAAGCGAGAATGCTCCGATGCCGACCGACGAGTTCCGCCCGCAGCCGCCCGGCACGCTGCGCGAGCTCGGCGGCGTACACCATTCCAATCGAGATCGCCTCACCGTGGCGGATCAGGTAGTGCTCTACCTTCTCGATCGCATGGCCGAGGGTGTGGCCGTAGTTGAGCATTTCGCGGCCGATGCCGGCCTCTGTCGGCAACGCCTCTCGCAGGTCGGCCGACACGACCGCGGCCTTAACCTGGACCGCGCGTTCCACAAGCTCACGACTATGTGGCCCGCCCTGGCGGGCGGCGGCCGCCGGATCCTTCTCCACCAGGTCGAGGATCACCGGGTCGGCGATGAAGCCCGCCTTGATCACTTCGGCCAGCCCACTCACGTACTCCGCCGGAGGGAGTGTCGCGAGCAAATCCAGATCACAGAGGACACCTGCGGGTGGATGGAAGACGCCGACGAGGTTCTTTCCCTCAGCGGTATTGATCGCTGTCTTGCCGCCGACGGCCGCGTCCACCATTCCGAGCAGCGTCGTCGGAACATGGACGATCCGAACGCCGCGCAGCCATGTGCCCGCCACGAACCCCGCGACGTCGCTGACCGCACCGCCGCCGACACTCACAATCGCATCGGAACGGGTAAAGCCGGCCTGGCCGAGCGCGGACCAGCAGCGAGCCGCTACCGCGAGGTCCTTTGCCCGCTCACCATCGGGTAGCTCGAGGAACAGAGACTCCCCGGGTAGAACCTTGCTGATCTTACGTGCCATGGCGGCCAGCGCTGTGGAATGCACTACCGCCACGCGACGCACCCCGCCCCCGAGAAGAGCAGGCAGCTGGCCGACCAGACCATGGCCGACCACGACGTCGTACCGACCCTCGCCGCCGACCGAGATCCGCGCGGGCTCGTCCGCCGAGATTGTTGGCGACTCGTCGCGTGACGCGTTCATTGTGGCTTCGCGGCGAGCGCGAGCACCTCGTCCGCGACCTCTTCCGCGGTGCGTCTGTTGGTGTCGATCACACTCGCGGCGACCTCCTCGTAGTGGGGTCGCCGTTCCTCCATGAGGCTGCGCAGCTGAGCCCGCATGTTGGTCAGCAGCAGCGGCCGGCTCCGGTTGAGGCCGCACCGTTCGGCCGCTGCCGCGAGGCCGACGTCGAGGAAAACCACAGTGCGGCCGCGGAGCAAGGCGCGGGTCGCCGGGTCGACGACGGCGCCGCCGCCGAGCGCGAGCACACCGGTGTGGTCGACGAGAGCTCGCCTGACCGCGTCGCGCTCAAGGGCGCGAAATGCCGCCTCGCCGCTCTCGACGAAGATCTCGCCGATCGACTTGCCGACGTTCTGCTCAACGTCATCATCCGTATCGCGGAACCCGATACCGAGCCGGTCAGCCACCAGCCTCCCCACCGCGGTCTTGCCGGCGCCAGGCGGCCCGACCAATACCACGGCAGGGCCGCCCGCGCCCACCGTGACGGTCTCGTCCACGCGCGACTCCACTATCGGATGCTCAAATTGTCTAGGTAAGCCCGAGCGTTTCTCGCTGTCTCAGCAAGCGAATCACCACCGAACTTCTCCAGTGTTGAGTCGGCCAGGACGAGCGCAACCATCGCCTCGGCGACGACGCCTGCCGCCGGGACCGCACAGACGTCGGAGCGTTGGTTGTGTGCCTTCGCGGGCTCGCCCGTCGCCACGTCCACCGTGTCGAGTGCACGCGGGACCGTCGAGATCGGCTTCATCGCGGCCCGCAACCGAAGAACCTCGCCGGTCGTCATGCCGCCCTCCGTACCTCCAGAGCGCGCACTGCGCCGACCCACTCGGCCGTCGGGCGAAGTCTCGATCTCATCTTGAGCTTGAGAGCCGTGCAGCCCAGCAAGGGCGAAACCGTCGCCCACCTCTACCCCCTTGATCGCCTGGATGCTCATCAGAGCACCGGCCAGTCTGGCGTCGAGGCGCCGGTCGGCGTGGACGTGGCTGCCCAGCCCGGGCGGCAGGCCATATGCGAGCACCTCGACGACTCCCCCGAGGGTGTCGGCGGCCTTCCGAGCGGCGTCGAGCTCGGCCACCATCGCCGTCGATACCGCCGGATCCGCGCAGCGGACCGGGTCGGCGTCGATCCGCTCGAGATCCGCCGGCTTCGGACGCACACCCGCACTCACTGAGACACTGCCGATCCGCACGACATGGCTGACGATCTCGACAGCGAGCGCTTGGTCGAGAAACGCCCGGGCGAGGGTGCCAAGGGCAACCCGGGCCGCGGTCTCTCGCGCGCTGGCCCGCTCGAGTACCGGACGTGCCTCGTCGAACCCGTACTTCTGCATCCCGACCAGGTCGGCGTGACCGGGCCGGGGCCGAGTGAGGGGGGCGTTCCTCGCCACTCCTTCGAGCTCAGCCGGATCGACCGGGTCGGCAGCCATGACCTTGTCCCACTTCGGCCATTCGCTGTTGGCGATTTTGACTGCCACCGGTCCGCCGAGGGTGCGGCCGTGCCGCACGCCGCCAAGAAACTCGACCTCATCCTGCTCGAACTTCATCCGGGCACCCCGGCCGTAGCCGAGCCGACGCCGGGCGAGCGCTGCCGCCACATCATGGGTCGTGATCGCTATGCCGGCGGGGAGGCCCTCGACGGTGGCGACAAGTGCGGGGCCGTGCGACTCCCCAGCGGTCAACCAGCGCAGCATGTCCCGATCCTGCCACGCGGGACACCGGTGGCCAGGCGCCCGGGGCGGGGCGCTAGGGGTCGCGCCCGTAAGTCCCGCGGTGCGTGGCGGAGTTCGGCCGGATGCATCGCAAGGCGGAGGAGGAGGCGGCTAGCGGCGCCAACGGCGACGACGACAACGTGGCGAGGCGCCGGCCGGACCAGTCAGAAGCGGCATAGTACTTACGGGCCCGACCACTAGTTACTGCGGACATACCAGTCGGCGATCTGCTGGCCCCACAGAATCGCGACGAAGGCACCGGCGAGCAGCGCCGGACCATAGGCGATCGAGCTCCGCCTGTTCACCCGCCGTGCCACCAGCAGAAGAACCCCGGCCAGGCCGCCGGCGAAGACCCCGAGCGCCGCGCCGACCATGAGGACTCCCCAGCCCAGCCACGCCAAGTGCAGCCCGAGCAACCCGGCGAGCTTGACGTCGCCGAATCCCAACCCCGCTGGATGGGCAAGGAGGAGGAGGAAATAGGCGCCGTAGAGCACCGCCATCCCGGCCAGCGCTCGCAGATAGGCATCGGCGTCCCCGCGCGTCGCGGCGGCCGCCCCTAGGAGTACCAAACCAACAGGGTAGGAAGGCAAAACCAGCGTATTGGGGAGTCGATGGTGGGCAAGATCGATCGCGGCGAGCGCGACGCCGATCGCCCCGAGGTAGAGGAATGCGGGTAACTCGGCGGACAGCCCGAAGCGTGCCGCCAGCGCACCGAATACGACGGCCGTGACCACCGGAAACAGAGCCGCCCTCGGCAAACCCCGGCGGCGAACCCCCGCGCCGACGGTGCCCTCTCCTCGAGGATGGGCGCGACTTAGCAGCGGGCGGCCGTAGGGCGCATGTTCAACCACACCCACCAGGAACACACCCACGGCCGCGCCGACAAGGCTCGCGATCACCACCTCGACCACGCCGAAGACCCTAGCGTCCCGTGTCCGAAGTCTCATTGCATTGGCCTGGTCCCGCTGGCCGCTGGCTGCGTTCTCGGTCGCCCACGTACCTCCAGTACGCCGGGCTCCCTGCGGCCTTGCCAGCCATCCAGCGGTCCTCCGGCCACCCTCAAAGGACCTCGGACAGGGGACGCTAGTAGTCGAGGACCGCCAGCGGGCGTAGATCCAGTTACTGGCGAGCCGACAACGCTGCCTCGCCGGCAACTCGCATCGCGCCAAGCGGCGCCGGGCGACAGCCCGTCATCAGCTCAACCTGCAGCGCAGCCTGCTCGACTAGGAGGTCGAGGCCGCCGACGACCGTTCCACCGGCCGCCATCCATGCCGCCGCCAGGCGCGTCGGCCAAGGGTCGTACACGATGTCGAACAGGACACCCGCGCCCGGCATGGCCGGCTTGGCGTGCGCAGGCGGTCTCTCAGTTTGTCTCGCACCCTGTCTCGAACCCGCCCTCTCAGCTTGTTTCTCCGGCTGTTTTTCCCGCAGTTGTCCAGCCAGCAAGTCGGTCGCGCCCGACGGCGCCGTGGAAACCAGGAGGTCGGCGCCGAGCGCGGAGGTCGCCTCGGCCCAGGACCGTAGGCGAGCGACGATACCGACCCGGTCAGCGGCCGTGCGAATCCCGGCGGCCCTGTGGTCGGAACGGACGAACACATCCGCCCCGCGGACCCCGAGCCGTGCGAGCGCAGCCAGTGCCGCGGCGGCGGTTGCCCCCGCGCCGAGAATGGCCACTCTCTCGACTGGGACCTGTCCGGCGGGCACAACCCGGAGCGCCGCGACCATTCCTGCCACGTCCGTGTTGTCGCCGATCCGGCGACCGTCGCCGGGGAGCAGGACGGTATTGACCGCATCGACGGCAGCCGCCGTCGCGCTCAGGCCGTGCAGCAGCGGGATCACCGTCCGCTTGAGCGGCATCGTCAGCGAGAGGCCGGCCCACGATTCGTCGAGACCATCGAGGAAGCCGGCCAGGCGCGCTTCGTCAATCTCGATCGCCTCGTACGACCAGTCCAGGCCGAGCGTGGCGTAGGCGGCGCGGTGCAACACCGGTGAGAGCGAGTGGCCGATCGGCGACCCCAAAACCGCCGCTCGCCTGCGGCCGGTCATCGGCTCAGTGGTTCCTCAACCACTCCTGGAACTCCTGCACGTTCTTCTGATGCTCCTCGAAGGTGGAAGCGAACTTCGTCTCTTTAGTCTCCGGGTTGACCGTCACGAAGAAGAGCCAGTTGCCGTCGGCAGGCGCGAGGACGGCCTCGATGGCCTCCCGTCCTGGCGAACTGATCGGGCCGATCGGCAGGCCGGCATGCAGGTAGGTGTTGTACGGCGTGTCCTTCGCGCGCTCGGCGGCCGTCGTGGTCAAGCGGTGGATACCCAGGCCGTAGGTAACGGTCGAGTCGAGCTCGAGCCTCATCCCCTTGTGCAACCTGTTGAAGAGCACCCGTGCCACCTTGGGGAAGTCCTCCTGGCGGCCTCCCTCGTCCTCGACGAGGCTTGCCATCACGATCACCTCATAGGGGCTGAGGCGAACGCCATGTGCCCTGTTGGAAAGGTCGACGTCCTCGGCCATCGAGGTGAAGCTGCCGACCATTTGCTGAAGCAGATCCTGAGCCGTCGTGCCCGGCGTGACGTCATAGGTCGCAGGGAAGAGAAATCCCTCCGGTCGGCCGTTCGCGAAGTCGGGCAGCCCGAGAGCGCTTGGTTTCTTGACCGCCGCCTGGAAGTCCTTGAGGAGTAGGCCACTCCTCTCGGCGAGGATCTTGAGCGTGTCGGTTAGTCGCAGTCCTTCGGGAACCGTCACCGGCTTGTTGACCCGGTTCTTGTCGTCGAGGAGAGCAGCGAGCGCGATGCTCGCCTTCATTTCCTTCTTGAGCTTGTAGAACCCAGGTTGAATCGTGGCGGCCCGAGGGTTGCCTCGAGCGGCGTTCACGAATGCGCCCGTGGTCCTGATAACGCCGGCGTCGTGCAATGTGCCGGCGATGGACCGGGTCGACTGGCCTTCCTTGATCTCGACCCGGACCGGAGTCGTACCGGCCCCTGGGTAGTCCGCATTCATGCCGAGGAAGCCGCCGACCAGCCGGGAGCCGACGTACACCACACCGCCGATGACGGCGAGAACGACGACGAGGGCTAGGACGACCGCGACGGCTGACCTACCGCCTCGCTGGCGACGACGGCGGCGACGCCGATCCCCGCGAGCCGGGTAGAGATCGTCACCCGCCATCAGGGTGCGATGAGTCATTCAACCGCCTCGACAAGACGGCCGGGCGGCGTCCCACTGCCACGCTCGGCGTCGAGCGCGTCCTGCAAGATCACGACGGCGGCCTCCTGGTCGATAACGGCTTTCACCCTACGGCCTCGCACACCGGACTGCTGCAAGCGCCGGTGCGCTGCGGCCGTGGACAGGCGCTCATCGAGCAGTCTGACCGGTACCGGGGAGAGAATTCGAGAGAGCGCCCGGACAAATTCTCGGACATATGCCGCGGAACGTCCCTCATTCCCCCTGAGAGTGGTAGGGAGACCGACAACGATCTCCATTGCCTGACGTTCCGTGACGATCTCCGCGATGCGCTCAAGATCGCCCTTTCCACGCCGGACCGTCTCAACCGGACTCGCAAGCAGACCGCCCGGATCGCTTGCCGACACCCCGATTCGGACGGTGCCGACGTCCAACCCGATCCTTACTCCGACCCGCATGATGACCTTTCGCCCGGCGACCAACCCTGTGATCAACGGTGGGTGGTCGCCTCGGCGATTACGCCTTCGATGCGGTCGACCGCTGCCTCGATGGCCGACACATCGGTCCCGCCGCCCTGGGCGACGTCGTCCTTGCCGCCGCCTCCGCCGCCGAGGACGGCGGCGGCCTCGCGGACCAGCGCGCCCGCGCTAAGCCCCGCCTCGCGACCACGGTCGTTGACCGCGACCACGACGAGTGGCCGGTCGGCGGTCGCCGCTGCGGTTGCGACAACCGCCGGCCGGTCACCGCCAAGCCGCCCGCGCACGTCCAGCGCGAGCTTGCGCAGGTCGTCCGCGGTCGTGCCGTCCGGTGCCCGATGGCCGACAAAGGCAATCCCGCCGACATCCCTCGCGCTCCCTGCTAGTGAGGACGCCGCCGCGAGCACCTGCGCCGCCCGCATCCGCTCGAGCTCCTTCTCCACTTCGCGCAGCCGGGACACAACAGACCCGATCCGGTCCGGCAACTCGTCGGGACGGGCCTTGAACTGCTCGGACAAGGCCGCGACCAGGACGTGCTCGCGGGCGAGATAGCGATAGGCGTCCACGCCGACGAGAGCCTCCACCCGCCGTACTCCGGCGCCGATCGAGGCCTCGCCGAGCAGCTTGACCAGACCGAGCTGCCCCGATCGCAGTACGTGAGTGCCGCCGCACAGCTCACGCGCCCAGTCCCCCACGGACACGACGCGGACCTCATCGCTGTATTTCTCGCCGAACAGCGCCATCGCGCCGATCGACCGGGCAGCCTCCTGGGACATGAGCTCGGCCTGTACGGGGAGGTCCTCGGCGAGAAGCTCGTTGACCCGCTGCTCCACGTCCTCCAGGACAGAGGCGGGCACGGCGCCGGTCGCCGAGAAGTCGAACCTGAACCGGCCCGGCGCGTTCTCCGACCCGGCCTGGGTCGCGGTCTCTCCGAGCGCCTCCCGGAACCCCTTGTGCACCATATGCGTCGCGGTGTGCGCGCGAGAGATCGCCCGCCGTCGTTCGATGTCGACCTCGCTGACAGCCCCCAGGCCCGGTGTCAGCTCACCCGCGATAATCCGCGCTTGATGCACGATGAGGCCAGGGATCGGCTGCTGTACATCGCTGACCTCGACGTAGGCACCATTCTCGAGCCTGATGATGCCCTGGTCGGCCAGCTGACCGCCGCCCTCGGCGTAGAACGGCGTGCGATCGAGAACCAGCTCGATCTCGTCGCCCTCGCCCGCGGCCTCGGTCGGCTCGCCACCGAGCGCGAGCGCACCGACCCTTCCCTCGCTGACGACCTCGTTATAGCCGGTGAACTCGGTCGGCCCGGTCGTGTCGATCAATCTCCGGTATGCGGACGGGTCCCCGGCCCCTTGCTTACGCCTTGCCGCGTCCGCCTTGGCGCGCTGCCGCTGCTCGGCCATGAGAGTGCGGAAGCCCTCTTGGTCCACGGCGAGCCCGGCCTCTTCTGCCATCTCCAGGGTGAGATCGATCGGGAAGCCGAACGTGTCGTGGAGCTGGAACGCCTTATCGCCGGCGAGCACGCTGCCGCCGGCCTGCTTGGTCTCGGCAACGGCGACGTCGAAAATCTGGGTGCCCTGCCGCAGCGTACGCAGGAACGCGGCCTCCTCCGCCTCGGCGACGGCATGGATGCGGCCGGCCTCGTGGTAGAGCTCCGGATATTGCGGGGCCATCGCCTCGATCGTGACGTCGACGAGCTCTCGCATCGTCGGCTCGTGCGAGCCGAGCAGACGCATGTTTCGGATGACCCTACGCATGATCCGGCGCAGGACGTAGCCCCTCCCCTCGTTGCCTGGGGTGACTCCGTCCCCGATGAGCATCACCGCGGTCCGGCTGTGATCCGCCACGATCCGCAGCGATACATCCGCCCTGTGGCTCTCGCCGTACCGCGCGCCGGACAGTGCCGCCGCGCGGTCGAGGATCTGGCGGCTGGTGTCGATCTCGTACAGGTTGTCGACGCCCTGCAGGATCGTTGCCAGCCGCTCCAAACCGAGCCCGGTGTCGATGTTCTTCGCGGGCAGGTCGCCGATTACCGGATAGTCCGTCTTGGCGCCGCCCTCGCCGCGTACCCACTGCATGAAGACGAGGTTGTAGATCTCGAGGTACCGCTCCTCGTTGACGGCCGGACCGCCCTCAGGGCCGTAGTCGGGCCCCCGGTCGTAGAAGATCTCCGAGCATGGCCCGCACGGGCCGGGTATCCCCATCGACCAGAGGTTGTCCACCATGCCGCGGCGCTGGATTCGCTCCAGTGGTACGCCGATCTGCAGGTGCCAGATCTTCTCCGCCTCGTCGTCGTCTTCGTACACGGTCGGCCAGAGACGCTCAGGATCCAGCCCGTAGCCGCCCGCGGACTGCGGTGAGGTGAGCAGCTCCCAGGCAAGCGCGATCCCCCGCTCCTTGAAGTAGTCCCCGAACGAGAAGTTGCCGCACATCTGGAAGAAGGTGGCGTGTCTCGTGGTCTTGCCGACCTCCTCGATGTCCGGGGTACGAACGCACTTCTGCACGCTCACCGCACGCGGCCAGGGCGCCTGCTGCTCACCGAGGAAATAAGGCTTGAACGGCTGCATTCCGGCATTCACGAGGAGCAGCGTCGGGTCGTCGGCAATCAGCGATGCCGAAGGGACGACGACATGGTCGCGCTCTTCGAAGAACCGGACGAACCGTCGGCGGATCTCCGCGGAGTCCATCAGCGCGGTCCCCGTTCCTGGTCCCGCCCTACCTGGCGCGGGTCTCGGTCATCGCGCTCCTCGTCCCTGACTAGGTGCCGGAGAGTTTCCTGATCAGCCCCTTGGTGGTCATGCATGGCGGCTGAGAGCTCGTACTCGCGCTCTGCCATGCCCACGCGTACATCCTCGGCGAACGCCCGGAGGCTGTCACCGAGACCAGCGACGGAGCGGCCGATCCCGCTCGGCGTGAATGCCTGTGCCTTCTTACTGACCTGTCGCACGATGGCGACTCCCGCGGCCGCGCCAAGCGCGACCCAGAACAACCTGCGCATGACTTCGATCCTTGACTAGTGGCGGGTCGCCGGTCCTTCATCCCTCCGGTCCGGCCTGCGGGCGCTTCCGCGCCCTCCTGACCGGGCTGTGATCAGCCTCGGCCGGACCGGCGGCCAGCGCGTTCTGCACGTACCTCAGCCCTGACCCGCTTCTCAACATCATGCCTCGTCCGGTCCTTCATCGCCCGGCGCAGTCCGTAAGAGAGCGCGGCTGCCTTGACCAGCGGGGTGCCTAGCGTCGCGGCGAACAGCGAGGAGAGGCTGCTGGCGTTTTCGGCGACGTTCTGCACGCTCGAGGTGATCGCGTCCACCCTGGTGAGCTCGGTGTTCGTGTGGGTGACCGTTGTCCTCACTTCGGCAAGCAGTGGGACGGTCTGCTCGGTCACCTCACTGATCAGGACCGTCGTCTCCTGGAGTACCCGTGCGACATGGATGAGCACGTATGCGAGGAAACAGACGAGAATCGCCCAGAACACGGCGATGATGATGCCCGCGACATCCCACCCGCTCACCGTGCCGTCTCCCTCCAAGGCGTGCTGATGGTGGTGCGACCCTACCGTGATCTGTACGGACATGTGGCAGCGCCCTGGATCTTCAGCCGTTAGGGGCGATTTCGCTTCCTGCGCGTCCCGCGTCCGGCATCCATGCACGTCGACGCATGAGGGCGGGCAGGACGCCACGCCCATCACCTTTGTGGGGATGTGTCGGAGCCTCTTTGGGCTCGACCGCGGGGTCGTCCTGCCTGACGTTGCGCTCAGGTGTCGACCGGTCAAGGGCCAGCAGGATGATTTCGCGGCCGGTCACTCGGCCAACCGCTCGCCTCGCAGCGTGGCACGGATGCGCTCGACGAGATCGGCATAGCGAGCCTCGGCGCCGTATCTCGTCGGACGGTAATACTCCCGGCCGGCGACCTGATCGGGCGCATATTGCTGGGCCGCGATGCCACCCGGCAGATCATGCGGATACTCATAGCCCTTGCCGTGGCCGAGGCGCTTGGCTCCGGAGTAGTGGGAGTCCCGAA
>DATBRJ010000339.1:0-2445 GCA_036560395.1 Actinomycetes bacterium | reverse complement strand
GACATCAACTGACGGCAGCCACTCCCGGCGTGATGTCCTCACCGAACGGCCGGGCGAAGACGCCGAACCAAGCCCGAAGCCGCGCAAAAGCTCTTGATCCACAGGTCTTGACTACTGCTCCTTCAGCACCCGTCACGACTCAAGGAGGAGGTGGTGGATCAGGCTGTCACCGCCGCCGCGTAGTATCCGCCGGTGGGAGCCCGCGCACGACGGTTCCTTCAGGCCGTCGAGCAGGGCGACCTGTCGGGGCTGGAGGCGCTGCTCGCCCACGACGTGGAGCTGACCGCCGACGGCGGCGGCAAGGTGCCCGCCTTGGCGCGCACACTGCGCGGCCGCAGCCGGGTCGCGCGCACGCTGATCGACTGGGCCCGTGGGCCCGCCTGGGCGCCCGCCTTCCGGGGGGGTCGTTGCGCCCCGTGGAGGTCAACGGGGCTCTTCATAATCCAGGGTGTAGCAGCGGCCTGAAGCCGCCGGTCTCGAGTAGCGATCTGGCGATGTAGTTGGTGAGGTTGCGGAACCCGAGGGCGGAGCCGCGGAGGTGTTCGAGTCGTCCGTTGATCGCCTCGGTTGGGCCGTTGCTGGTGCCGGGTCGGTCGAAGTAGGCCAGCACGTCGACGGCGCGCTTCTTCAGCGTTCGGCCCAGCGTGATCACCTCGCTCAGCGCAGCGGGAACGCCTGCGCTGACCGACCCGATCAGGTTCTGCATCAGCTCGCGCCCCTTCGTTCGATCCGGGTGACGGTAGGCGGCGATCATCCGCTGGTAGATCCCCCAAGTCGCCTCGACTTCGACATGCTCTTCGGCGGCGAACAGGGCGGTGAGTCGGTCCTTCTGCTTGTCGGTGAGTAGGTCGGCGCCGGTGTGCAGGGTCCTCCTGGCGGCGTAGAGCGGGTCGTCCTTGTGACCGCGGTGGCCGTGGATCGCGAGTTGGACCCGACGCCGGCACTTGTCGAGCGCGTCACCGGCTAGGCGGACCACGTGGAAGGGATCCATCACCGCGACCGCTGCGGGGATCTCCTCGGCCGCGGCGGTCTTGAACCCGGTGAACCCGTCCATCGCGACCACCTCGACCCCGTCGCGCCACGCCTCGGGGCGTCCGCTCAGCCACTGCTTGAACGCCTGCTTCGAGCGTCCCTCGACCATGTCCAGCAGCCGTGCTGGGCCGGTGCCGTCCCGGATGGGTGTGAGGTCGATGATCACGGTGACGTACTTGTCGCCGCGCCGGGTGTGCCTCCAGACGTGCTCATCGACGCCGAGAACCTGGACGCCGTCGAGCCGGTGCGGATCGTCGATCAGGACCCGCTTGCCCTCGGCCAGGACGGCGTCGTTGACGGTGTTCCAGGCGACCCCGAGTCCTTCAGCGACACGGGCGACGGTCAGGTGCTGGCGCACGATGCCTTCGAGCGCCCACCGCAGACCACGCCGCGAGAGCTTCGCCCGCGGCTCAGCAGCCAGGCTGGTGTCCTGGCGCCACACATGCCCGCAGCCGGAGCACCGATAGCGACGGATCGTGACCACCAGCGTGGTCGGCCGCCAACCCAGCGGCTCGTGCGCCAGACGCCGGGTCACTGTGTCGCGCGGCGATCCCTCGCATCCGCAGCGACGACACCACCTCTCATCCGACCCGTCGGGCTCGACGACGCGACAGGCCAAGACAGCACGGTCCGGCTCGAACCGCTGCCCGGTCACTTCGAGACAGAGCTCGTCGAGTCGGCAGAACACGGTCAGATCAGGGCAGGCAAAGCCCGCCCCAGGGGTAGCGTCAGGCACGTCGAGGTCTTCCGGATGGGCAGTGTGAGAACTTCCATCTTCGGGAGACCTCGACCCCTACCCGGCCACCGACGCGCCGACCACCGCCGCCGACGACATCACGCGCCCGCTACACCCTCAACTGTGAAGAGCCGGTTTAGCGCCTTCCCCACGGAGGGCGACACTGGAGGGCCGAGAAATTCTCCATCGCTCACGCACCACGCGTAGCCCACGCAAATGTCCGCGGCCGGGCGCCCGTCAGGGATCGGCGCCGGCTCGATGCTGGCGGCAGCGCGGCCGGACCATTCCGGCGCGCGATGCCGGCGGGGCGTCGGCGATACTGTGGGCGTGGAGTACGTGTCCAGAGTGCCGCGACCGCCGCTGGACGGGCTGATCGACGACCTTTACTACCTGGAGGGTGCGCCGCCGTACGCCCGGCTGACGCTGCCGCCGATGCCGGCGGCGCTGCTCATCGTCAACCTCGGGGCGCCGTTCCGCATCCGCGCCGGCACCGACATCGAGACGGCCGAGTACGCCGACGGCTGCGTGGTCACCATGCCCACCCGCGCGTTGGAGTTCGGCTACCCACTCCGGACCCGGTCCGTCGGCGTGCACTTCAAGCCGTGGGGGCTGGCGCCGTTCCTGCCGATGCCCGCGGCCGAGCTGTGTGACCGGCCGGTGACGGTAGAGCAGGTTTG
>DATBRJ010000338.1:0-4654 GCA_036560395.1 Actinomycetes bacterium | reverse complement strand
CGGCGGCAGCTTCAGCGCCGAGGAAGTTCGGGATCTTCCCAACCACCCGGCCGGGGGGCTTGGCCGCCCCTTCACACTCGAGGAGCGCCCAGATCAGGTCGCGGACCTCCTGCTTAGCGCGCTCGATCGCCCTGGAGTCTTGCTCTGGCCGGGCAGTCAGCTGGTCGACACCTCCTAGTTGAGGGTCATCAACGCGAGGAGCCGTTCATTCACCTCCTGCACAACCTCCTCGTCGCGCCAGGGGCGAAGCTCGCGGACTGCACGTCAGCTGGAGGCCACGCCTACAAGCCGTAACGGTCCTTCATCGTCGGATCGTTCGGGTTGATCTCCCGTAGGCCTGAGTCACGTAGGCGCTTGTTGACCTTGTCGAGGTTGTTCCGAACAAGCTCCTTCTCGGCGTCAGTGATCCGGCCGCGGTGGGGCTCGCCGGCATGTTCGAGACTGGCGTAGTTGATCTTGCTGCGGGCTGGGGCAGCTCCACTGCGACGCCCACGCCTGGCAGTGGGTGCCTCCGGGGCACCAATCTGACGCAGTTCCTCAACTGCCCGTGTCAGGATGGCCTTCATGTCCTTGCTGCCGCCGAGTTTGTTGAACTGGTCCACGGTGAGGGTGGCGCGCTGGCCGGATCTGTCGCCAGGCTGTACGAACTCGATCTCGACATAGATTTCGCTCTCAGGCAGCTCCCCGATTTCGTTCGGGAGCACGTCAAGCGTGATGGTCTGGGCGAAGTCAGGGTGCTGGTGGACGATGAGCTTGCCGAACTGGCTCTCATCGGCTTGAGCGTCGGACAGATCAGAGACACGGACGACCTTGACGGCCATTGGACTCCCTTCCGCAGGGGGACGCTTGACCGATCTTACCTCAGACACGCATCAAGGAAATTGATCTGAGCCCATAGCCCAAGTCCACGTGGTTAAATTCATCCACCAGTGTGTTATAGCAATAAGTGAATGACAAGCAAGTCACGAACTACCAAGCCATTTGATCTAACAGCGTACATCAAGCGGTCAGCTGAGGAGAGCGGCGTCCCGTTCTATGTTGCAGACAAGGACACGCTGAGTCGTGCCGCAAAGCTGACTCGGTCTATACTCGCCAAGAAATCCGAACACTCTGAGGGTTGAACACGAACCGGCTGCCGGATGGCTCGTGCGTCCAGGTCGAGCCGCCGCAACGACCAGGCAGCAACGTCACACGCTCCACGAGCAGAGCGACCAGTTGCCGTCGGGTATCGAGGTCGGCCTTACCCCAGGCTTCGCGCAGGCTGCCGTTGGCGGGCAGTGTCAGCACCAGTCGCCCGGTTTCGAGCTTCGCCATCTTCGCCTGAATGCTAGCCCGGGCCTCGTCAATCATCCCCTTGATGCGGATCATTTCCTCGTAGCTGAGTTGTCCACTGGAAAATCCGCGTTCAACGTCGGCTAGACGATTGCGCGCTGCCTTATCGTCAGCCGCCAGTCCAGCAAGGTCACCGTCCTCTTTGATCCCAGGAGCCTCAGCTAGAGCTTCGGCGAAGGCCGGCGAGCTGTAGCGCCGCATCACGGCTTCACTGACCAGGAGCTCGACCGGCATGGCTAGCCGGGCGATTTTGCCGCAGCCGAACACGTTGCCCCAGGCGTTGGTCTTCTTGCAGCGGTAGCGGCGCCCCGAGTGCCCCCGGTTGCCGTAGACTCCGCCTGATGCCATCAACGGCTTGCCGCACAGACCGCAGTAGATCAGGCCGGTAAGCAGGTAAGACCGGCTGCCCTTCTTGCTCGAACCCTTGAATCTGTCGGCGGCTTGGAGAATGGCGCAGACTTGGTGGTGCTCCTCCTCGGTGATGATAGCCGGCCACTGCGCGGGATACTCCTGGCCCAGGTGGACCCTAATCCCGACGATTCGCTTGCTGACCAGGATTCGCTTGAGCTGGGTCGGATGCCACTTGCCGCCTCCGGCGGTCTTGATGCCGCGTTTGTTCAGGTCCCGGACAATGGAGCGGATCGGCCATCCCGAGAGCAGTCGTTCGATGCACTCGCGGATGATCGCGGCTTCGTGTTCTATAATGGCGATACCGACCCGTCCGGGATTGAGCAGCACTCCCTTCTCGTCGTAGACCGCGCCCTCGTAGCCGTAGGCCCGGTTGCCGCCGTGCGGCCGTCCTTCCTCGGCTAACGCCTTGCGCTTCCTCCTGAGCCGGTCGCTCATCCTGCGAGACTCAAGGGCCGCCGCGCTGACGGCCACGATCGCGTTATGGATGCCTTGACCAGTCGATAGGTCATAATACATGCCGTCAGTCGTCTCGATTTTCTTGAGCCCGGTCTTCTCGGCCAGCCGGAACAGCGGAATCAGCTCCTCCGGGTCCCGGTAGAGACGCGGCATCTCAGTAATGACGATCTTGCAGGGTCGCGGGTGTACTTCAATCGCTGCTAACAGTTTGGGGTAACCCTCACGGGGCCTACTCTGCTTGCGACCCTCCCGGCTGATGGAAATATCGTTATCGCTGAAGGAGTCGACTACTGTATCGCCTTGAGCCTCGGCAAACTCGCGATTCTCCTTCTCTTGAATCGCACAGTTTGGGCTCCTGCCAAAACGGTCTTCGGATAACCGCTGGTAGGTGAATGTGTCCATATGCCCTCCTCGAATGCCGAGGCGCCGATTACCATAGATGGCACCTCGAACACTAGTTCGAGTATATTCCGATAGGGCATGTTAGACAATAGTTCCGACCACGGAGATGCCCTTGCGTCGCGCCCACCAGGCGAGGTGCTCCAAGTCGCAGTCGCGGCTGCAGGCCATCGAGTGCTTCGAGTGGATGTGGAGGTCGGCGTAGAAGTTCATTGGCCGAATCTTCTACGACGGGGGCGACAGGCCCAAACCGAGCTGCACGCTCACTCAGCGCAGGTCACGCCTATCGGTCGTGGCTGCAGGCCGAGGAACACCATGGACGCGAACCTGGACCACACCGCGAGCGACGACAGCCCCGTCGTCCGGCAGCCGACCAGCTCGCGGCCCGAGTCGGCCTCAGGTCGCGCGCGGTCGCAGCAGCGTGTCGTAGTGCGCCGAGCGCTCGTCAAAGCGGGCGAGCACCGCCCGGGCCCGCGGCGGCACGTACGCGGTCTCGTAATCCTCGCCAGCGAACGCTCGAACCTCCTCGAACGAGTCGAACAGCGTGATGGTGGCGAACTCCACCTCGGCGCCGAGGTCCCGCCGCAGTAGGTAGGCGCCGTGGTAACCGGTGAGGTTGCGGCCTGCGATGCTCGGCAGGACCTCCTCGCTGACGATCCGCTGGTAGGCGTCGGCGTTCTCCGGGGTGGTCCAGCCTCTCCAGATCCGGGCGATCACCATAGCTCTCCTTGTTTCAGACGCCAGGGGCCCTTCAGCCTCGCCTGCATGCGGTTCCAGCTCCAACACCAAGCCTGGCCATGCCGTATATGGGGCGTGGCGCACCCGGCGGCCCAGGACGCGGCGGGTGGTCAGCGCACCCATGGCCAAGACCACGGGCCAGGCGAGGAACGGGCCCGCGAGCAGCAGTAGCCCGGCGACCAGGACCGTCGCGGCGACCGCTGCGCGGCGGCCGAGGCTGCCGCGGGGCAGAAGACGGATCCCGGCGGCGCAGCCAACTGTGTAGATCGCGGCCAGGCACGAGGTGGTCGCGAGCACCAGCACGTGCGCGTCCGCGCCGGTGACGAGTAACCCCGCAAGCACCATGCCCGTCAGCGTGGCCACAGTCGCGAGGCTGCGCCGGGGCACCTCGCCGGCTCGTCTACTCCTGGTGAGCCAGCTCGGCAGTGCTCCGTCCCTGCCCAGGGCCATGCCGAGCCTGGCGGCGCTGGCGACGTAGGCGTTCATCG
Source organism: Actinomycetes bacterium (assembly GCA_036560395.1). GTDB lineage: Bacteria > Actinomycetota > Actinomycetes > JAKEEW01 > JAKEEW01 > DASYTV01. The sequence goes on along the minus strand of DATBRJ010000338.1, from coordinate 830 downwards.
TGGCGAGCGTCACCACGACGGCGACCACCGCTGCGATCGTTCCGGCCGAGACCGAGCCGCTGATGCCGCGGGCGAGCAGCACGGCCAGGGGCGCGTCGACCTGCTCGAGTCGTGGGCCGAGCACCAGCACGCTCACCGCAGCCAGGCCGAGGTATAGGGCGCCGATCAGCGTGAGCGCCGCGGCGGTTGCCCGGCGCAGGTCGCGGGCGGGATCGGCGAATTCCCCGGCAAGGTGGGTGACCGTCTCCCAGCCGGCGAAAGACCACACCAGCAGTGCCGCCGCGCCGCCGACCGCAAACCAGCCGTGGGGCGCGAACGGGTACAGGTTGGTGGTGCGGGCGAGTGGTGCCGAGGCCGCGATCGCCGCGGTGAGCAGGGCAGCGAGCAGGGCCGCTAGGACGAGCTGAAGGCGGCCTGACAGCCGCAGCCCGACCCAGTTGGCGGCGACGGCGATGGCGACGAGCGCGACACCAACCGCCAGGCTGGTGGTCCGTCCGCCGCCGGTCGCGGCAGCCACGTAGGCGCCGCCGAAAAGGCCGAGCACAGGGACGCCGACGGGCACCGTGCAGTAGAACCACCAGCCGGTTACCGCTGCCCAGCGCGGGCCGAACGCGCGCGCGGCGAACGTCGCGACGCCGCCGGCGTCGGGGTAGCGGCCAGCGAGCGCCGCGAACGTCGAGGCCAGCGGGACCGACAGCAGCACCAGCCCAGCCCAGGCCAGCAGCGAGGCAGGTCCCGCCTGCCGCGCGGCGAGGGCGGGGAGCGCCAACACCCCGGTCCCAAGCACCGCGCCGGTGTACAGCGCGATGCCCTGCAGCAACCCGATCCCG
>DATBRJ010000337.1:0-3490 GCA_036560395.1 Actinomycetes bacterium | reverse complement strand
AACCATTCTCGGGAAGATCTTGGCGACCATGGCGCCGGCCTCGCGGTCGACAGCGAAGTTGTCCTTCCCGCCGAGCCAGTAGTTCCAGATGCGGGCCGAGTGCGGGACCGTGGTGTCAATCTTGGGCTGCTCCTCCTGCGCGGGGGGAGGCGAGCTGTCTGCCACGGGACTGCCTCTCTGTGTCCTACGGGATCGTTATCGGGCCTATTGCCGTACAACCTAGACTTTCGTCGGCGATGCCGCACCCCCCGGTGGCCCGTGTTGGCTTGTTACGTCAGCCCACGCGGGACGGCTCGGCCGGTACGGCCGATCCGGCGTCGGTTGTCGGTGCGACGTGTTGGCGAGCCAGGCCGCTGGGCCACCAGAGCCGGGGACCGACGTCGACGGCGAGCGCGGGCACCAGCCGTGTGCGCACAACGAACGTGTCGAACAGGACGCCGAGCGGTGCCAGCAGCGCCGGCAACAGGGCGGCGACGCCGGGCAATGTGCTCGGCGCCTTCCTCGCCGCGATGCTTCGGCACGGTAGAGCCGGTTGCTAGCGACGCTCGAGCCGCACGAGTTCCATTCCACACTGGAGCTCAAGGCGAGCTGTCCGCCGCGGCCGCCGCGGCCTGACGCCGGCCATCACTCGGTGGATCGGGTCGCCAGCGGAGCGTAGTCAGTCGTGTCGCGATGAAACCAGCCGCATCGATACCGGGCTCGTCGGTCGGATCCGGCTGACGACGGATTTCCCCAGATCTATCCACAAGCTCTCGGCTCTTTGGTCGGGGATCGATGACGATCGGCCAACGTCCTACCGGTAGCCGCACCGCCTGGTGTAAAAAAGCCAACGGCAGGCGAAGGGGAGGCTCGGTTCGCGCGGCGGCGCGCCGCGTCGGTAACTGTCCCTCGAAACTGTCCCTCGCTACTACAGCACAGCCACCAGCGGAGGGGCTGAATACCTCATGAGGAATAAGTTGGTCGTGGGAGTGGTCACGGCTGTCGCCGTGTTCCTGTCGTTGCTCAGCGTAAGGGGCCTAAGTGGACGCACGGCCGATGCCGCGGTTAACGCTAAGCCGGTTCCGAGCCCGACGCCGACCACCAGCACCGCATGGGACCTGGCCAGCTACGGACCGGACAACACGAGAGACGATGTCGTCCTCCAGTGGAACCAGCAGATCCTGTACACCATCATCGATAACCCGGCGGGCACCGGGCCGACCATCACGGCTCGGGCGCTCGGTGAGGTGCACACCTCGATGTACGACGCCTGGGCCGCCTACGACCCGGTCGCCAAGCGCACTCAGCCCACCGGTATGGCTCGCCAGACGGGCTCGGCGGTCACGCTCGCCAACAAGAGCAAGGCGATCAGCTTCGCCGCGTACACAACGCTGGTGGACCTGTTTCCGTACCGCAGCGCGGTGTACGCCGACAAGATGGTCCAGCTCGGCTACAGCCTCGACGACACCTCGACGCCGGCCATGATCGGCAAGGCGGCCGCGCAAGCGAACATCGCATTCCGGCACGGCGACTACTCCAACCAGTCGCCGGGGCCGAATAGCACGACCACTTATCCGTACGTGTGCCCGCCCGCGCCGGGCGCCACCTGCTACTCGCCGGTGAACCAGTGGAACAACCTCGTGGACAAGTGGCGGTGGCAGCCTCTGTGCGTGCTCACCCCGGCTGGTGTCGCGGCCGGCCTGACCTCGCCCACGCCGCCGGACGGCAACTGCGTCGGACCCAACTACACCGTCCAGCAGCCGCTGACCCCGCAGTGGGGGTACCTGAAGCCGTTCGCGCTGACCTCCGCGGTCATGGCCAAGGTGCCCGGCCCGCCCACGAACTCCGACGGCAGCTACTCGACGGCCGATATCGAGCAGGAGTACGGGGATACCTCGAACCTGACGGACCCCGCGAAGGCGATGGCCGAGTACTGGGCCGACGGACCGAAGTCCGTGTTCCCGCCCGGGCACGACATGATCTTCGCGCAGGCGCTGTCCCGCAAGCGAGGCTTCAGCCTCGACACCAACGTGAAGCTGTTCTTCACGCTCGGCAACGCCATGCTCGACTCCAGCATCGCGGCCTGGTCGGAGAAGTACATCTACGACTTCGTCCGGCCGATCACGGCGATCCGCTGGTACTACGCGGGCCAGAACATCGTCTCTTGGCTGCCGGGCCAGCCACCCGGGCAGGAGTACGGCCTCGTCCCCGCCGAGCAGTGGCTGCCGTACCAGGCGCTGAATGTGGTGACGCCGCCGTTCCCGGAGTACGTGTCCGGGCACAGCACGTTCAGCGGCGCCGGCCAACAGGTTCTGATGGCCTTCACCGGAAGCGACGCGTTCAACGCGTTCGTCGTCATCCCGGCCGGGTCGTCCAAGATCGAGGCAGGCGTGCCGACCGCGCCCGTCACGCTGACGTGGCCGACGTTTACCGCGGCCGCCGACGAGGCGGGGATGTCCCGTCGGTACGGTGGCATCCACTTCCATAGCGGCGACTACCACGGCCGCATGCTCGGCAAGGCGGTCGGCTCGAACACCTGGTCCAAGGCCCAGGCCTACTTCCAGGGGTACGCCGGGTACAGCTCCTGACGCGTTGGGTCCCGCCGGCCGAGCCGGCGGGACCTTCGCTCGCACGTCCCGTCAGACCACCCGGATGTCGATGTAGCGTGCGTCCGTAGCGCCCCCACCCGGGGCCGTCAGGGTTGCCTTCGCCCACGCCCTGCCGGCGTCGAAGCCCTCGCCCAAGATGGTCACGCCGACCTCGTGCTGCCGGCCGTCGCAGACCACGACGTTTGGACCGGATCCGAACGCCACCGGGTACGGGGTCTCCGGCGGGGACTGGGTCACCTGGACGGCGACCGCGCCGGACCCTCCGCTACAGGTGGCCTTCATCTCGACGTGCAGGATGCTGCCCTGGAGGTCGTACTGAGCGTTCGGTTCGATGATCACGCTAGCCGTCGCAGCCTGCGCCGGCGCGACACCGACCCCGATGAGGGCAGACGCCAGGGCAACCCCCGCCATGCCTAGCACACGTTTTCTCATGGATGGCCCCTTCCACTGTGGTCAGTGAAAAATTGGGGCCAGCGCTGACCCTTGCCCTTCCGTACCCGGTGTAACGCCGACTAACACAACTACTTTTCGTTCCGAGAGCAGCGACGCAGAGTCACTGTCGCATGTGGACCGACTTGTCGCGTCAGCCCGTGCGGCCCACCGTAACCGCGCGGAAGCTGTTCGTGATGACCGCCAGGTTGCCGAGGTTCTCGGTCCAGCGGTTGGCCGGAGTGCGGAACTCGATGAGGTAGGCCCGACCGCCGATGAGGAACGCGCGGTCGAGCCCGTGCAGGCGCCCCATCTTCGGATCGGTGAAGACATACTCCCAGGCGCCGCCCTGCCCGCCTGCCAGCACCTGGATGCCGATGCGCCGGTAGTTGCCGAGCTTCGCGGTCGACTCCTCGTGGGCGAACGCGGCGGCCAGGTCGAGGTCGGACGGGTTCCACGTGCGGACGGTCACG
>DATBRJ010000336.1:0-18625 GCA_036560395.1 Actinomycetes bacterium | reverse complement strand
TTGCCGCGCTCGCAGCGATGGTGGCCACCACCCTCGCCGCTGCGCTTGCCCAGGCCGTTGGCGTCGACTTCGAGGTCCCCGATGGTGGCGAAACGATCCCGTTGGCCGGGTTCGCCGTGGTGACCGGCGTCTTCTCGGTCGTGGGCATCGTCATTGCCGTCGCGCTTCTTCGTTGGAGCGCTCGCCCCGCCGAGCGATTCGTGCGGACGGCAGTGACGCTGACCGCGATCTCGTTGGTCGCGCCCCTCCTCTCTGAGGCAAACACCGCCACCACCACCGCCCTCCTCGGGCTACACCTCGTCGCTGCGACGGTGATGATCCCCACCCTGGCGTGGAGCCTCCGCACCCGGACCGATTGACGAACCGCAACTAACAACGTCGCAGGCCAGCGGACAGGTCCGGCTTGCCCGCGGCGCGCAGCTCTTCGAGCAGCAGCTCGTGGCGCTGCTGCCAGACGCCGGCTTGGCGCCACTCGTCCAGCCGCCGCCAGCAGGTGGCACCGGACACTCCGAACAAGGCGGTCGGGACCTGGTTCCAGCCGACTCCGGTGCGCAGCACCCACAAGATCCCCTCGAGCGCCGCCCGGTCGTCGGCACGCTTGCGGCCCGGTGCTTGAACCGCCGCGGATGCACCGGGATCAGTCGGCGCCAGCCGGGTCCACAGACTCGTCCGTCAAGATCGCGTCGTCCACCCGCGCATCGTCAAAGGCGTTGCGAAGTCAAACATCCGAGACGCCGACCTATTCTGAACTGATCTCTAAGTGGTGCTACGGCGGCGGCCAGGTTCCGGGTGTGGTCTGGGACTTGTGCCAGACGGCGCCGTTCGGGTCGATGGCGAAGGCGTGCGTTCGGAGGTCGATGTCGAGAGCAAAGTCCGGTTGTCGGAGCCCGACGCTGGCGTCGAACGGCTGGAGCGGACCCCACTGGCCTGACGGGAGCAGGTCTGCGTGCCATGTCGAGTAGTCGGGGCCAGTACCGGCTAGGGCGATGGCGATACCGCCGTTGTTCCAGATCGGGGTGATCGTGCTCAGTAGGTTCGCGGGGTCGCCGAACTGTACCCAGGCATTGCTGCCGGGTGCGCGGCGCCACACCGTGTCGTCCAAGGCCAGACCGAACACGTCGGACTCCGAGCCGTCGGGTCCGCCGGTGCGTAGCGAGGCGACCGCATGGAACTGGTCGCTGGGTGCCCCAAAGGGCTGCCACCCGCTCCATTGGTCGAGGTCGTACACGGGCGCCGAGTTCCTCCAGACAGTGTTGTCGTCGGAACGGACGCCGATGGCCTCGATCGTGAGGTCGTCGGGTCGGCCGATGGCGAGGGCACTGAGGCGCAACGATCCGTCTCCGAATTCCTGCCAGCCGCGCCACCGCTCGGGGTGACCCACTTGGTCGAGGATGTTGATCCACACCGCGTCGTCGACACTGAGACCGAACACCACGTTCATCAACGAGACTCCAGTACTCGGAACGACCACCTCGCGCAACCCTGCCGAGTCGCCGAACCGCGCCCACCCGTCCGGGAGAATGCTGATCCGCCGCCGCCAGTTGGAGATGACGCCGAACCGCAGCCATCCTCCCCAGCCGTCCATCGCCCAGGTCTGCGCGTTCAGCCAGGCGCCGCCATCGCTGGCCGCGCCGAACACTCGCAGCCGCCCGTCCCACGACGCGTTCACGCCAAGACTCACGAGCCCAGGATTGCCTCGACCCCGAAACACTCTTCCAGGACCCGGTCGCCTTCCGAACAGAGACCAGCCAGTCCAGTCATCGATGGACGGGGTCGTCGACACGTTCTGCCAGACTGAGCCGTCCTCGGCGAGGCCGAAGACCTCCAACCCACCACCACGGGGGGCCCGAACGGCCGACACCACGCGAAACTGTTGGTCCGAATCGCCGAACAACTCCCACATTGGGTGCTCCTCCCCAGCGGTGCCTGCGCCGGCGGCCGTGCCGCCAGCCGCAACCTCGACGACTTTCAGGGTTTTGGCTTGGCGCCTTGTCGCCCCTCCTGTACCGCTACGAGCGCGGCTGCGTGGTTGCCAATACGTCTACCGGGATCCTGAGCCTGGGTGGGATGGTCCGCATCGACACCCTTCCGGAACCGCTGCCGCATGACATCGACGACGTCGGCCTGCGGGCCGCTTCCCTCGCTCGCGGCGAGGAAGCGGTAGCCATGATCGAGGCGGACGGGTGGCACCTGATCGACCCTAGCCTCACCCTGAAATGGGGTGAGGCAGCGACCTGGCCTCCCGCGGACCTCTGGTCCACCGCGGGTGCGATGGCGGCACAGGCCGACTCCCGTCCGGCGATGTGCCCAGGTGGGAGTGTGAGCTGCAGCGGGACTCGGCCCGCCAGGAAACCGCGGAAGGCTTCGCGGAGATCCTGTTCGGCGGGGACCGGCCCCTGGCCGGGGCTCGCAGCGAGTCCGCCGGCACTTGAGCTCGCGCGGGTCGCTGAGACGGGTTCGTTTCCCATGGAAGGTCCCGGCATCTCCACGCTACGTCAGGCGATCAGGTCCCGGCCGGCCCAGGCGTCAGGTCCCGGCCAGACGGCCAGCCCGTGGCGGGATGCCGAGACCAGCCGGAACGAGGCCGGCCAGGTGATCGCCATGGCCAGGTCCCGGCCAGCCGACCGCGTGCGGATCCGCGCTGCTGTTCTCGTTGCCTATGGCGCACAGTTCCGCGCCGTCGCCACCCGCTATGCCAAGCGTGAACTCATGTGCGAGGGCACCCTGGCGTTGCCTCGTCCGGATCTGGCTCTGCGACCCACCATGATCTACAAGGCACCGCCTAGCGCCATGAGCCCGTCGGAGGTTGGCTGAATACGCAATGTGGGTGATCCTGCAGAGGCGTCGGATCAAAGGAGCGGTCGCTGGTGACCACAAGCCCTTGCAGTACAGCTGGCAGGCCCGACAGCGCAACTGGCCTTACATCGCGCGATGCGATGCCGATAGGCGCCGGAGGTGTTCGTGATGAATGACACGAAGAGCCGGGCGAGTCGCAAGGTTGCGGTGCTGGGACCGATCCCGCGCGACCAGATCGTGACCCATACCAGTGAGCGGTTCCACAAGTACGGATGCGTCATGTATACGGCGGTTGCCCTCTCGGCTCTGCTGGATGTTGGCGACACGATCGTCCCGATTTCACACGTCCGTAGGCAGGACGAGGGTCCGATCAAGCAGATCCTGGGGTCCTTCCCGAATATCGACACCTCCGGTATAACGTCGCTGGCCGACCAGGGGGACGTGGTCGAGCTGCGTTATCTCGACCAGAATCGTCGCGTCGAGCGGCAGACGAGCTTCATGAGCCCGGTCCTGCCGGCCGACCTCGACAAGGTGCTCGATGCCGACGTGTTTGTCTGTGTCCCGATCACGGACTATGAGGTGGGGCAGCCAACGCTGCGGCACATCAAAGAGCACAGCCGCGCAACCGTGGTGCTGGATGCCCACGGCCCGGCGACGACGCTGACCCGTAGCGGCGAGCGCCATCCGAGGGTGTGGGCTGACCAGGACGCATGGCTCCCGTACATCGACATCCTGAAGATGAACCTTGACGAGGCGAGCTCGGTGTGGCTCGGTGAGTCAGCGGAGGTGATGGCTGATCCGCCGTGGCTGAGCGATGAACAGTTGCGCGACCTGGCGCATCACTGTCTGGACCGCGGTGTCGGGGCGGTATGCGTGACCCTCGACGAGCGTGGCTGCGTCGCCTTCTTCCGGGATAGCTCTGGCGGGGTCGCCGGGGAGTTCATCGATCGCATCGAGGTGGAGCACGTCGTGGACACGACAGGTGCCGGCGACTCGTTCGCCGGCGGACTGGCCTACGGCTACCTCGCGTACCGGGATTACGTCGTGGCCTGCCAGTACGGGAATGCAATGGGCGCTCAGCGCTGTACCGGCACGGATCTGAACGTCTATCTGTCACGAGAGGAAACGGAGCGGCAGATCCTCGCGGCGTACGGCCCACGATCGTCGTAGGAAATTCCCTGAACGCCGGTCTCGGTGGCGTCCCGATCAGGGTGCGGCCTCCAGCCATTTCCCCTTTTCCATTTCGGGCACCCGATCCTTCGGCGGCTCCGTCCAGCACATGTAGAACGAGTGGAGTGGGTAAACCTTCGACGCGGCCGGTCCGCCGTCGGTGACCGCAAAGTCGGCCGCGCCGGCAGGAGGTGCCGTGGACGCTTTCTTGCTCGCCTATGACGGCTTCGATCCCGGGATCGAGGGGCTGCGGGAGGCGCTGACCTCGACGGGCAACGGCTACCTGTGCACACGTGGCGCGGCGGAGTGGGAAGACGCCGACAGCGTGCACTATCCGGGCACCTATGCGCACGGCGGCTACAACCGTGAGACGACGATCCTGGGTGGCCAGCCCGTGCTCAACGAGGATCTGGTCAACCTGCCGAACTGGTTGGTCCTCCAGCTGCGTATCGAGGGCGAGGATGTGATCAGGCTCGCCGGTGTCGAACTGGTCAGCTACCGCCATGAACTCGACATCCGGAATGTGACCCTCGTCCGCCAGCTCCGGTTTCGTGATGGCGGTGGCAGGGAGACAACGCTGAAAAGCCGCCGATTCGTCAGCATGGCTGACGTTCACCACGCGGGGATCGAGTGGACGCTCGTCCCGGAGAACTGGTCGGGCCGGGTCGAGGTGATCTCGGCACTCGACGGCCGGGTGAGCAACCGCGGCGTCGCGCGCTACGAGCAGCTGGAAGGCCGCCACCTGAGCCCGGTCTCCCCGCGGACGTTCGGGCCCGAGGTCATCGCGCTGAAGGCCGAGACCCGGCAGTCGAATCTGTACATCAGCCAGGCGACCCGCACCCGTGTGTTCAGCGGCGACCAACAGCTGCCGGTAAGGCGAACGCTCTATCAAATGGAGGACTACATCCAGCAGGTCCTGGCCTTCGACGTCCATCAGGGCGCCGCCATCCGGGTCGAGAAGATGGTGTCGTTCTACACCTCACGGGACCCGGCGGTCAGCGACACGCTGGTGAGAGCGGCCACGTCGGCGGCCCGGCACGACGAATTCGCCGCCTCGTTCCGGCGCCATAGTGCGGCGTGGGACGAACTGTGGCGGGTGTGCGACGTGCGCGTGTCTGGAGACAATGGGGTGCAACAGTTGCTCCGGCTGCACATCGCGCACCTCCTTCAGGTCTGCTCCCGGCACACCGCCGACCTGGACGCGGGGCTGCCCGCCCGCGGACTCAACGGCGAGGCCTACCGCGGGCACGTGTTCTGGGACGAGATCTATGCGTTGCCGTTCTTCAACTTCCGCTTGCCCGAGGTCACGCGAGGGCTGCTGATGTATCGCTACCGCCGGATGGGGGAGGCGCGGGCAGCGGCCCGGGAGGCAGGGTGGCGCGGCGCGATGTTCCCATGGCAAAGCGGGAGCGAGGGTACCGAGGAAACTCAGCGCGTCCACCTCAACCCGCTGTCGGGCCGCTGGGAGCCTGACCTCAGCCACAACCAGCGGCACGTCAACGCCGCCATCTTCTACAGCATCTGGCGCTACTTCCAGACAACCAATGACCTGGAGTTCCTCGACCGCTACGGCGCGGAGATGATGCTCGAGATCGCGCGCTTCTGGGCATCGATCGCCCACTTCAACCCCGAGCGGGAGCGCTATGAGATCCACGGCGTGATGGGCCCCGACGAGTTCCATGAGAAATACCCGGATGCGCCGGAGGGCGGGCTGCGCAACAACGCCTACACCAACATCATGGTGGCGTGGCTGTGGGATATCGCCGGCAAGTTGCTGACGCTGCTGCCTGACAGCCGTGTCGAGGCGCTGCGTGCACGGCTGGGCATCAGTGCCGAAGAACTGGCGCTGTGGCAGGACATGAGCCGCCGGACGTTCGTCCCGTTCCACGGCGATGGAATCATCAGCCAGTTCGAGGGCTACGGCGAGCTGGAGGAACTCGACTGGGACGCATACCGCGCGAAATACGGCAACATCCAGCGGCTCGACCGGATCCTGCGTGCGGAGGGTGACGACCCGAACCGGTACAAGATCACCAAACAGGCCGACACAGTGATGCTGTTCTTCCTGTTCTCGCACGACGAGCTCCGCGAGATCTTCGGGCGGCTCCGATATGACTATCGCGACGACACCGCCATGCGGAACGTCGCCTATTACGACCGGCGCACCTCGCATGGCTCGACATTGAGCTTTGTCACCCACGCGGGGGTACTTGCCGCGCTCGACCCCGAAAGCTCGTGGGAACGATTCCTGGTCGCGCTCCGCAGCGACGCCGACGACATCCAGGGCGGCACGACGAAGGAAGGCATCCACGTCGGTGTCATGGCCGGGACACTCGACGTCATGCAGCGGTGTTACGCGGGTACCCAGGTCCGCGGCGATGTGCTGTATTTCGATCCCCGTCTCCCGGGCCAGCTGGATGGCTTGTCGTTCCCGATCCAGTTCCGGCAAACGCCGATCATGGTCACCGTCACCGGCGAACACCTGACGCTGGCCGTCCACCCCGAGAGCGTGAGCCGCCCGGTCGGGGCCGGAGTCCCCGGCGACGTTCGCGAACTGCGCGCTGGCGACCGCGCTGTGTTCGGGCTCAGCCCCGGTGCTGCGACCGTCGGGCCGCCGGGCGGCGGCTGAGACGTCACCCATCGGCCATGAAAAACAAGATCCACCGCGGCTGTCTGGTGGTTATGCCTTGGCTGCCTTGAGGGCCAGCGGATCGGCTGGTGCCTTGGCGCGGGCGGCTTGCATTTGTTCGGCCAGCTCGACCAGACGGTTGCGGCCCAAGGCCTTGCGGACCTCGGGGAACCATTCCTTTTCCTCTTCCTTCACGTGGTGCCGCACGTTTTCGATCATGACGGTCACCTTCGCGTTGAACGACTCGTCAGCGGCGTCCATGTTCAGCAGCTCGGACAGCAACCATGCCACGACGTGGTGTTCCTCGACGGCCTCCAGGATGTGCTCGCCGGTTTCAGGTACCCCGGCCTTGGCCGCCGGGTAGAAGATCGTTTCCTCGATGTAAGCGTGGGTGACAAGCTCGTTGATCATCTTGTCGACGAGAGAACGCAGCGTCGCGGGACTGGCCGTGTCCTTGGCCTTTTCGAACTCCTTGAAAAGTGCCTCGACCTTCTTGTGATCTTCCTTAAGCAGCACAATGCCGTCCACGGCCAACTCCTTAGCTGGGTGAGGGTCTCACAACTCGTCATCGCTACCCCCGTTGCGCCAGGCCACGCCGCCGGCCGCTCGAATGGCCCCAGCGGATTCAACCCGCTCCTCTGGATGATCGGCGGATGGGTGAACTCTGCGGCGCCTGCTCGGCTCCCATCCCGGACGACGCCAGTTCGCGGTTTGAGCGGCTGTGTGGCGTAGTCACCGACCGCGACATCGTGACTCGAGCCGTTGCCGACGAGTAGCCGGGCAGGCTGTTGTCGGGGACGTGTGCTCGAAAGATCCGGTCACGGTCCGGGTCGACCAGGAACGAGATGCCCAGCACGGTCGCATCGACGAGACCGGCCGCACTGTTCATACGGGCAAATGCCGGTGGACGAGGTTTGGATGCTCGTCGTCTGGCAACGTCCTCCGGGTCGCCGTCTGGTGAGGGTGCTCGGTCGACATCTTGGCGACGCGGGGAGCCTCCCATCCCAGTGAGAAAGGAGGGTTCGGCGTGCCAGACGGACGGCATCGTCGCAGCCCGACGGTGTGCCTGGGCAGCAGGGAGGATAACGAGATGTCGGAGAACTTCAGCGATGACCGCTCTGGACAGGGTGTCCCGGAGTGGGGGCGGCAGAGCATGGGCGGCGGAGTCGCCGCAAAGGCAGGACAGGCCACTGGCGACGTGGCAACGACAACGAAGGAACAGGTCGGTGAGGTGGCGGCCGAGGCTGGGCGCCAGGCCCGCGACCTTGCGTCAGAAGCCCGGACGCAGGTACGTCGGCAGGCGAGCGTCCAGCAACAGCAACTAGCGGGACGCCTGCGCGGAGTCGGCGATGAGCTGTCCGCGATGGCCGACAAGGGTGATGGGTCCGGCTTGGCGACCGAGCTGACCCGCGAGGCGTCCGGGCGTATTCATGAATGGGCCGGATGGCTGGAGAGTCGTGAGCCAGCTGATCTGCTGGACGAAATTCGCGAGTTCGCCAGGCGGCGTCCCGCCGTGTTCCTGCTCGGTGCGGCTCTTGCCGGGGTAGCCGCCGGCAGGCTCACTCGCGGAGCAGTCGCCGCCAGCAGTGGTGGTATGGCAGGCGGAACGGCTCCTGCGAGCAGTGGCGCCCCGTTGGGCGTCTCGACCGGTCAGGTGCGCTCGCCGGTGGTCCCGTCCGAAGGTGCTGATCCGATCACCGCACCCATGCCCGGCGATCCGGATCGTCCTCTCCGGGAGGAACCGTGACCGAGCACCTGAGGCAACCCGGTGAGTCGTACGGGTCGGCTGCTGACAGCCGCACCACGCTCGACGACGCCGCTAAGCCGGACGTGGCCAGCGCATCCCTCGGGGAGCTGGTCGGGGAGGTGAGCCGTGACCTCTCGACCCTGATGCGGCAGGAGCTGGCGCTAGCCAAAGCGGAGATGCGAGAGGAGGCGGTCAAGAGCGGCAAGGCGGTCGGCCTTCTTGGTGGGGCCGGGCTCGCAGGCTATTTCGTGCTGCTGTTCCTGTCCGCGGCGTTGTGGGCCGGGCTGTCCAATGTGATGGATCCGGGGTGGGCGGCGCTCATCGTTGCGGCCGTGTGGGCGCTGGTCGGTGGCGTGCTCTACACCACTGGCCGAGACCGGATCCGCCGGGTCCGACCCAAACCGGAACGCACTGTGGACACCCTGAAGGAGATTCCGTCAGCTCTCAAACCCGGACAGGGGATTAGCCATGACCAGTGATCCAGACCAGCTTCGCCGAGACATCGCGCAAACGCAGGCAGAGCTCAGCAGCGACGTCGACGCGCTGGGCGAGAAGGTCGCGCCCAGCCAAGTGATCCGGCGCCGGACCAACCGGGTGATTGAGGTGTTCGGAACCGCAAAGAAGAAGGTGATGGGGACGCCGAGTCGCGCCGGACAGACCGTAGGCGATCAGATGTCGGGCGCCGCCGATAAGGTCTCCTCGGCCGCGTCGGCGACGGCCTCCACAGTGAGCAACGTTGCCGCCTCGGCGCCACAGGCCGCACGCGAGCGGGTAGAGGGCAACCCGCTGGCGGCCGGAGTCGTCACGTTTGGCCTGGGTTGGCTCATTGCATCCCTGTTGCCGTCGAGCCAATCGGAACAGCGGATCGCGGCCGGGGTAAGAGACGAGCTCAGCGAGTACGCACAGCCGGTGTTCGACGAGGCCAAGGGAGCAGCCCAGCACGTCACCGAGGAACTGCGGGAACCCGCGCAGGAGGCCGCGGACTCGGTCAAGGCCAAGGCACAGGAAGCGGCCGGCACTGTCAAGGAGGAGACGAAGTCGGCAGCGGAGGAGGCGACGTCCGGCCAGCCGGAGCAGCGGTAACGGCCGGTCCGGCGGCGGGCCGGGAGGTCTGATGTCGATCTTCCGGCCCGCATTGCGCTACAGCATGAGGGTGAGACCGCCGGTATCCCTCAACGACGATTGGTCGCCGCAGGGATGTCAACCTCGAACTCGACGAGGAATTCCATGCCGGGCAACCGGACCGTTGGCGGCGTGATCTTCATCGGTCAAGAGCCGCCGACGTCGACGATGGCTTCGGCGAAAGCATGCGGGGCTTCTTGCGGCAGATTGTGCCCGATGCCGCCAGAGATGGTCCGATGCGCGTACTCGCCCGAAAACCTTGCCGCATAGGTGCCGGGATCCGGATGGGGAGCACCATTGGCATCACCTTCGAGGGTGATTGTTGGCACGGTGATGACGGGGCTGCCCGCGAGCTGCTTTTCCAGATCGTCGTATCGTGCCTCGCCCTCCGCCAGGCCGAGCCGCCAGCGGTAGTTGTGGATCACAATGCTGACATGATCTGCATTGTCAAAGGACGCGGCGCTCCGATTGAACGTCGCGTCGTCGAAGTTCCACTTCGGCGAGGCAATCTGCCAGATGAGCTTTGCAAACTCGCGCCGGTATTTGTCATAGCCGTCCCGGCCGCGTTCGGTGGCGAAATAAAACTGATACCACCACGCGAGTTCGGCCGACGGGAGCAAGGGCGCCTTGTTGGCCTCCGGACTGCCGATCAGGTAGCCACTGACCGACACCATGGCCTTGCACCGGTTGGGCCAGAGGGCGGCGACGACGTTGGCCGTCCGCGCACCCCAGTCGAATCCGCCTATGATCGCCGCGTCGATGCCGAGGGCATCCATGAACGCAATGACGTCGACCCCGAGGACCGATTGCTGGCCATTCCGGTGCGTCGCATCTGAAAGGAAGCGGGTCGTGCCGTAGCCGCGCAGGTAGGGAACGATCACCCGGTACCCCGCCGATGCCAACAACCGGGTGACATGGGCATAGCTGTGAATGTCGTAGGGCCACCCGTGCAGAAGAATCACCGCCGGGCCATCAGGAGGGCCGGCTTCGGCGTATCCAACGCTCAGCAGGCCCGCATCGACCTGCTTCAGCGCGCCGAACGGGGGGTTCGTCCCGGGCTTCATCGTTGTCATCTGTCGCGCTCATCTCTGGTGTTGTGCTCATCGCCGTCTACGGGTGTGAATCTACGACGGCCTGGGCCGCCTTCAGGATGAGGTCGGTCACGGCCTGCGGCCGGGAGGCCATGATCACGTGCGAGCCCTCGACCTCGACGATGTCGGCGCCCACCCGCCCGGCCAGGTAATCCAATGGCGCTTTCTTGCCCACGCCTGGCTAGCCAGGCAACACCAGCGCCCGGCTCCCACTCCCGGGCAAAGCCTCGACCAGCGGACTACGCGCAGGCGTGGATCAGGATGCGCTCGGAGTGCGTCGTCATCAGCCTGTATGAGCGTGCGCAGCGTCCTTGCTCGCGCGACCCCTCGTATTCGCGTAGGAGCAGCGCGGCTGTCACCGGGAGTAGGCCGTCGCCTCACAGGTTTCTTTCAGGCTGAGCAGACATAGTTAACCCGCACACTGCTAATCGCGTTGGGAGAGCATATGCGGAGGAGCCAGGCAGCCCGAGTGGCCGTGCGCCCCGAATCCGTGCTGACGGCGAGCCTCATCACGGCCACCGCGCTCGCTGCCTGGGCGATGGTTAGCGAAGATCGCGCCGACAGCACCGCCGAGACGTTGTCGCATGTGCCATGGCCGGCAATCTCGGCGATGCTGCTGCTGCCGCTGGTGGTTGCGATCCACTACATCAGCGCGGCGTTCGCGCTCCGCGCGGTCAGTAATGAACGGCTCGCGCTTCGGCCGACGACGTTCGTGCAGTTCGCCGCCGGCGCGGTGAACCGGATGGTGCCCAACGGCATCGGCGGAGCCGTCGTCAACCTGCGGTACCTGCTCCGGGTCGGCCTCACTCCCGGTGCCGCCACGAGTGCGGTGGCGGCACTCGGTGTGGTCGGGGCTGCCACCGATGCGTTGTGCGTCGGTGCGGTCACCGCCATTGGTCCAGCGATCGGACTCGCCGGCGCCGCTCGGGAGCTACACGCTCTGACCGCGGATGGGCTGCAGGCTGGACAGCGGAACCCGTGGGTCCTGGTGGTAGCCGTGGCCGTGCTGGCCACCGTCGTCCTCCTGCGCTCGCGCGGACGGGCGGCGGCCGGTATTTCTCGCGGGACCCGGCACGCAGTGGCGCATATGCGCGCCCTTGCGGTTCGGCCCCGCCGGGTCATTGCGGCGACCGCTGCCTCCACGGTCACCACGGTGGCGATGAGTGCCGGGTTCGTCGCCGTCGTCGACGTCTGGGGTCACGCCGTGACTCCGTTGCCCGCTGGCGCGCTGGTGGCGATCTACCTAGTCGCCGCCGCGGCTGGCGGCGCGACTCCGTTGCCGCCCGTCTTCGGTGTCACCGAGGCGGCGCTCATCGGCGGGTTGGTGCTCGGGGGGTACAGCTCGGGCTCCGCTTTGGTCTCCGTGATCATCTTTCGGGCGGTGACGTATTGGCTGCCGCTGCCGGTCGGGTTGTGGGCGGCGCGTCGATTGCGACGCGCGAACCTGCTGTAACGCCAGGCCGCAGACAAGGGCGGTGTCGTCGTCGGCCAACAGGCGCTGCTCGACCTCTTTCGACGATGCGACTCAACACGGGTTGCGAGGAGCGGGTATTCCGCAACTGTTCCGCACTTCGCGCCGATTCCCACAGCATCGACCAGCGTTAGCGTTGACGGATGGCCGACG
This sequence comes from Actinomycetes bacterium, assembly GCA_036560395.1. GTDB lineage: Bacteria > Actinomycetota > Actinomycetes > JAKEEW01 > JAKEEW01 > DASYTV01. Next base: position 6,446 of record DATBRJ010000336.1, on the reverse strand, counting down.
ACGCATCGAGACGAATCGTGCGTTTTATCGAACCCTTCCGAGTCAGCCCTGGCTCGAGGGTGAATCTGGCGAAGGACTTCGATCCCGCGTTCGAAGGAGGGATCAAGAGGAAGAAGGACGGGGTCGCCCTGCTGCACGAGGGGATCGAGCTCCTTGTGAATTACCAGGCGCGGCTCGCTGCTCAGGACACTTACGGCGTCATGGTTGTGCTTCAAGCGCTCGATGCGGCGGGCAAGGACGGGACGATCCGCCACGTGATGAGCGGCCTCAACCCGCAGGGCGTGCGGGTCGAGAGCTTCAAGGTCCCCTCGGCGCGCGAGCTCGACCAGGACTTCTTGCGCCGCTACCAGAAACGGCTGCCATCGCGCGGCGAGATCGGCATCTTCAATCGGTCGCACTACGAGGAGGTGCTGGTCGTCCGGGTGCACCCGGAGAACCTCCTGCGCCAAAAGCTCCCGGCCGAGACGCGCGGGCATCATGTCTGGCAACGCAGGTACGAAGCGATCAACGACTGGGAGCGCTACCTGTCAGAGAACGGGTTCCGGATCGTCAAGCTCTTCCTGAACCTCTCTAAGGAGGAGCAGCGCCTCCGCTTCCTCAGGCGCATCGAGCTCCCCGACCACAACTGGAAGTTCTCCTCGCACGACGTAGAGGAGCGCCGGTCGTGGGATGCCTACCAGGACGCGTTCTCGGAGATGCTCAGTCACACCAGTACCGCGTTGGCGCCTTGGTACGTGATCCCTGCCGACCGCAAGTGGTTTGCGCGCATCGCGGCCGCCGCAGTAATTGCGCACACGCTGATCAACATCGACCCGCAGTACCCAACCCTCAGCGACGATGCACTCCGTGACCTCCATGCCGCAAAGGTGCAACTGGAATCGGAGGCACCCGCTGCGACGGTACCGACTGCGAACGGCGACGCGGCCCGAGCCACACCGGCCGGGAACCTGATCCATAAGGATGCCTGAGCGATGGCCGCCAAGTTCGTGGCAGCGATCGACCACGGCACCACCAGCACGCGCTGCATGCTCTTCAATGGGGACGGCCGTCCGGTCGCGACTGCCCAACGCGCTCAAACTATGTACTACCCGAGGCCCGGGTGGGTCGAGCTCGACATGGCGGAGGTCTGGCAGCAAACCCAGGAGTGCATCCACGAGGCGCTCGGCTCGGCGGGCGCCTCGTCGGCGGACGTGGCAGGAATCGGAATCACGAACGAACGTGAGAGCGTTGTCCTCTGGGATCGACGGACGGGACGCCCGGTTGCCAGGTCGATCACTTGGCAGGACACACGGACGGCCGCCGCGGCCGACGCGCTCGCGGCCGACGGAGGCATCCATCGGTTCCAGCACCGGACCGGCCTGCCGATCTCGACGTATTCGTCTGCACTGAAGCTTGCGTGGCTGCTCGACCAAGACCCGTCGAGGCGGGAGGCGGCCAGACGCGGGGAGCTCCTCTTCGGCACGCCGGACTCCTGGCTCCTCTGGAACCTCACAGGGGGCCCTGAGGGAGGGGTGCACGCCACCGATCCGACCAACGCAAGCCGGACCCTCTTGATGAACCTGCAGACGCTCGAGTGGGACGAAGACCTCCTCGACTCGATGGAGATCCCGCGTCAGCTTCTTCCTGAGATCCGCTCGTCGAGCGAGGTGTACGGCACGGCGGTCGGCGATTTGGCCGGCGTGCCTGTCGCCAGCGTCCTGGGCGACCAGCAGGCTTCGCTGTTCGGGCATACCTGCTTCAACCACGGCGACATGAAGAACACCTACGGCACCGGCGCCTTCCTGCTCTTCACGCTCGGGAACGAACCGCTGATGTCCAAGCACGGCCTGGTCACGACGGTCGCGTGGAAGCTCGGCGAGGCGGACCCGGTCTACGCCCTCGAGGGCTCGGTCGCTATGGCCGGCGCGCTAGTCCAATGGCTGCGTGACAACCTCGGAATCATCGACGACGCTCGTGAGGTCGAGGCCCTCGCACGTTCGGTCGAAGGCTCAGCAGGCGTGGTCTTCGTTCCTGCCTTCTCCGGTTTGCTCGCACCGTACTGGCGCGATGACGCGCGCGGCGTGATCGTCGGCCTGACGCGTTTCGCCACGAAGGGGCACATTGCGCGGGCTGCGCTGGAGGCGACCGCGTACCAGACGTATGACCTGGCGCAGGCCATGCTCGCCGACACGGGACTCGCGCAGCTCGGGGAGTCGCGTGGACGGGGGCATGACCAGGAACGACCTGCTGATGCAGTTCCAAGCCGACATTCTCGGCTCTTCCGTGGCGGTCCCCGCCGTCACCGAGATGACCGCCACCGGCGCCGCCTTTGCCGCGGGGCTTGCAACCGGATTCTGGTCAGGGCTCGACGAGCTGCGTGCCAATTACACGATCACACGCCGCTGGCAGCCTCAGATGGGCGAGGACGAACGCGCACGTGGTGTCGCCGCCTGGCGAAAGGGTGTCGATCGGACGCTCGACCTGGCGGAGAAGGAGCCGGACGATGCTGGAGCGCACACGGCTAGCGGCGGCTCCGCGGAAGGCTCGTGACTCCGTGCGCTGGTCGAGACAGCTCGTCGAACGAGCGCGCCAGGAACTCGAGCGCTAGCCGATGAATGCGGCTGGATCGTTCGCGGTCCGGCAGGGTGTCCCCTTTCTGCTTCGCCGTTCGTTGCACAGGCGAAAATAGACTTGAGGAGGCGGTCATGAGATATCTGCTGCTGATCCACTCCGGCGGCGAGACCTGGGCCCACTACGACAGCCTGAGCGAGACGGAGCAGGAGCAAATCCTGCGGGAGTACATCGCCCTCTCTCAGATGCCCGGCGTCGGTGACAACAACCAGCTGCATCCCGCGGACACGGCGACGACCGTGCGTGTGCAAGACGGCCGGACCTTGACGACAGACGGCCCGTTCATCGAGGCGAAGGAAGCCCTGGGCGGCTATTTCGTCTACGAGGCGGACAACCTCGATGCCGCGATCGACTTTGCGGCCCGGATCCCCGCCACTCGCATGGGTGGTGCGATCGAGGTGCGTCCGATCGTTGAGCGCTAGTACGCCGCTCGAGCAGGTCTTCCGCGACGAGTGGGGCCGAGTGATCGCCGCCCTCGTCGGGTTCCTCGGCGACTTCGACCTCGCCGAGGAGTCCGCCCAGGAGGCCTTTACTGTCGCAGCCGAACGTTGGCCGCGTGACGGAACTCCAGCGAACCCGGGCGCCTGGCTGGTCACCACGGCTCGTCATCGTGCGATCGACCGGATCCGGCGCGACCGAACCCTGGCCGCGAAGCTACGCCTGCTCGACCGCCAGGAAGCCGTGGAGGACGAGATGGATGGGACGACCTTCCGCGACGAGCGGCTGGAGCTCATCTTCACTTGCTGCCACCCAGCACTCGCGCTCGACGCCCAGGTCGCGCTGACCCTGCGCGCCCTCGGCGGCCTGAGCACGGAGGAGATCGCCCGTGCCTTCCTCGTTCCCGCGCCAACGATGAAGCGTCGGCTGTCGCGGGCCAAACGCAAGATCAGGGATGCGGGCATCCCCTTCCGGATCCCCGCGGACCACCTGCTCCCCGACCGGCTTGCTGCCGTGCTCGCCGTCGTCTATCTGATCTTCAACGAGGGGTACGGCGGCCGGGTAGACCTGGCAGCGGAGGCGATCCGGCTCGGAGACGCACTCACCGAATTGATGCCAGACGAGGCCGAAGTGCATGGTCTCCACGCACTGATGCTGCTCAACGATGCCCGCCGCGATGCCCGGTTCGAGAACGGCGAGCTTGTCCTCCTTGCGGACCAGGACCCGTCGCGGTGGAACGACGCCCAGATCGCCCGCGGTCGTCAAGCGCTTGCCCGTGCGTTTGCCCTGCAGGGTCGCGGTCCATATGTGATCCAGGCAGCCATCGCGTCGCTGCATACCGAGGAGCCTCGCGACTGGCCGCAGATCGCAGCGCTCTACGGCGAGCTCGCCCTCCTGACCGGCTCCGCCGTCGTCGAGCTGAACAGGGCGATCGCCGTCGCATACGCGGAAGGCACCGAAGCGGGTCTCGACCTCGTCGATCAGCTCGACCTGGACGGCTACCAATATTTCCATTCGACGCGCGCCGACCTGCTACGCCGGGTGGGCCGTATACGTGAGGCGCGCCGGGAGTACGAGCGTGCCCTCGAGCTCGCGCGCAGCGAACATGAGCGCAGTTTCCTCCGCCGGCGGGTAGCTGAGGTCAGCCAGTAGCAGGCAAAAAATCTGGCTACGGGAAATGTCCCCCCCCGCGCCTACTGTTCGTCCTCATGAAGACACAGCTCTAGGAGGACGACATGGAGGACACGCCTAGCCGGGCAAGGCGCGCCGGCCCGACGGCCGCGGTGGCCGGCTCCGGCCGGATGAAATGGTTTGGGTTGGCGCTGCTCTGCGCGGTTCAGTTCATGGTCGTGCTCGACATTGCGATCGTGAACGTCGCGCTTCCGTCGATCCAGGCAGATCTGCATTTCACGCAAGAGAACCTGCAGTGGGTGATCAGCGCGTACGCCCTTGTCTTCGGCGGCTTTCTGCTGCTCGGCGGCAGGCTGGCGGACATCATCGGGCGCCGTCGGGTCTTCATGGTCGGCCTCGTGATCTTCTCGCTCGGCTCGCTCCTCAGCGGACTCGCCTGGAGCGAGGCCTCGCTGATCGGGGCCCGCGCAATCCAGGGCCTCGGCGCCGCAGCGATCACCCCGTCTGCACTTTCGATCCTGACGACGACCTTCCACGAGGGCCGCGAGCGTAACATCGCCCTCGGTGCGTGGGGGGCGGTCGGCGGCTTCGGCGCAGCCGCTGGTGTCCTGATGGGCGGCATTCTCACCGATCTGCTCTCGTGGCCATGGATCTTCTTTGTAAACGTTCCCGTCGGCGTGGCCGGGCTCGTTCTCGCGCCAGTCCTGCTCGGCGAGAGCCGCGACGCACATGGCCAGAGCCACGACGTGCCCGGAGCCGTCCTCGTTACCGCCGGGCTCAGCACCTTGGTGCTTGCCATCACCCAGGGCCAGCAGTGGGGCTGGGGGTCGCTGAAGACGGTCGGCACGTTCGCCGCCGCAGCGTTCCTCCTTGTCGCTTTTGCTCTCTGGGAGCAGCGGCAGCGTGATCCGCTGCTGCCGTTCTCGATCTTCCGCCTGCAGACGCTGACGGCGGCTAACATCGCCGGATTCATCATGGGCACGGCGCTGTTCTCCATGTTCCTGATGCTGACGCTCTATATGCAGCAGGTGCTTGGCTTCTCTGCCCTGAAGACCGGTGTGGGCTATCTTGCGGTCGCGGGTACCGCCGTGATCTGGGCAAATGTCGCAGCAGCCGCAGTGAACCGGGTTGGCGTCAAGCCGGCGCTCATCCTTGGCATGACGCTGCTCACTGCCGGACTCCTCTACTTCACCCAGGTTTCTGTCGGCGGCTCCTACTGGACGGATCTCTTCCCAGGGTTCCTGCTTCTCGGCATGGGGATCCCCTTCGCGTTCGTGCCCATCACGATCGCGGCGCTCGCCGGAACGAAGCCAAACGAAGCCGGTCTCGCATCGGGGCTGATCAATACGAGTCAGCAGATCGGCGGCGCGGTCGGTATTGCCTTGCTCTCGACCATCGCGGTGTCCACAACGGAAGATCGATTGGCGACCGGCGACAAGCTGCCCTTCGCGCTGACGGACGGGTTCCAGGCTGCGTTCTGGGCTGGTGCGGTCATCGCGTTCGCAGGTGTGCTGGTCTCGATCTTCCTGGTCCGAGGCCGCGACCTCCGGCCGGCAGGGGCAGCGATCACCGAGCCGGTGCTCGAAGCAGCGGGCTAGTTCGTGGTTGTGACGAGCAGGCGCGCGCAGCCGGGACATCGCAACCCGGCTGCGCAGATGCGGGCCGTCCGCCCACCGGGTCAAACCAAAACCATCAAAGGGGTTCCTTGTGACATCCGTGCCTTCTAAGACCGCCACCATCTCGATTCCGCGGCTTCAGGGCGAGGTCAAGGGTCGGGTGATCGGCCCTGAGGACACCGACTACGACGACGCGCGGACAGTCTTCCCTGGCGGGATCGATCGGCGGCCTGCCGCCATCGTCCGGGTCGCCGGCGCCACGGACATCTCGCACATCGTGACGCTCGCCAGGCAGAGCGGTTTCGAGCTCGCCGTGCGCAGTGGCGGCCACAGCACCGCGGGCCACGGCGTCACCGACGGCGGCGTCGTGATCGATCTCGCCGATATGCGTGGCCTGGACATCGACGTTGACGGACGCACCGCGTGGGCGGAGACCGGCCTGACGGCGGTCGAGTACTCATCGGCAGCCGCGGAGCATGGTCTCGCGACCGGCTTCGGCGACACCGGCTCGGTCGGCATCGGCGGCATCACGCTGGGCGGCGGCATCGGCTATCTCGTCCGCAAGTACGGCCTCACCATCGACGACCTCCTCGCGGTTGACATCGTCACCGCGGACGGCAATCTGCTCCGGGCGGACGCGGAGTCACATCC
>DATBRJ010000335.1:0-3141 GCA_036560395.1 Actinomycetes bacterium | reverse complement strand
CACGCAGAACTCGTTGCCCTCGGGGTCGGCAAGAACGGTCCAGGACTCGGCGCCGGTCTGCCCGATATCCACCCGTCGGGCACCAAGCGCAAGGATGCGCTCGATCTCGGCCTCCTGCTCGCCCGGATCGGGGCTCAGGTCGAGGTGGAGACGGTTCTTGGTCGTCTTGACGTCCCTCACGGGCATGAAGCAGATGCCCACCGGCGCGGTCGCATCGGCGCCGACGACGATCTCCTGCTCGTGCTCGGAGAGGATCCGCCAACCCAGCACCTGCGCCCAGAACCGGGCGAGGGCCGGGAGGTCATGGGCGTCGATGACGACGTGATGCAACGAGACTGCCATGCCCTCAGTGTGCCGGGTCAGTCGCCCCGCCACTAGCGCGGCGGCGGCGTGGCGCCGCCACTTCGAATCCTGATGGCCACTCCGCACCCAACCAGCCAGATCACGATCTACGGCTGGAATACTGGACGCCCATACTAAAGAGTACGAAAGTAGCTGGATATTCGAACCGCTCCTGACCTGCTCAGACGCCCTCCGGCGAGTCCAGAATCCAGGTTTCTCCTTGGTAACTGCTGCCGACGCCACCTGCGCCGACGCGCGATCAGGCCAAGGGTCGCCCGACGCATGGCCGACTCCTCGGGTCGAAGAGAGCCTGTGGGGCCGGTGCCGCTCCGGTGTCGATGGCGGCGAGCGCTTACGGAAGAGAACGCCTTCAGTTAAGACAGTTACAGAACCTCGCCTAACGAGGTGACAAGCCGCTCCATGGTCGATCCCTTACGCCGCAAGACTTCGCCTACGGTGTGGTTGTCACTCCATTCGACGAGGCTCTGTAAGTGCTCTCCTGACACCGGACCCTTCTCGCCAACGGATCTCGTCCACCAGCGGGATGAACGGGTATACAAAAGCCCTGGTCGGAGTGGGTGCGGTGGCGCGGGAGGAGTTGAACCTCCGTCCTCTTCCGTGTCAGCAAATCCACGGAACCGCTGTGCGGAAGGCTATTTCCCCAGGTCGCGCTCGACCGTCGGGGCCGAAGTTACCCAAGGAGAAACCTGGATTCTGGACTCGCCGGAGGGCGTCTGAGCAGGTCAGGAGCGGTTCGAATATCCAGCTACTTTCGTACTCTTTAGTAAGTGCTCAGTTGGCGTCCAGTTAAGCGTTCTCCTGTAGGCAAGGGGGAGCCGTGCGGTGGGGTGGCCAGCCGGCAGGCGGGTCCCGCCTTCCAGGTCAGCGGTGCTCACAGCTCGTACCCTTGAACGACCCAATAGTGCCAATCCTCGATCACCTGGCGGGTCTGCTCGTCCACCGCGACGCCCTCCAGCTGGACCAAGGGAACCGCAAGGCCTCGGCGTTCCCAGCGGATCAGGACGAACATCTCGTGCTGGCACTCCTCCTCGGGGGCCATCCCGACGACCTCGACCTCGTCACCGACCTGCAGCAGCGAGATGGCGCGCTGGGCGATGCACCTGGCCGCAAATGGGAAGTGCAGTCGGTCCTCCAGGGAGTAGTACCAGCCCATGGCCTGCTCTTCGGGTGTGTAGGCGTCGACGATGATCTCCATGGTGATGCGCTGCTCCCGCTCCTCGTCGCGCGATCGTCGCTTCATCCGGTCTCCTCGTTCGGGTGGGAAGCCTCGCTGGGTGCCATGTGCTGCGGAGCTGCCTTGGCGATCGGTCTGGATCCGGACCGCCGCTGCTTGAGCCGCTCAGGCGGGTGTAAGCATGGCAGCTTCGCACCACTCAGTTGCCCTCCGGGCAAGGTAACCAGTCCGGTCCCTCAGCCTCAGCGGCGGAGGTGGACATCGGGCGTTGCGGCTCGGCTTCCCCGACGATCCCGAGGTGACGCGGAACTCTGCGCGGCGCTGCACCGGGCTGACTCTCGAGTCGCGGGTTACGACCAGAAACGCCGGTAGGGGGCGAGGTAGCCCGCCTCCTACCGGCAATCCACGTGGTTGTTTGTGCTTACCCGGTGGGCCGCAGCAGGAACAGTTGGCCGTCCTCGACGGTCACGGTCGGGCCGCCGGGCGCACCCGTGGGTGGGTGGGCTTGGACGTCGGAGAGCCAGGTGTCGGCGCCGAACAGGGTGGAGGCGTCGATGATGCCGCTGGTCTCCCAGACCCCTGGGCCGACCGCGACGCCGTCGCGGCCTGGCGGGTCGAGCTGGGCGACACGCGTCGCCGTCGAGGCGTTGACGCCGACCCGGCCCTTGACGAGGTCGAAGCGCCAGATCGAGCCGTCGCGGCCCTTGGCGGCCATGACGAGCCGGCTCTCGGTCGTGCCGTCCTCGTTGATCATCAGGTACCGGCCGCTCACGCCGATGTTGTCGGGGCTGATGGCGATGTCGCCACCCGCGGCGATGACGGTGTCGGCGTTGTAGACGATCGAGAGTGTCGCCGGCTTGAGCGGGTCGGACGGGTTCAGCCGCAGGGAGTAGAGCCGCCCGAGCTCGTTCACGCCGTCGTCGGCGCCGCTGGAGGAGCCGGTGGTGTCGAAGAAGAACTCGTTGGGGTTGTTGGGGTTGAAGGCGCCGTCCTCGGGGCGCACGAACGTCATCGCGCCGGCGGCGTCGCTGGCCGCCTCCAGCTGCGTGTCGGTGAGGGTCTCGGCGTCGGGGATCTCGACCCACTTACCGGCGACCGAGCCGCTGGTGAAGGTCCGCTCACTGTTGAGCTCCGGGTCGAGCGAGCGGAAGACGTACAGCTTGCCGTTGTCGAGCCCGTTGCGTCCCAGGACCGAGTCTCCGCTCGAGCGGTCCTTGGTGCCGACGTACATGTACAGCTGGTTGTCGAGCGTGGCCGGCCCGTCCTCGGTCGGAAGGACCACCGTCCGAATGTCCTCCCGGGGCTGGACGTTGGTGTTCTCCTTCGGGAAGCGGCCCAGCTTCGGCAGCGTGTGGAGCTCGCCGTCGAAGATGGCGACCGACAGGCCGCCCTTGCCGTCGAAGGTCTCGGCGCCGGACGACTCCTCGTTGGTCAGGTAAATCGGCCGGTCGAAGCCGTCGGCGGGGCCGGCGAGGAAGCCTGAGCAGAACCGGGCCAGCTGCCGCGGCATCTGGGCCTCGTTGCCGACCACCGGCGCCGGCCCGAGCAGCGTGTTCTCGTCAAAGATCTGGTCATAGGCGCGCTTGCCCGCGACCGGGTCGCCG
>DATBRJ010000334.1:0-1924 GCA_036560395.1 Actinomycetes bacterium | reverse complement strand
CGGAGTCCAGGGTCGTCGTCAGCCCACTGTCCACATCGACCATGAGGATCTGGCTGTGCCGCTGGTCGCGCGACATGACCAGGAGCAGCGGCGGACCGTTCGCGGACCACTGTGCCGTCACGAGATAGGGATAGCTGCCGTGCTCCCACCGAACGTCCTGTCGGGATCCGTCGAGGTCTACCAGCGCCAAGGAGACGACCGCATTTGGTGTCCCGGCGGCCGGATATGCGACCTCGGCCGGCTGCCGGCCCGGGTTGGCAGGATCGGCGATGTACCAGCGCTGCACCGGGGATTCGTCAACCCGGGCCACCAGGAGCCGCTGGCCGTCAGGCCCCCACCAATACCCTCGGGTGCGGTCCATCTCCTCCTGCGCAACGAACTCGGCGAGACCCCACGTGATTGCCGGCCCGTCCGGTTCGGCGAGTGGACGATCGGCTGAACCGTCGATCTCCGATATCCGCAACGTGCCGTCGCAGATGTACGCCACGCGGGAGCCGGTGGGGTCGGGGCGTGGATCGATAACCGGCGTCACCGCCGGCAGCTCCCGCGTCCTGCCCGCCGCGAGATCGGTGACGAAGAGCCGGCTCGACAGCGCGAATGCGGCCGTCGTGACAGCTTTGTCTGTGGCGTACTGCACGATCCCTGCCGCCCCGGTCCTGGTTCGCTCTCGGCGAGCTCGCTCCTCCGCAGACAGCTCCTCATCCCCACCAGAGAGCAGCGCATTCGGGTCGGCCACCAGCCGCTCCGCCGTTACCTCCGCGTCGAGGTCCAGCACCCAGAGGCACGTCGTACGGTCGTCTCCGGCCCGCGATCGGAGGAAGGCGACCCGGATTCCGTCGGGCGCGACGGTGAACGCACGGGGAGCGCCGAGGGTGAACTTCTGGGTGCGGGCGGCCTGCCGCGGGAATGATTCAGCCTGACTCATTCCCAATATCTTTCCAGCACGTAAGGCCCGACAGGCCATCGGACAACTGACCGATCGCCGCCTCGGTTTGACGGGCTACGGGCGGCGCACGGCGGACTGGACTCTTTGACTACGCCAGCCGGATCCCCCCGTGCGGCCCAGTAGTGTCGGGAAGATGGCCGACGCGGACCGCAGGTTGCTACTCGTCCACGCACATCCAGACGACGAATCGATCAACAATGGTGCGACGATGGCGAAGTACGCCGCGGCGGGCGCCCATGTTGCGCTGGTCACCTGCACGCTCGGCGAGGAGGGCGAGGTCCTGGTCGATGAGCTCGCACACCTCGCGGCTGACAAGGATGACCGGCTGGGCGAATATCGCATCGGCGAGCTCGCGGCCGCGATGGACGCTCTCGGCGTCGCCGACTACCGCTTCCTCGGCGGAGCCGGCCGCTACCGCGATTCGGGGATGATGGGCGAGCCGGCGAACGAACGGCCGGACTGCTTCTGGCAAGCCGCTGTGGACGAAGCGGCGGTCTACCTCGTCCGAACGATTCGTGAGGTCCGGCCGCAGGTCGTGGTCACCTATGACGAGAACGGCGGCTATGGGCACCCGGACCACATCCAGACGCACCGGGTGGCCATGCGCGCTTTCGAGCTCGCTGCGGGGCCGGACTTCCGGCTGGATCTCGGTGAGCCTTGGCAGGTCGCCAAGGTTTACTGGAACGCAGTAGCCGACTCGAGCATCCGGCAGGCGATTCTGGCACTCAGGGAGGCCGGGGACACGACCACCTCTGAGGGCATCGACCCGGACGGCGACATTCCGTACGCGGTACCAGATGATCTAGTCACGACAGAGATCGACGGGGCCGACTATGCGGAGGCCAAGTTGGCGGCACTGCGTGCGCACGCGACACAGATCAAGGTCGATGGGCCGTTCTTCGCTTTGTCGAACAATCTCGGCAGTGAGGTCATGGCGCACGAGCAATATCGGCTTGCCTACGGTACGCGCGGTCCCGG
>DATBRJ010000333.1:0-4716 GCA_036560395.1 Actinomycetes bacterium | reverse complement strand
CCGGCGGCTTCGAGCACGGCGGGTGGTCGGTCAACTACTGGGACGGGGCCATGGGGGAGTGGATGGAGCAGTCGATGGGCCAGCCCTTCGACCGGGTGCTCGACCGGAAGACCTACGAGATCTTCGCCGCGCACTGGCCGTACCTCACCCGGCTCGAAGCCGTCGACACCGTCCACTGCTGACGATCCACAAGAGCCAGGGCTCCCAGGTCGACGCGGCAGCGGCGCTACTTCGCGACCCGACCTCCCGCATCCTGACCAGGGAGCTGCTCTACACGGCCGTCACGCGGGCCCGGGACTCCACGATCGTCGCCGCGACGGCCATTCGGCGGTGCTGCTCCCGGACGGCACGGTGCTCGTCGTCGGCGGCAGCAACTCGAGTGGCACGGTGCACGCCGCGGAGCGCTACGACCCGGCGCGCGGCGGCTGGAGCCGCGCCGGGACGTCATCCACCCCCGGCCGCGCCGCTGTCCTGCTGAACGACGGCCGCGTGCTCGTCGTCCTCTGCGGATCGAGCGCTGCTTGAAGGTGAGCTCGCCGCGGCGTAGGATCGCCGCGGTACCGGACTCCGTAACAGGTACCGCCAGACACCCTGAGTTCGGCTACCCCGGGTCCGAGCACTCGGATGCCGGAACTTGCGGTACGGGGGAGGTAACCCTTTCCGTGCAGCCTCATTGGAAAGGAGTTCGGATGGCAGCAGGATTTGTGTCTTACGCGCGTGAGCACGGTCTCACCCTTCTCGTGGCGCTCGGCCTGGTGGCCGCGACACTCGCGATCTCGGCTCCGGCGATGGGTGCGAGCGCGCCGTCGTGCGCGGTGTCCAACACCAGGACCCACGAGAGCAACAGCTCGCTCCAGGCGGCGGTCGACGCCGCCGAGGCCGGTGACACCCTGGAGGTCAAGGGGACCTGCGTCGGCAACACGACGGTGGGCAAAGACCTCGGGATCAAGGGCGTCACCAACAAGACCTTCCCGGGACCCCCGACCCTCGGCGGGGGCGGAACGGGAACGGTGCTTCAGATCGCGAACGGGACGACGACGACGATCGATGGCCTGACGATCAGCGACGGGGCAAGCCTGCTGAACGGCGTCTTCCAGGTCGGGCCGACAGCGATCGACTACGTGTCCATCGGCGGGTCGATCCTGCCACCGACCTCAGGCATAGAGGACTACGTCTTCGTAGGACGTGCCTGCAACGGCGACAAACTCCTGAAGAAGCCGCGCGGGAAGGTTGCGCTGATCATTCGTGGGGCTTGCTTCTTCTCGGACAAAGGCGCGAACGTTGCCGCCGCTGGGGCGACCGCGGCAGTGATATTCAACAACCCAAACCAGCCTGGAGCTTTCCCCCAGGCCGTCCAGCTCGTTAATCCCGTATCGATCCCTGTCGTGGGCATCTCAAATGCGGCTGGCGCGGCGATGGGTGCCTCAGGCCAGTTGACCTGGACTAACACCACGTCGTTCCCACAGGGCTGTCGTGGCGGCGGTATCTGCAACTCAGGCACGCTCGCCTTGGTGAACTCTCTAGTGAGCGGCAACCTCGGGACCTACGGTGGCGGCGTCCGCAACGAGGGCACCCTCACGCTGGCCGGCTCAACCACCATCTCAAACAACCGCGGCACCTTCGGCGGAGGCATCAACAGCACCGCCGGCAGCGTGCAGGCGGCCGACGGGACGTCGACCTACACCGACCCGATCACCGGGGCGACGCTCACGGTCTGGACCGGCTCGGTGTCGGAAAACTTTCTTCTCAACTGTGACCCCACGATCACATTGGGCACTGGAACCTGCGGTCCTTAAGCCGGGCTCTAGGCCGAACCCGGATCGAATGCACCACAACAAGGGAAGGGCCCGCTCCGGCGGGCCCTTCCCCTCTGGTACGCCCGGCATGGACAGCAGCTTGGTGGTGTGAGTCCCCGAGCGCTGCTGACGGCATGTCCGGGAGCGGCAGCCGTGCTAGTGCGATGGCCTGCAGCGAGTCCACGAAGCGCTTGGCCTCCGACCGTTACGAAGTGGAGCTCTCGTGTGAACAGCTACGGCTTCGCGCCGGGCCAGCGTGGCCCTGGCCCAGGCCGGGACCGCGGTCAGTACCAACCAGCCTGCGCTCACCGACTCGTTTATGTAGCTCGCGCAGCCCGACACTCAGCGCCCGAAAGTCGTCGTAGGTCTCGATCACGTCGCCCGGGACCAGGCCGGTTGTTCGCCCGCGCCCTAGCATCGGCGCGATGGGTAATTCCTCGCCGACGTTGGCCGATCTATAACGGCAGCGACCCGCGGCGTAGTTCCGGCCATATGCGTTGAGGCTCGCGTGGGATCGCACGCGGCTGTGAGCGCCGTCTCCGCGTAGACCGCCGTTCGCAGCTCGATCTCAAGCCGGCGCAGCTCGGCCGCGCGCGGCTTCGATGCGCCGCGCTCGAGCGCTCGATCAGCTCGGACCTCTCCGCGAGCATCGTTTCGACCCCGCGACCCTTCGAGATCGCGTCGCCAAAGCTTCGCCACGGCGCTGCTGGCGGCCTCCGTCAAGACGGGCGCCGAGCGCATTTGCCACAGCAGCCAGCGTCCATGCTCCTCCGTGATCGTCCGGCCTTCATCCTCAAAGGTGAACGTGACGGTTCTCATCGCTCGTTGCAGGAACGCGAACACCGGCGATCAGGTTCCGCCTCCGGCCTCGGCAACGCATGCCGTTCCAGCTGCCTTCAGGAAGCAGCGGGATCGCGCAAAGCGCACAGACTCAGCCGGCCGCGCATCCGCTGGATTTGCAGGTAGATCGAATAACTGCGCCCCACGCGCTCTTCCAGCCGGCGGGCCGGCCGTCGTCCTGGACGATGAAGTGGATGAGCAGTCGACGAGCGGCGCCGTAGGCGCGCAGCGACGCAGCGCTCGCGTAGAGGGCCTGGGGGGCGGCCGAAACGCCGAGCCACCTGTCGGGCGGGTTCGTCTGATAGCCGTACTCGGTCAGCCAGATGCGCTTGCGCGGGAAGTTATGGCGCACCTCGCGGGTTAGCCGATCGAGGTCGGCCATCGTCATCGTCTTAGACCATGGACCGCCGCCCGACCAGGGCGTCTCCTGGCGCGGGCGGGTTGGGTACGGATGGTGCGCGTAGGCGTCAAGCTTCGCCCGGTAGCGGCGCATGGCCCGCATCCAGTTGACCGGGTTCTCGCCGCCGACGTTCCCGCGCGGCGCCGTCACGCCTCCGGCGACGAGCGCGCGCGGGTTCGCCCGCTTGATGGCCCAGTAGGCGACGTTGAGCAGCACCACATAGGTGCGCGCCGAGGTCGGTCGCAGCCGACGGCGCTGGTTGGGCTCGTTCCAGATCAGCCAATGCCTCGCCTGCGCGCGATAGCGCGTCGCGGCCCCGCTCGCGAAGGAGGCGAGTGCCCACTTGTTGCGAGGCGCGTAGTTCGGCGGCCGTCCGCCGTTCGCCCAACGCGGCGTCCCCCAGATCGTCATGACCGGCGCGATCCCATGCGCGCGTAGCCCGAGCGCGACGGCGTCCGCGAACGCCCAGTCGTAGGCAGGGTCGTCGGGGTTGTTCGCGACGGCCGGCTTCCGCGTGGCGATCTTCGCGGCCGCGACCGGACTTCGCCCAGCCGAGTGGCTCGCGCTCGAGAGGCGCGACATCGATCGTCAGGCGCGCTTCGTCTAGGTCCGCCGCTCGTTCACGAAGGGTCGGCTGAAGTGCACCAAGACGTGTCAGTGCGCAAACCAGACGGTGAGCGCCGAGCCGCTCCGCCTCGGTTGACCCCGCCGGTCCCCAGATCAGGCAGGTTCGATCCGCCGCGGGTCGCGACTTGTCGATCGACCGGTCGAACGGAGAGGATTCGATGTTGGCTTCTCTCCAGGAGCATGCGAGGCTCTCATTGGTGACGTGCCTCGGGACGACCGAAAGGAGCCAACGATGACGATTCGCACGCTTGCCGCGCTCGCTGCAGCGACTGTTCTCGCCGCGATCGCAGTTCCCACCGCGACGGCCGACCCGCCCACGGGCCAGGCCGACTGCGTCGCTCAATTCGTGTCCGATTTCCAGAATCTCTTCCCCGGCTTCACGATCGGTGATGTGCAGGGGCACCTGGGCGAGCCGATCCCGGGCTATGTGTTCCCGACCGGTGGGCAGGCGCATTTCCTGCAGCCGTTCGGGCAGCTACTTCAAGGGCAGGCGACCGCACCGCACGGTGCGTGTCCGTTCGACCTGACGCCGTAAACCGTCGGGCGCGGCCTGGCTACGAGCCGCGCCCGATCCATTCCTTGCAGTGGGGCGAGCCGACTATTACGCGAACCCACGCGACTTCTGCGAGGCCGTCTTCGACGGACCGCCGGTCGCCGTCGCGTGAGGAACCGTCTTCTTCGATCAGCCACCCACCTGCGCGATCCGCACAAAGAACCCGTCACTCAGCGCGGTTCCATTGGGACGACGCGCGCGGACGACAATGCCGGAGTCGCTGAAGCTGTTGCCACCCAAGGCTGTCGCGAGATCGGGGTCAGTGCTCGGTATCACCTCGAAGGTGCTCCCTGCCGGGTCGGCCCAGTGGCTGAACGGCTGCCCGAAGACTGCGTAGTGGTTCTGAGGGTCGAAGCCGTTGAAGCTGAGCAGGAAGGTCGTGGGGTCAAGTTGCGTCGCGACTAGTCCACCTGTGCCGAACGTCACCGTGCCGCCGGAGGCAACATGGCCCATCGCCACGTCATTCGACGCTTTGGCGCCGCAGCTGACCGCGCCGCTGG
>DATBRJ010000332.1:0-7012 GCA_036560395.1 Actinomycetes bacterium | reverse complement strand
GGCAGATGCCAGGCCCACGGCAGTTCGATCAAGCGTGCGTTCGGCATGACTTCGCCGAGGTGTCTGGCGATCTGCAGGAAGCGATCCATGTCGTAGCCGCCGCCGACCACGAGCGTTGGAGCCTCGATCCCTGCCGGATCGATCGGCACGCGCTCCTGCACCGGTGGTTCAGCTGCCCTGTCGGCGGCTAGCTGGACCTCGAAAGCGTGCCGCTGAGCGTCGCTTACCAGTTCACGCGCCTCCCGGGGCGCGTCTCGGCTCAGCCACGTCCGCACATTGAGTTCGGTTGCACCCGCGATGTCACCCGCCTCGAGCAGCCGATCTTCCTCCACCGCGAAAATGGTCGATGACTGGGTCTCGGGGTACTCGCGCAGAGCGGGACAGAGCAGGACCAACCGGTCTAGGCGCTTCGGATAGCGGGTAGCAAACTCCATTGCAACCCGACCGCCGAACGAAGAACCGACGAGATGGGTCTGCTCGATGCCGAGAGCATCGAGCACCGTTTCGACATCCCCGGCGTCCGAGTAAGGCCCGGGAGGCAGCGGAGTGCGGCCGAAGCCACGCAGGTCGAGGCGGACGACCGTGAATGACTCGGCAAGCGGTACCCACTGCGGGTCCCACATCCGTGAGTCGCACACGCCGGAGTGCAACAGGGTTACTGCGGAGCCCGCGCCGGCCCGCTCGTAATAGATGTCAGCGGTCATGCGGCGACCAGATCCTCCTGAGGCCGTCTGAAAGCCCGGCCCTGATGTGCAGTGCGCTGTACAGAGATCTCACCTCGAGCCTGATCCTGTTGTGCCGGCCCGGTAGCCGGCACGGCCCCATCGCTGCGAATCGCTGTTGCCAGCGGCCTCCGTGATCCGCAGACTAGCCCAGAGCCAGTGAACCGGCCGCCGACGTCTGAGGTGGCCGTCGCCATACCACCGCGATCACCGCGTTCCGACGCGACGTACCGCTACCCCGAGTCGGCTGGCGGGGCTACGCCGTTCCCGCGAGCAGTGGGATCGGCCACGATGGGGAGAGGCTGGTGTACGACCGCCCAGGCGAAAGGCTACGCAGGAGTTGACTGATGACCACGAAGACTGGGCGGTGGATGCCGAGGTCGGATCCCCGACTGCCGGTGGCCTCACCGGTCCAGCGCCCATCGCCGCCTCTGTGAATGGCAGCGCGCGAGCTCGTGGGGCCAGAGCCACCAAGGCCCGGCTGCGGGTGGCCTCGGCGGTCCAGGTCGCCATCGCCCCCCTCACGAACGGCAAGGTGTGGCGACAGGTGCGGCTGCCGGTGGTCTTGACGCTCCTGCTGCCCGTGGTGGCCTGCACCGGCGGCGGGGCGCAAACAGCTCGGACCACCACACCTGGTTCGAGCGCGGCTGCGACCTCGCCGAGCCACACCGAACCCGCGTCATCGATGCCGCTCGTCCTCGCGATGCACCCGACCAGACAGCCGCTCGACATAAGTCAGAGCACGGCCGAACGCGTCGTGGCCGGCGACCTCACCGACTGGAGTGAGCTCGGTGCGGCGGCGGGCCGGCTGCGGCTGGTTGCCGGGCCCACGGTCGCTGGCGTGCCGCCGGCGAGCCGACGGTCCAAGGATTCGGCAGCGGTGACAGCCGCCAGCCGGGACCGCCGGGTGCTCGCCGTCGTGCCTGCGGCGGCCGTTAACCCCTCCGTACAGGTCGTCCGGGTCGATGGCCGCGACCCGCTACGTGATCCGGCGGCCTATCCGCTCAAGACCGCTGGCGCCGCCCCAGCCGATGTGCTGACGATGTCCGCTGTCGGCGATCTCATGTTGGCGAGGCGTGTGGGTCAGGCGATCGCCGCGGACGGCGACTTCGGCGGTCCGCTAAGGCCGACCTCACGCCGACTGGCCGCGGCCGATGTCACCGTGGGGAATCTCGAGAGCTCACTGTCTCGCCTTGGCCGACCACGGCAGGGGAGTGACTCCTTTGGTGCTGACCCGCGCATTCTCCGCGGCCTCATCGCGGCCGGCTTCGACGTCTTGAGCCTCGCTAACAACCATGTCGGCGACTACGGGACCCAGTCGCTCATCGAGACCGTGAAGAGGATACGCGGCGCCAAGATCGTCCCAGTTGGAGCCGGAGCGAATACGGCGCAGGCGTGGCGCCCGGCGATCATTGAGCGGGACGGCGTACGCTTCGGCTTCCTCGCGTTCAACGCGATCGGAGAGTCGCCGCCTGCTCGCCGGAGCGAACCGGGTGTCGTACAACTTCGCATGCAGCCTCGGCTGGGCAAGCTCAGCGCCGGGGATCTCGATGCGATGCGCGACGCCATCCGGCAGCTCCGGCCCCGGGTCGACGTCCTCACGGTTCTGCCTCACTGGGGCCAGCAATACACCAGCGAGCCGGTCGCTGACCAGCGAACTGTTGCGCGGGCTCTTGTCAACGCCGGTGCCGACCTGGTGATCGGGTCGCATCCACACTGGGTGCAAGGGGCGGAGATCTACCACGGAAAGCTCATCGCGTATTCGCTCGGCAACTATGTCTTCGACATGGACTTCTCTCGCCAGACACAAGAGGGCGTCATCCTCGAGGTCGTGCTCTGGGCGGACCAGATGAAGGCCGCACGGTTCGTCCCGGTGAAGATCGGGGCAGATTTTGCGCCCCGTGTCCTGTCGACCAGGGCTGGCCGGCCGATTCTCCAGCAGATCTGGGATGCCAGCGGGCCGCCGTACGACACCGGCTAGCGTCGCGCGAACGAGGTTCTTTGCCCGGCGTGGGTGCGCACCATCGGGACGGGCCAGACGGGGATAGGACCTCGTTCACGCGACACTAGGAGGTCGTCACGTGGTCGAGCCACTCCCACGCGAGGCGGCCGGTCCTGGCGAGTTGGGCACGGTTGATGACGCCGATGCGGTCCCGGCTGCTGTGGTACTGCGCATACGGCGTGCTGCCCAACCGCACCGCGGGCAGGCCGGCCTTCTCAAATGACCAGTGGTCACTGCTGCGGTTGTCCGAGCAGCGGCGCACGGGAACGTCGATCCGGCGCGCGGCGGCTGCGACGGCGTCGGCCACGGCGGCGGTGCCGACGCCTCCCGTACAGATCGGAACCCGTCTGCCTACCCCGACCCGATCGGGATTGAGCATTGCGGCAAGTGATTTCTTCGCGACCGCACTCATGGCCCTGACGTAGGCGCGCGAGCCGTAATGGTGGCGGCTGTCGCCGGCACCGCGCGGCTCCTCGGCGGCGAACGCCACGAACACGACGGGCAGCGGCGGCGGCTGCGCGGCGGCCATTCGAGCGAGCTCGAGCATGACGGCGACCCCGGAGCCGTTGTCCTCGGCGCCTGGCGCCTGCGGGACCGTGTCGAGCTGCGCACCCACGATGACGTACGGCCTTCTTGGGTCGAAGCCCCGCGGTTGCCCGATGACGTTCTCAGTCTGTCCGGCCGGCACCGGAATCCCCCAGGAGACACCCGCCGGCACTCTCAACCGCTGGCGGTGCACGCGGTAGCCGAGATGTGCGAGCCGGTCGTCCACGAGGTTGGCAGCGCGCCGGTACGCGCTTGTCGTCGACTCCCTCGGGCCGATGCGCTCCGCCAAGGTCCGTACCACCCGCCAAGCCGCAGTCGCGTCGAAAGCAACGGGCTTCGGGCTTGGCTGAGATGCCGAAGGTGTCGGCCTGCCGGTCGGTGTCCGAGCGGTGGTAGCAGGCGATCTGGCAGGTTCAGAGCTGCGGACCGGGGCGGCCGTATCACCGTTTGACGCCGTACACGCGCTCAACCCTGCTGCCGCGGCCGCCATGACCACGCAGGTGATCGCCCGCCTGCCTCGCCTCGACGAAGACGGCATGGTCACGGCACCGCGCACGCCGCCCGATCCCCGGACCGCACGTCGTTGCCGGTGATGCGGATCGATCGGACGGCGGCGTTGTCGCTCTCATCCGTCTCCTGCAGGAGGCCGAACGGGTCAGCGGCCGCGTGGAGGCAGTACTGCCCGTCAGCGAGCTCATCCGGCAGCTCGAGCATCTGGCCAGGCAGTTCTGCCCGGTAAACGTCGGCCCAGCCGGGCGAGATGCCCTGCACCTTGTTCCGGCCACAATCGCCGTAATGCTCGCGGGTCGGCCCCAATCGCCCCGGAACCTCTCGGCTGTCCCGCAGGCAGAAGCTCACCTTCTTCTGAGAAGCGATGGGGGTGCTCGTACCGGGCTTGGTGAGCGCATAGCGGGCCATCGCGTCGAAGTGCCAGTGCCTGTGGGTCGGATGGTCGAGCATGCAGCCGGCCGCAAATGTGGCGATGATGCCGTCCTCGCCGCGATCAAAGCGGCCATTCCCAGCGTGGTCTTCGTAGATCACTTGGGCGGCATGGCGCTGCCGCGGCGGACATCTGCCGCCGCGCTCGGGCCGCACCTCCAGCGGCCCGATCCCGATATTGGCCAAGGCGGATGCGAACCTAAGCCGCCGTCCGTCGGTGGTGCTCTCGATGTGTACGTCCTCGGCAGGCAGGCTGCGCAGGTTAGGCCGCAAGGGGGCACCGGCATGATGCCGCTGGGGTGCCGCTCCAGCTGCTTCGTGCAGCCGCTCGTCCACTGCGCGGTCCCTCACGCCTCTTCCGCGCCCCTCGTCCACGGCAAGCGCCACCACAATGAGGCCGGCGGTCGCGCTCAGCGCTCCTGCAATCCCGATGACACCACCTGAAATGCGCATACAGGATCGAGGGTATGTCTGCGTCGCCGGATCGTGCAGACCTTGACGGGCATCGGTCTCTGGCCAGCGGTGGGGACCTTCGGTCAGGCGTTGGCGACGATCGACTCGGCAAGGCGATGCGTGGACATGACCCGGGTGGCGGCCACCTCACAGCGTTCAGGCGTGCCGACGGTGTCGAGCACATGCTGCACAAGGGCGGTGAAGCCACGCCGTTCCACCACTGTGTCCCAGGACGGAAACGTGGCCAGCCTGCGACCATCCGGCCCGTCGAAGGTGGCACGGTCGAGATCGACCACCTCGGCAGAGCGACCATCAGCATGAACCGCGAGCCGTTCGAGATCCGCGCCCACAGAGCGGATCATCGAGTACGAAGCGGAGGCTATGGGGGTGCAAAGCGCGCCTGCGGCCATCCGGAATCCTGCAGTCTGGTCGACTCGCAGGTCGACCGGCAGCGCTGCGACTTGCTCGCCAAGCAGCCACAGCAGGGTGTCGAGCACATGGATCAGGTCGTCATAGACGGCCTCCCGAGCCGTCTGGAGCGGGGCAGCTGCTCGATGCTTCTCCATGTTGGCGAGTCGCAGATCGCCATGGGCCGTAACCCAATCCCTGGCCCGCACATACATCGGCGCAAACCTGCGGTTGAAGCCCACGGCGAGCAGCAGCCCGCCGGCAGCGGCCCTGGACGCCATTTCCTCACAGTCGGCGAGGTTGTACGCGACCGGCTTGTCGACGTAGACCGCGGCGTTCGCGGCCAGGCAGGCCGTGACGATCTCGGTATGGGCGACGGTGGGGGCATGGACAAAGACGAGCTCCGGCTTGCGCGCAAGAAGATCGCCCAAGTCCGTGAAGACGTCATCAATGCGATAGGTACGGCCGGCCTGTGTGACCGTCGCGTCGGACCGGCTCATCAGCCCGACGATCTCTACGTCCTGGCGGTTGCACAGCAACGGCAGATAGACCCGGTGGGCGATGCTGCCGAGACCGACGATCCCGATGCGCATGGCGACCAAGGTACGAGACCTCTCGCCCGGATCTCATAGAGTCAGCCCGTGAGGCCTATTGATGAGCTTGCCGACAGGTACGTCGACGAATGGGTGCGCCTGAGCCCGATCACCGCGACCTATGTCGGGATCCCTGGCTATGACCACGCGATCGACGACCTCTCCCCGGCGGGGTTTGCCGAACGCGCGGAGCTGACCCGGCGCACGCTCGCGGCGGTCGAAACCGCCGATCCGGCCGACGAGCGAGAGCGGGTCGCCAAGGAAGCCATGGTGGAACGGCTTGCACTGGAGCTCGCCAGGTACGACGCGGGGGAGACGACGAGCGCCCTGAACGTCATCGACAGTCCGCTGCACGACGTTCGCCAGATCCTCGATCTCATGCCGACCGACGGGGACGAGGCGGTCTGCGCCATCGCAGCGAGGCTTGGCGAAATACCCCGGGCGTTGACCCAGCTGCGGACCACCCTCCTCGACTCCGCGCGCGGCGGTCACATCAGTGCCCGGCATCAACTCGTCGAGGTCGCAAAGCAGTGCGACCTTTGGACTGATCCGGCCGGGGACGACGTCTTCCACGGGCTCGCGAGGAGGCTCTCGACGACTGGCGCACGCCGTGCGGAGGTCGACCGGGCCGCCGCTGCCGCCACCGAAGCGACCAGGGAGTTCGGCTCCCTCGTCCGCGCCGAGTTGGTGCCACTAGGCCAGGAGCGGCAGGCCGTCGGCCGGGAGCGCTATGAGCTGGCGTCGCGCTATTTCGTCGGCGCCACCATTGACCTGGACGAAACGTATGCGTGGGGATTCGCCGAGCTTGCGCGCCTGGAAGCCGAGATGCGCGACGTGGCGGTCCAGATCGCGGGTCCCGGCGCGACGGTGGATCGCGCCGTCGAGATCCTCGAGGCCGACCCGGCGCGCAGCATCCCCGGCGAAGAGGCGTTCCGCGAATGGATGCAAACGCTCGCCGACAAGGCGATCGTGGAGTTGCACGGAACCCACTTCGACATCCCGGAGCCGGTGCGGCGGATCGAGGCGCGCATCGCGCCCACCAGCGACGGCGGCGTGTACTACACCGCGCCGAGTGAGGATCTCAGCCGAGCCGGTCGAATCTGGTGGGCCGTCCCGCAGGGGGTCGAACGCTTCTCCACCTGGCGAGACGTGACGACCGTCTACCACGAAGGCGTCCCCGGACATCACCTGCAGATCGCTCAGACAGTCGTCCGTGCCGACCTGCTCAACCGCTGGCAGCGCTTGATGTGCTGGGTCTCCGGGCACGGCGAGGGCTGGGCACTCTACGCCGAGCGCCTCATGGACGACCTCGGCTATCTCGAGGATCCAGGCGAAAAGCTCGGCATGCT
>DATBRJ010000331.1:0-1885 GCA_036560395.1 Actinomycetes bacterium | reverse complement strand
GTCGAGAAGGTGCCAAGTAGGGACGGAAGTCGAGATTGCCCGCCATACCGTTATGCGGTGAGCGTCGTCCGACGGGACGCGATACGCCGGTGGTCCGCGGTGGCCGGTGGTGTGGCAGTTCTGTGCTTGTCGCCCATCGTGATCGGTGCATGGCCGGTTGCCGACCAAGGCATCGATCCAGCGACGCTCAGGAATCGAGTCGTCTCGTCGGCGGCTCAGCCCTATCAGGGGTACGTGGAAACCACCGGCCACATCGCGCTGCCCGGCCTGCCGCAGATCGGTGACGTCGCGGACCTCCTCGCGGGCACGACCCGTATCCGGACCTGGTTTGCCACACCGCTGGCATGGCGGGTTGCCGTCTTGACCGCGACGGGGGAGCAGGACACGTACCGGACTGCGGACGGCACCTTCATCTGGAACTACGAGCGCAACCTGGTCACCGGGATCGTCGGCGAGCTGCCCATCCGGCTCCCCTGGGCGCCCGACCTCACGCCTCCGGCGTTGGCCCATCGCGTGCTCGCCGCGGCGAGAGGTGACCCCGTGAGCCGGCTGCCGCCACGCAGAATCGCTGGAATGGCTGCCGCAGGATTCAGGGTCACGCCGCAGGACGCGGCATCGATGATCGGCCGGATCGACGTGTGGGCGGACCCCGAGAGCGGGCTGCCGCTTCGGGTGGAGATTGGCGGGCGAGATGCCGGCCGCGCCGTGCTCACCTCTCGCTTCCTTGACGTCAGCCAGCAGGCTCCCGATCCCACGGTGATCGCGCCGGTGCGGCCGAGATCTGCCGTCCTCACAACGACGAACGCGCCCGATGTCGCCTCGTCGCTTAACTCCATCACCTATTTCCCGCTGCCAGGCAGTCTCGGCGGCCGGCCACGAATGCCGACGCCTGAGGTGGTCGCCGGCGTCGGAACCTACGGATATGGCTTGTCGACACTTGTCGCCGTGCCGTTGCCCGGCCGACTTGGCGGCCGCGCGATCGGCTCCGCCGAGAAGGCAGGCGCCCTCCCGGTCGACTTCGACTCCGGTCAGGGGCTCGAGATGCGCACCTCGCTCCTCACCACTCTCCTCGTCTGGTCCGGCGAGCAGCCGAACCGGCAGGCCTTCCTCCTCGCCGGTTTCGTCGCGCCGCAGGTTTTGGAGCGAGCAGGATCGGATCTGCTCGACTACGTGCGGGGCTTCGGATGATCACCACCCGGGCACTCACGAAGCGCTACGGACCGATCCTCGCCGTGGACAGCGTGGACATCTCGGTTCGCAGCGGAGACCGGTACGGTCTGCTCGGCCCGAACGGTTCGGGCAAGACGACCCTGCTGCGGCTCATCCTGGGCCTGGTCTACGCCACGAGCGGCGACATCGAGGTGATCGGTGCGTCGGTGCCCCACCGGGTGGGTGAGGTACTCCCCGACGTCGGCGCGCTCGTTGAAGGCCCGGCGGCGTACGGGCACCTGTCAGGGCGGACGAATTTGGCCTTGTTCGACCGCGCCGGCCCGGCAAGGGGCGCCCGCGGGCGACGCGCCAGGCGCTCCAGGGTCCTTGAGGCCCTCGAGCGCGTCGGCCTGGCCGGGGTGGACGACCGGCCGGTCAAGGCGTATTCGCTGGGCATGCGGCAACGACTCGGACTGGCGGCGGCGCTGCTGAATGAGCCGCGACTGCTCGTGCTCGACGAGCCGACCAACGGGCTCGACCCGCAGGGGATCAGAGAGATTAGAAACCTCCTGTCCGAGCTGAACGCCGCAGGCACGACCCTCTTCTTGTCCAGCCACCTGCTGGCTGAGGTCGAACAGCTCTGTACCCGGGTCGGTGTGATCGACCGCGGACGTCTCGTCCTGGAGGAGTCGGTCGAGACGCTCCGGGCGCCAACCGGCCGAGCCGTCGTCAGGAC
>DATBRJ010000330.1:0-3325 GCA_036560395.1 Actinomycetes bacterium | reverse complement strand
TGCCGGGGCGTAAAGCCAACAGCGTGGTTGCTGCTCGCGTACACGATCCGGGGCACGCCCGCGCGCCGGGCGGCGTCGAAGACGGTGTGGGTGCCCACGATGTTCGCGGCACAGATCTCGGCGAATGGCGCCTCATTGGCGATGCCGGCGAGGTGCACGACCGCGTCGACGTCGCGAACGGCCGCTTCCATCGCATCGGTATCCCGGATGTCGGCGACGACGGCCTCCTCACCGGACGCAAGGTTGTCGGGCTGCTTGACATCGAGGAGCCGAAGCCGCCAGCCGAGATAAGGAAGGCCGCGCCGCAGATAGGTCCCGATCCGGCCGGCCGCGCCGGTGATCAAGATCACGCTCACGGAGGCCAGCATCCTGCAAAGCAGGCGGGGGCGCTAGCTGTCACCGCGAGGAGCTAGCCTCTGCCGGGTGATCGACGCGGAGCAGGAAAGGGCGCTGCCAGTCAGCGAACCTGCACAGGTCCCGAAGATCGAGCTGCATGTGCACCTCGAGGGAACGGTTCGGCCGCAGACCCTGCTGGACATCGCCCGGCGAAACGGCGAGGCGCTGCCGTTCTCCACGGTGGAGGAAGCCGCTCCCTTCTATGAGTTCCGTGACTTCGCGCACTTCATCGAGGTGTGGGTGCTCACCACGAATGTCCTGCGCACCTATGACGACTTCCGCCAGGTCGTCGTCGATTACGCCCGCGAGGCGGCCGCTTACGGCGCTGTCTATCTGGAGGGCATCGTTTCGCCGTTCGAACGGCTCTCATTGGGGCTCGATCCCGACGAGCTGTTCTCCGGCTACTGCGACGGCGCGCAGCAGGCCCGCGAGGAGCTGGGCATCGAGGTCCGGTTGACGCCCGACATCGCCCGCAACACCGATCCGGTCGCGATAGAGCAGGTCGTACCCTTCGCCGTCAAATACCGGGAGCGTGGCGTCGTGGGCCTTGGGCTCGGTGGTTCCGAAGCCGAGTACCCGCCCGAGCTGTTCACCCGTTGTTTCGATATCGCGAGAGCTGGCGGGCTCGGCTCGGTCCCACATGCCGGCGAGGTCTCTGGACCTTCGTCCATACGGCGGGCGCTCGATGCGCTGCATGCCGACCGGATCAGGCACGGCATCCGCGCAGTCGATGATCCCGTCCTGCTTGCCGAACTCGCCGATCGCGGCATCGTCTGCGACGTCTGCCCGACATCGAACGTCCGCACTGGAGCGGTCCGCTCGCTCGACGAGCATCCGTTGCCGCATATGGTCGAGGCGGGCGTGCTCTGCACGGTGAACACGGACGACCCGGCGATGTTCGGTACCGACCTGGGCCGCGAGTACTCGCAGCTGGACCGGCTCGGAATCACCGCGAAGCAGGCGTACGACGCCGGCGTCGCAGGAGCTCTCTGTGACGAGGCGACGAAGGCGAGGCTCCGCTCAGTCTGGCCTTAAGCCACCGCCCCGGTGTGGGCCGGCCGCGAACCGAAGTGCGAGAGCGACCATCGCCAAACGACGGCGAGCCTCTACGCTGGCTCCCGTGTCCGACCATCGCGACTCTCAACGCGGCCGGCCTCGGCAGCCGGACGTCGTACGCGAGTGCCTGGGGTGGGGCGCGTTTGCGACAGTGGTCGTCCCCGCCGTCCTCATCCTGACTGGCGCTGATATCACCACAGCGGCGTTGGGTGCCGGCGCAGTTGCAGCTGTTACCGCATCGATCTTCGTCGTCGTCCGGATGACCGGGCTTTCGCTTCCCCAGCTCCGGACTAGCGAGACCGCCGACGCACCGGCTCCTCCACAGCAGGAGGCGCCAGAGCCGGCGTGGGGTTCTGATCCCGTGGGAGCCGAGAAGTTTTACAGTGCACCGGAGCAACCCTGGCCGCCGGTGCCCGTTGGCCAGACCTGGCACGAGCCGTGGGACACGGACTGGAACGACGAGCACGCATGGATTCCCGACATCCCGCAGCGGCCGTGGCAGGGAAACGAATACGACACAGCCGCATCCGTGCCGCATGTTGGCGATATGCCGCCGCAACCGCCTTGGCTCCCGCTCGCCGAGCCAAACGGCCTGGCGCCCGGGCCGTACCCGAACCAAGACGACGGGCGCCTGCCCTGGGACCACGACCGGGGCTTCGCGGAGGTCTATCACCCGCCCGAGCCATGGCTGCCGGAGCCCCGGGTGGACGAGAGTGAGCTTCATCCCGCTGAGCAGCGCGGACGGCACCGCCGCGGGCCATAGGGTGGCAGGCACGCGGACGTGGGCCGACAGCAAAGCAAGGAGGGTGCGTGGCCGACTACCTGGTCTGGATTGACTGCGAGATGACCGGTCTTGATCTGCGCCGCGACGCGTTAATCGAGGTTGCGGCCCTGGTCACCGATGCGGAGCTCACCGTGCTCGGTGAGGGGGTCGACGTGGTTATCAAGCCACCGCAGCCGACTGTGGATCAGATGGACGACGTCGTCCGCGCCATGCATACCGCCTCGGGCCTGCTCGCCGAGCTCGACCGCGGAGTCAGCCTCGGT
Organism: Actinomycetes bacterium; assembly: GCA_036560395.1. GTDB lineage: Bacteria > Actinomycetota > Actinomycetes > JAKEEW01 > JAKEEW01 > DASYTV01. The sequence continues at coordinate 826 of DATBRJ010000330.1, read as the reverse complement.
GAGGCCGAGGATCTCGTGCTGTCGTACGTCCGCCAGTTCGTCGCGGAGCCACGGAAGGCGCCGCTGGCTGGGAACTCGGTGGCGACCGACCGTGGATTCCTCGCCCGGGACATGCCGACGCTCGAGGGTCATCTGCACTATCGGATGGTTGACGTGTCGAGCGTCAAGGAGCTCGCCAAGCGGTGGTATCCGCGGGTGTACTTCAACTCTCCGAGCAAGACCGGGAACCACCGGGCACTCGCCGATATCAAGGAGAGCATCCAGGAGCTGCGCTACTATCGCCAAGCGATCTTCGTACCGCCGCCGGGGCCAGACTCGGAGACAGCTAAAGCGATCGCCGGCGCGACTACCGGCACGCCGCCGCCCGACCGCGCTGAGCCGCCCAGCGAAACCACTCCTAACCTCCTGATCTCGGAGGAGCCCGGCCAGGTGGTCGATGACTGATCACCGTCGGCTGCTCCGATAGCGGCGCTGCCGGTTCTGACGGGAAGCTGCGCAGCAGAGTGAAGCCGACGAGATAGATGACCGATCCACGGATGAAGAGCTCGATTAGTGGTACGTCCGGGCGGAGTATTCCGCCCCAGTCGATGCTCACATATCCACCTCCGGGATCCGTCATGATCCGGCTGGGTTCGTACCCGAGTAACTCTTGATCAGCCAGGAGGCGGAAACAGTCGCCCGGTGCTCGGACGTTAATGATCTCTGCGCGAGCCAGACGGTGGCGCCGGTACACTTGCTGCGGCGCAGGTCACATGGTGGGTGTAGCTCAGCTGGTAGAGCACCGGGTTGTGGTCCCGGGTGTCGGGGGTTCGAGTCCCCTCACTCA
>DATBRJ010000329.1:0-11186 GCA_036560395.1 Actinomycetes bacterium | reverse complement strand
TGCCGTGCGCGGTAGAGAGCATGGGCGAGGTCGGCGCCGGCGCGGAGGTGTTCGTGCACGATAAGCGAGACCTGTACGGCGGCATCATCGTCGACGATCACAGTGCTGCCGAGGAGCCCAGCAGTACCGAGTGAGATGACGGCGCTGGCCAGCCCGAGCACCTCATCCGCACCTGCCGTCGTGCCGATACCTGATTCGCACGCCGAGAGAATGAGCCGGTACGGCGCCCGCCTGAGCCGCTCCAGGTCATAGACGGTCAGCGGTCCGTCGTCCAAGGTCAGCGCGGAGAAGAGCGGATTGTCGGCGCGAAGGACACCGTGAGCGGCGACGTGAGCGAGCCATGCGCCGTTGAGCGCCTTGAGAGCGTCCTCGCAGGTCGCCGCACCATTCGCGAGCACCCGCGCGTCCTCGTAGGTCCGCCGCAGCGTGGTGACCTCAGCACCGCGTGAGCCGAGGTTCGGCCCGGCCACAAGGACGACGTCTCGGCGCCGGGGGGCTCGCCTGGTCACCGCCCGCAGCCACGAGGCAGCAGATGGGGCTACCGCGAACGGTCGATTCCTGAGGGCCGGAAGCACGCCCCAAGGTGTCGCGTGCAAGCGGGCCGGTGGAACGACAATCAGCGGCCCATCCCCAAGCGCACGGACGGCGTCGCCGAACAACATCTCCTGAAGGCGCGGCCCACCTGTCTCGAGGCGTCGCAGAGCGACCTCTGCCCGTGATCCGCCCGTCCCGGCGGCACCGCGCAGCGCGAACCTCGCGTAGTCGACTTCTCTCGCGGCCTCCGCTAGCCGTCCCGCGCTGAACTTCCGCACCCGCCCGGCGGGCGCGACCAGGACCGTGAGCTCACCATTGACCTGCAGGATCTCGACGAGCCGAGTGTCGCCGAGCGTGGCGAGAAGCTCGTCGACGTCAACGTGCTCGGTGATGGCCGCGAGATCCGCCCCGGAGGTCCGAAGAACGCGGCTGCGCACACTGTCTTCGAGCCGCCGCCGCTCACGCTCGAGCGTCGGGATGGGCCGACCTTCGACCGTGGCGTCGTTGAGTCGGCGGGTCAACTGCCGCAGCGTCGCGAGGTCGGCAGCAAGCTCCTCGTCGTCTGGCGGACGTACCGGCGGGATCATGGAGGTGGTCGCCCGCCAACGCTCGGCCCACCGGAGCAGCGCGCGGGGATCATTCGCGGCTAGAGCGTGTTGGATGGCGATCTCGGCCAGCGCGGCGCCATGCGCCGTCGCTGATGCCTGCATTTCCACCGCCCCGAGCGTGAGCTTGTACGCGTCGAGGATCTGCAGACCCCTTTCGCATGCGTCGAATACCGCATTACGTCGCCCGACCGCGTCTGAGCGGAGGGCGGCCGCGTGCCAACCGATTACTCGACGCAGCGCCGACCCGCGAGACCGGGACCGGGCCGCCCGCAGCAGGTGGGACTTGGCGGCGGCCTGGTCATGGACGCCGAGCGCGATCTGCCCGGCCAACAGGTGCGCTTCGACCGCCTCGGCCACGCTGTGGCGGTCGGCCGCTGCCGCCACCCCGGCTGCGTCGCGAAGCAGCCGACGGCTGCCTTCGCCGGACGCATGGCGGGCGCGGATCACCATGAGCCGCGCCAGCGTCTCCCCGCGCTCACGCCCCTGCCGCCGGAAGAGCCGACCCGCCTCCGCGGCGTACGACCGAGCGAGCTCCAGGCTCCCAACGGCCAACGCGGCGTCACCGCCGCGGACCAGCGCGTTCGCCAGGTATGCAGCCGACGCGCCGCGGCTGCGCAGGATGTCAACCGCCTCCTGCCCATGGCGAAGGGCATCGGCGTGCAGGCCTACGGCGAGCAGCGCAGCGCTTCGGACCTCCGACAGTTCCGCCGGCCGTGCCCCGGCGTCCGCGTACATCTTCTCGGCCGTGTCGAAGTGTGCGAGCGCCTCGGGCACCCTGCCAAGCAGCGACGCCACCAGCCCGCGATTGTGACGCGCGATGGCCGCATCGAAGAGCATGCCGGCTTCGATCATTAAGGCCTCGGCGCGGATGAGTGCCGCCTCGGCACTGCGCGCGTCGCCCCGATCGATGAGCGCATTACCAAGGTTATTTAGTGCTCGGGCCTCCCAGGTGGTATCGCCCGCGGTGTGGAGGGTTCGCGCGGCACGCCGGTGCTCCTCGATGGCCTCACGGGTACGGCCAAGGATCTGGAGAACAACGCCGCGGCGCACCCTCACCCGGGCCGCTGTGACGCCGGATGCCTTGCCGAGTGCGGCGTCCATGTGGCGGAGGGCCTCGCTGCTCCGGCCGGCGAAGGCCAACGTGGCGCCGAGGCTCGCGTGGACGTCGGCCTCCCGATCGGCCCCGCACGAGGTCGCCGCCGCCAATGCGGCACGCAAATAGCGGACAGCCCGGCCCACATCGCCCATTTCCCTTGTCGCGATGCCGAGTGCTTGTCCTGCATATGACCGCACGCGCGGGTCCCGGGTCGTCGCAAGCAGGTGCTCGGCCACCCGCGCGGTGTCAGCGGGGCGAGAAAACCCAAGTGAAGGCAGGTCCTCGATCGCGACGTCCGACAGGGCCATTCCGGCCGAGAAATCGTGCTTTCTTTCCCCCTGCCGCATCTCACCAAAGGTAGAGAGGGCGACACGTTATGGGTAGAGCTTTTGGCTGTCAAGGCGGAAAATACGGAGTGATAACGGCTGGTCATGACGGTCATTTGGGGGTTAGGGCATGTCTACAAATGGAAACGGCGGCCGACTTTCCATTGCGGAAGAGCACGCTCGAGACGAGAACCAGGGACGATTGGTGCCAGAGGTGCGGACGGCCCTTGACGCCGATCCGGAGGTTCGTGCCTGGCCGTTGAGCTGGGAGCAAGACCGGCATATCGACTACTTCTATCGCAGCCGGTCCTTGCTGACCCGCGATGGGGATCTGTCGCGCGTAGAGGACGCCCTGCGCGCCCTAGGCGCCTATGCCGCTGAAGCTGAGGCGGAAAGCAGAGCCGAAGGGGAAGACCGTGCGCTGATCCGCGGCATCACGAGGCTCGACGTCCACGTCCGCCACTCACAGCACACACCGGACGTCATCAACGACCTCGACGGGCGCCTCGGGATAGGCGCAGCGACGCTCGATCACGCATTCATCATCACCTATAACAGCACTTGCCCGGCGACGGAACCGGAACCAGTTATTACTCCTCAGGAGGGGAAAGACCCGGAGATCGTTCGGGAAGCGCTGTGGCCGAGCATCGGCGATGCCGCCGCCGGGACTGATGTGCGTGTCTCGGTTGTGGACACGGGTCTGCTCTACGGAGCGAGTGCGTGGGCGCCCTGGATTCAAGGTGTAGAACCAAATACCAGCGACGACATCGAAAACCCGGACAGGCTCAAGGTCGACCCCATGGGCCGTGGCAGAGATGGCTTTGCCGATCCGTACGCCGGCCATGGCACGTTCGTCTCGGGTGTGATCCGCTGTATTGCCCCGGCCGCCCAGGTTGTCGTCGAACGCGAAATTGAAGTCTCGGGTTTTGTTAGGGAGTCCAGCCTCATAAAGCAGATTCACGACGCATTGTCACGGTCACCGGACATCATCAGCATGTCCGCTGGGGGCTACACCCGGGGAAACGTCCCCTCGCTTGCCTTCCAGACTCTCTGGGAAGAACGCCTGAGCCAGCTCGGCGGCGTCGTCCTCGTGGCCGCTGCGGGTAACGACGGGCGGACTGCGCCGTTCTGGCCAGCGGCCTTCCCCTGGTGCGTTGGGGTGGGCTCGATGAGCCGCGACGGGCAGCGCCGGTCCTGGTTCAGCAACCACGGAGCCTGGGTCGACGTCTACGCGCCTGGCGAAGAAATCGTGAATGCGTACCCCCAGATGAAGTACAAGACCGTCGTGGATGGCGAGGTGCGGGATACCTCCGCGGGGATCGTCAAATGGAGCGGCACCTCGTTCTCAACCCCGATCGTCACCGGCCTCATCGCGGCCCGGATGTCCCGGACGGGTGAGACCGCGCGGGAGGCTGCCAACGCGCTTCTCGCTGCGGCCCGCTTCCAGTTCCGCCCCGGCGTGGGACCTCGCCTCTTCCCCTGAACCTCGGCCGAGACCCCTGTAGACGCAGGTGCCCGAGGCCAGCCCCGGGCTTTATCACCAGCACTTTTCAGGCTGCGGCTATGGTTCGCGTCGCGGGGGAACCAGCAGCCCGTCTGGTCAAGGCAGACCGAGAAGGGACGGCTAGGGGGCGCAGTCGACCGTGGAACGGTATGCCTCGAGCCGCGCGACGAGCTCCTTTGGGTGACTGAGCGCGGGCGTGTGGCCGCTGTCCAGCTCGTCGGGCGTGAGGCCCAACCGCTCCCTCACCACCCGGCGCTGGAACTCCGCCGGGAAGAAGCGGTCATAACTGCACAGGAGGAATCTGGTCGGGACATCAGGCCAGGCGTTCAGCGGCCATGGCTGCTCAAACGGCGTCGCTGACTCGCCCCGTACCCCCTCTAGCCATCGGCTCGGCTACCACCTCCGGTGGGACGTCGTGGAAGAACGTGCGCAGCGGGTCGTACCTGTCCTGGGGGGACCGCCCGGTGCGTTCCTCGTCTTCGCGTACGGCCTGCTCCCACCCGGTGTTGGTCCACCAATCGCTCGCCGACTCGCCTGGGGCCGGAACCATCGCTGCGACCAGCACCAGCAGGTCCACCGGCACCCGCTCGCATACCAAGGGTGCGGTGAACCCGGCCATGGACTGCGCTACCAGAATCAGGTCCGTGCGCGGGCCGATCGCGCCGACCACGACGTCGGCGAACTCCTCTAGACCGGCTTTGGCGTCGTCGATGGGCAGATCCGGAGCGACGACGTCGTGCCCGAGCGCGCGTAGTTCAGGCACCACGCGGTGCCAATACCAGGAGTCCGAGCCGCCGGCGCCGTGAACCAGAACGTACGTTGCCATCCTCGGTCCCGCCTCCAGAATGCCCGCCCTGTCACGGCGACCTTCGCAACCGCACAGGCGAGCTGCATTCTGGCAGCAGGGATGGCAGGTGTCAGATCCGGATCCAGGTGGTGGCGATCGGCACGGCGGCGCCTGGGGGAGTGCTGACCAGGCTGATCAGGCCCGGCGGTACGCCCTCGGCGCTGAAGCGACCGAGGTCATCGATGGGTATCTGGGTCGCCGATCCGGAGACTGCGTGACGGATCTCGATGTCGACTGCACCGGCGGGACTCATCTGGCCGACGAGCCGGCGGGTATCGCCGGCAGCGATCACCTCGAGGTCGATCGCGACGTCACCGGCCGCGAACGAGACGAGCCGCGAGCCCTGCTCACTGCGCACCGCCCTCGACGCACTCTCGGAGTCCGCCAGGAGCTCGGCCAGCTCCGCGTCGACGCGCAGCCAGGTCAGGCTGGCGCGGGCGGCCTCGAGCACCTCTGACGGCACCGGGTCGGCGAGCTCGGCAGCCCTGGCCACTTCGGCCAGTAGCTCTCGCTCCTCATCCGGCCACGTCGTCATCGCAATCCCGTCGTCTCTTCCGATTATGTCCGGCCGCCGCGGCGGTGTCAGCTGCCTGTGACCGAGGCCAGTGCCGTTCTCAGCTGCTTGATGCATCGCTGCCTGGTCGGACCGATGCTGCCGACGGGGATGTTGAGCCCTTGTGCGATCTGCGCGTAGTGCATCTCGGCCGACGCGGCAAGCGCCCGCAGCAACACTTGGCAGTTGCGCGGCAGCAGGCGCAGCGCCGCCCAGACCTGCCTCGCGCGGTCGGCCGCGATCACCTGAACCTCGGGAGACTCGGCGACATTGCCTGCCATGTGTTCGACCATCTCGCTGTCAAGGGTCTCCTTACTCTGACCGTGGAGCACCCGCAACGACTCCCGCCGGGCCGCGGTGCTCAGCCACCCAGGCAACCGCGTGGGCTCACGCAGGGTGCCCACGTATTCGACGAGGCGAAGCCACACCGTCTGGCTCACATCGGCTGCGTCAGCGGCGGCGAGGCCGTGCGCTCTGGCGATCGACCAGACTAGCCGGGCGTGGCGTCGTACAAGCTCATCCCACGAACGCTGGTCGCCGCCGGTCGCGGCCTTGACGAGCATGGCGACATGCTCGGTCGCGAGCTCGCTGCTGCTCTCGGCGGCAGGACCGTCCGCTGGGGTGGTCGTCACGGGCGCAATGTAATCGACGCACCCGTCCGCTGTCCCGGCTCCTTGACCCTTCTGTGCCGGACCGGGCGGTGAGGCGACACCCCCGTGATCGCCTCTCCGCTCGGCACCCCCTCCGGCCCCTCCGCTGGGTGGACGACGACCGCGGCGGCCCCGTGCACCGCGGCTGCTCCTGGCCGGCGCCGATCCGTGGCCCCCGTGGCGCCACGGTTCGAGCCCGCCTCCGCCGGCTCCCCAGGTGCCGGCGAGCCGTCGCTGGTGACCGGACCCTTGACTAACCACGCGCATGTACAGGACTCCACTACGCGCCACGTCAACCCCCTCGGGTCCGACGACCGGCTCGCCGGCTGGGCGCCTCATGCCTCGGGAGACACCCGTCCTACTAGAGGCTCGCTGCGGCCGGGCTGATACAGCGGCTCAGTCACCGTTCGGTAACGATGTCCGGCTCGGCGGTCACGCGCCGTGGCGGGACCCCGATGGCATTCAGGACCGGCGCACATCGGTGAACGGAGGCGTTCTCTAGTGGCCTGTTCCCGCCATCCACGGGCTGGCCGACCGGGGCTAGCGTGACCGGCATGACGCCCGGCCCGACTGAACGGTCGTACGCAGAGAACCTTGACGCGGACGACGATCTTGCCGCGTTCGTCGGGCGCTTTGTGATCGACGACCCCGACTTGATCTACCTCGATGGCAACTCCCTGGGGCGGCTGCCGCGCACGACGCGAGAGCGTTTGGCCCGTGCGGTAGACGAGGAGTGGGGCCGGGATCTCATCCGCTCCTGGGACCACTGGATCGATCTCCCCACGCAGGTCGGTGATCTCATCGCCGCAACGTTGGTTGGCGCCGACCCAGGTGAGGTCGCGGTTTCAGACTCGACGACCGTGAACCTCTACAAACTGGCCGCGGCAGCGCTGGACGCCCGCCCTGGACGCCACGTCATCATCACCGATGACGACAACTTCCCGACAGATCGCTATGTGATCGAGGGATTGGCTGCGGCGCGCGGGTCAACCGTGCGAATGGTCGGCTCCGACCCGGTCCACGGCCCGTCGTTCGACGACCTCGCCGCCGCCATCGATGAGGACACGGCGCTGGTCACGCTCTCACATGTCGCTTATCGATCGGGAGCGCTGGCGGACATGGCGCAGATCACCCGGCTCACGCATGAGCGCGGCGCGCTCGTGCTATGGGATCTGTGCCACTCGGTGGGCTCGGTGCCAGTGGAGCTTTCAGCAGCCGGGGCCGATCTTGCCGTCGGGTGCACGTACAAGTATCTGAACGGCGGACCGGGCTCACCGGCATTCCTCTACGTGCGCCGCGAGTTGCAGGAGGATCTCCGCCAGCCGATCTGGGGCTGGTTCGGCCAACGGGACATGTTCGCAATGGGACCGGCATATGACCCCGAGCCCGACGTCCGTCGCTTCATGGCCGGTACGCCGCCGATCCTCGGCGTCTACGCGGTGGAGGAAGGCGCGCGGATGCTCGCCGAGGCAGGCATGCAGCGCGTGCGCGCGAAGGGGACGGCGCTCACGTCCTACCTGATCGATCTTGCAGATGCGTGGCTGACACCGCTCGGTTTCTCAGTGGCCACCCCTCGCGACCCGGCCCGGCGGGGTGCGCACGTGTCGCTGCGGCACGAGGAGGCATGGCCGATCTGCCGGGCCTATATCGACAGGAGCCGTGTCATCCCGGACTTCCGCTCGCCCGATCGGCTCAGGCTCGGTCCCGCACCACTAACCACCCGTTTCGTGGATGTGTGGGAGGGCCTCCTCCGGCTGCGCACCCTGGTCGAGAGCGGCGAGTACGAGTCCTACGCAACGGTGCGCTCCCGCGTCACCTAGCAGCACCCGGACCCGGCCTCACCTCGCGGGCCGTGTGTCCGCTTCCCCTACTGGCAGCTGCGTTCGCTCGCATCACGTGCCCGAACCGCCGTCGCCCTCGGGATCAGGCACGCGTGCGTTCGCCCTGGAAATCGCGCTTAAGCTCAACCGGCTGTTGCAACCGTTGTTGTCGGGATGGTCGGGAGGCTGTGGCGGTAGATGGCGGCGGTCAGTTGATCGAGGTGGTTCGGCCGCTAGTCAGGGGTTCGAGTGCGAGTCCCGAAGAGAATTTCGTCCCAGCTCGGGACGGTCGCCCGCCGCGGACGTGGGGCGGACGCCGGGCGGTCGGTCGGCTTGATGAGCCGCTCGTCATAGACGCTCTGGCGGCGGATCGGTGCCGTGGCGGATGCCGGTACGTGCGGCCTGCGGGATCGGCGGATGCGCTGGGCGTCGGTGTCGTCTCGCTGGAGAGGCCGCCGCGGAGGCACCGGTGCAAGGGGTACGAGGCCGCCCATCGCCGCCACGCCCACTCGCGGGATCGCCCGGCCATCGTCACCGAGGAAGGCAGCCGCACCTCCCTGCCGTGGTCTCGGCTGCACGCCTGAGCCGAGTGCGCTCGTGCCGTCGGTAACCGGCGCGGGCCCGCCGTGATCGTCGAACGCTGGAGCGCCGGCTCCCGCCGTCAAGTCGGACTCGCCAGCCGCGGCATGCCCCTTGATCCGGCCGGCATCACCGGAGTCGCGCCGTCTGTCGTGATCGGCGGTCCGCCGTGATCCGTGGCCACCGCGGTCGCGACCGCTGCTGCCGGCCTCCGGCCAGTCGCCGCTGTCGAGCCGGTCGGCATGATCGTCTGCCAGCGCCCCCGTCATCATCGGGCGAAGGCCGGCCGCCGCCTCTGCCGTAAGAGACCGCTGCTCGGCAGTAAGTAGGCGTGCCGAGTCGTTGTCAGCGCCAATGGTCCGGCGAGCCGGATCAAAGACGAACTGCGCCCGCTCGATGGCCTGGCTCGATGCCTCGACCGGCGACGCTCCCTCGGCACCGGTCGGCTCAGTGGGGTTCGCCGGCGGTGGCCGATGGTAGCTGACCACGATCTGCCATCGTGAGTCCTCGCGTCGCCAGGAGTCCCATCCGGCCGCGTCGGGGTCGATACCACGCTCGCGGAGGCGCTGTGCCACGACGTCGCCGAGCAGCGCGGCTGGAGCGTCGTTTAGCGCGGGGCCTCGCAGGGCGGTGCGGCGCGCCGTCGCCGCCATGTGCTCGCGCTCGGCCAGGACGGGCCCCTCGTAGCGGCGCACACGTTCCAGCGGGATCCCCGCCGCCACGGCGACGTCGGCGGCGGACTCGCCCGCCCTGATTCTCGCCTGGATATCCCGCGGGCGAAGCGGAGTATCCGTCTCGATTTCCAGCTGCCCGAGCCGCACCCGATCGCCGCGAATCGCGGCCTTGAGCTTCTCATCGAGTGGCAGGGTGTATTCGCTCCCGTCTGGGGAGCGAAGCAGCAGCCGCACGCCTTCGTCGATGGCCGTGACCAGACGCAGCTCTTGCATCACACCCCTCCCCGGAGGCTCGGCGGCAGGCATCAAGTCTGGCCCCTCGGACGGCCCAACTCCGGGACCGCCGGGTCGCCCGGCGCGTCGCCTTTCACCTGTTCGGGCGAAGAGGATGCCCGAATGATCCACCCTGTACACGCGCTGTGTGATTGCTGGGACGTCGGTCAGACCTCGACCGCAGTGAGATCACGGGCGCCGCGCGGCGAACGGGTGAGAGTGCGAGCCGCCAGCAGGGCCACCGCCGCGGCGCATATGCCGGACCCGACGGAGACAAAGAACGCGTCGCTGGCTCCGTGGTCATCGATGGCCTGCCCAGCCAGGGCCGACGCCACCGTGATGCCGAGCCCAATTCCCGTGGTCGACCAGGTCAGACCCTCGGTGAGTTGCGCCGCAGGCACCCGGTCTTCGACGAGACCGAAGGCGGCAATCAATGTCGGCGAGATCGTGAAGCCGGCCACGAAGACAACGGCGGCCAACACCGGGAGGCTCGGTACAAACGGCAGCGGCACGATCGACAGTGCGAACACCGGGCAGGCGATGAGCAGCCGCCGTCCGAGAGAGGTCCGCCAGTGCACTGCGCCGTACAGCACACCGGAGATCAGGCTGCCAAGCGCCCAGCTGGCCAGGACGTACCCGGCAGCACCCTTGCTGCCATGTTCGTCCGCGAAGGCGACCACGATCACCTCGACCGAGCCGAAAACGCCGCCCAGTCCGATCATGATCAGGATGATCATCCGCAGTGTGGCTGAACGAATGGCGGACCCGCCGGCGCTGCCGTCTGCGCCCGACCGTCGTGGCAGTGGCTGGGTCGAGCGCTGCGCAGCGAGAGCGAGTCCACCACCGAGGGTCAGGAGGAGTACGGCCGTCAGTCCGGCCAGCCGATGGACGCTGGTCGCGAGCACGGTCACCAGCACCGGACCGATCACAAAGATCAGCTCATCGATCGAAGACTCCAGCGCATATGCGGTCTGCAGGCTCCGGCCCGTGCCCGCCAATGCGCTCGCCCACCGGGCCCGGACCAGCGAGCCGATGCTCGGGGTCGCCGCTCCGGCGATCACTCCGGCGACGAAGAGCGTCCAGCGCGGTGCCTCGTTCACAGCGGCGGCCATCAAGGCGATCATGGCGATCACCTGGACGACGAGGACCGGTACTAGGACCGTCGCCTGGCCGTACTTGTCGACAAGGCGGGCAACTTGCGGGCCGACCAACGACGCGGCAAGCGAGTACAGCGCCGCCACCGCGCCGGCGATGCCGTATGACCCGGTCGTTGACGAGATCAGGAGGACGATCCCGATGCCGACCATCGAGATCGGCAGCCGCGCGACAAAGCCAGCGGCGGCGAACTTTAAGGTCCCGGGGACGGTGAACAGATCGCGGTACGGCGCCAGCACGACTCGGACGCTACCGCCGATCGCCGACGGGATCGGCGGGAGCCGACCGGCGAAGCTGCCGTGGTCTGTCGAGCTCGGCCGCCCCGTGTCGGCCTTCCGTATCGACCAGGACGGCGTGCCAGAGGAGGATCGACGCGGGCACCATGGCAAAGCCATTCAAACGATAGGACTGCGATGATTTACGCCGTACTGCTGCGCGGCGTCAACGTCGGCGGCAACCGCAAGGTGGCCATGCCCGACCTGCGCCGCGTGCTCGAGTCGCTCGGGCACACGGATGTGGCCACCTACCTGCAGAGCGGCAACGCGATCGTGACCACCGATGAGTCCG